>NZ_JBHXVG010000157.1:0-1058 GCF_042672405.1 Streptomyces sp. NPDC127197 | reverse complement strand
GTGTCCCGATAGACATCTCGGGACCTGAAGAAGTCAAGCCGCAGCTGCCGTTGATGAAGCGAGAGGCGAGTTGAAGGCACGTTGCTCGTCGAAGAGGACCCGCTGTTGAAGGCAGTGGAACAGCTGGCCGAGCAAGCGGTTGAACAGGTGCCGTTGAGCTTGTGCGTGCCAGTCGCCGACTTTGCGTCGATGGCGGTAGTGGGCCTGCGCTCCGGGCGATGAGCGCAAGGAGGAGAAGGCCCACAGATAGCCGGCGTGGTGGAGTCGGTTGTTCTTGACCATGCGGCGTCCGACGTAGTGTTTCTTGCCGGAGGCGCGGGTGATCGGTGCGGATCCGGCGTAGGCCTTCAGGCTGCGGGCGTCGGCGAAGCGGCTGCGGTCGTCGCCTGTCTCGGCGAGGACACGTGCGGCGAGCTGGACGCCGAGGCCGGGGAAGCTCAGGAGTATTTCGGCATCGGGGTGCTCGCGAAAACAGGCATCGACTGCTTCGGCGAGGTCGTCACTGGCCTGGCAGGCCGCTTCGAACTGCTTCAGCAGAGCGAGGAGTTGCTTGCCGAAGGCGTCTTCCACGACCGCGGGCTGGTGGGCGTACTCGGCGTGCAGGACAGCGCGCAGGCGGTCGGCCTCTGCTTCAACTCCGCGGACACGGCCGGCGCGCTTGAGGGCGGAGCGCAGCTGGTTCAGAGACAGCTGCGCGGCCTCGGTCGGCGTCGGAGCCTTGGCCAGGATGATGCGGGCCTCCTCGCGGGCCAGCCCGCCGTGTTTGGCCAGGAAAGCATCCAGGGCGGCGGGGTAGTACTCGCGCAGCAGGGAACGGATCTGGTTGCCGATCTGCTGGCGGTTCCAGACAGCGTCCTGCTGAGCTCGAGCCAGCACCGCAATGGCCCGGGCCAGGTCAGAGTCCGCAGGTAGTGGCCGGTGAACGGCCATGTCAGTGCGAAGGATGTTCGCCAGCACGAGGGCGTCGCCCGGGTCCGACTTCTTGCGGGACACACCGTGGCGGTCACGGTAGCGGGAGGCGGCTAGCGGGTTGATCGCGAAGACCTTGCGGCTGCCGG
>NZ_JBHXVG010000156.1:0-1077 GCF_042672405.1 Streptomyces sp. NPDC127197 | reverse complement strand
TCGCCGAGCGCCGGAAGAGCCGGCAGATCCAGGTCGGATCCGTGGCGGTGGGCGGAGACGCCCCGGTGTCGGTGCAGTCGATGACGACGACCCGTACGTCGGACGTCGGCGCGACGCTGCAGCAGATCGCCGAGCTGACGGCGTCCGGCTGCCAGATCGTTCGTGTCGCCTGTCCGACCCAGGACGACGCCGATGCGCTGGCGACCATCGCGCGCAAGTCGCAGATCCCGGTGATCGCGGACATCCATTTCCAGCCGAAGTACGTGTTCGCCGCGATCGAGGCCGGCTGTGCCGCGGTCCGGGTCAATCCCGGCAACATCAAGCAGTTCGACGACAAGGTCAAGGAGATCGCGCGGGCCGCGAAGGACCACGGCACGCCGATCCGCATCGGCGTCAACGCGGGCTCGCTCGACCGCCGGCTGCTGCAGAAGTACGGCAAGGCGACGCCGGAGGCGCTGGTGGAGTCGGCGCTGTGGGAGGCGTCGCTGTTCGAGGAGCACGACTTCCGGGACATCAAGATCTCGGTGAAGCACAACGACCCGGTCGTGATGATCGAGGCGTACCGGCAGCTGGCCGCGCAGTGCGACTACCCGCTGCACCTGGGGGTCACGGAGGCGGGCCCGGCGTTCCAGGGCACGATCAAGTCGGCGGTGGCCTTCGGCGCGCTGCTGTCGCAGGGCATCGGCGACACGATCCGGGTGTCCCTGTCCGCCCCGCCCGCCGAGGAGGTCAAGGTCGGCATCCAGATCCTGGAGTCGCTGAACCTCAAGGAGCGCGGTCTGGAGATCGTCTCCTGCCCGTCCTGCGGCCGCGCCCAGGTCGATGTGTACAAGCTGGCCGAGGAGGTCACCGCCGGCCTCACGGGCATGGAGGTGCCCTTGCGTGTCGCGGTCATGGGGTGTGTGGTGAACGGTCCCGGCGAGGCCCGCGAGGCCGACCTCGGCGTCGCCTCCGGCAACGGCAAGGGGCAGATCTTCGTCAAGGGCGAGGTCATCAAGACCGTCCCCGAGTCCAAGATCGTCGAGACGCTCATCGAGGAGGCCATGAAGCTGGCCGAGCAGATGGAGGCGGACGGGG
>NZ_JBHXVG010000155.1:0-1089 GCF_042672405.1 Streptomyces sp. NPDC127197 | reverse complement strand
ACCTGCTCGAACAGCTCCCACAACTCATCCGGCACCAAGCGCTCGACGATCCCCACGGCCACAGGCTATCGAACACGCCAAATGAGACCAGCTCTAAGAGCCTGGGAGGTATCCCCAGCCGGATCGGGTGCCCTTGGGCGCGTCGTCCGATCGCCACGGCGGCAGCGTCGTGACGAGTCGTTCTACGGGTGTTGCTGGTGAGGGGCTTGTGCCAGTGCTCGGCGCCCCAGCGGCTGGTGTAGGCGGGGTCGACCGCGATGATGGCGATGCCGCTGTGGTCGGCCATGGAGGTCAGGCGGGGACGGAGGCGGCCGGTGGGCATGCCGGAGATGAGCTGCCTAAACCGTTTTCGGCGGCCGTGCTTCTCGCGGGTCTTCTCCGCGGTGAAGTCGAGGTCTTCGACGGCGATCGCTGTGACACCGCAGGCCTTGGCCCAGTGCAGCAGCCTGGTGAGGGCGTGGCGGACCTGGGCGTCGCGGTGTCCGGCCGGTCCGGACGCCTCGAAGAAGAAGAAGCGGCGGGGGTTGCCGATCGGGTTGCCGTGGACATCGAGGCGCCAGGCGGCCAGGTGGTCGGCGTTCGTATCGACGCCGATCACACCATGCGCGAGGGCGGCGGCCAGGGGGACGGTCCGGGATACCGGGATCTGCCAGGAGGCGGTCAGATACCAGCGGCCACGGGCCACATCCAGGTGGATGCGGTAGGCGACCGCCCGGTTCGCCTCCACCCGGTCCGCCCACTCCTGCCCCCCCCGGTACGCAAAGCCGACCCGGCAGGCGAGGACGTACCGGCCGTGCGGTGCGTTGGCCAACTCCTTCAGGGGGTCGGGAGCTTGATGCTCACCTCACCGCCCGGGCTGATTGCGCCGCAGCCGACCGCGGGTGTACGCCGACTTCGCCACCGAGCCCACCGAAGCCGTCGAATGACGGTACAGAAGAAGGGAGTTCACCACATGGCCACCGCCGACCTCGTTCTCGCCGGCGCCACGGTCCGTACCCTCGACCCGGCCCGACCGCGGGCCACCGCCGTCGCCGTGCGCGACGGGCTGATCACCGCGGTCGGCGACGAGAGCGACGTACGCGACTGGCT
>NZ_JBHXVG010000154.1:0-1090 GCF_042672405.1 Streptomyces sp. NPDC127197 | reverse complement strand
GACCGGTCTTCCTGCCTCTTGGGGACGGTCGCTCGGACTTCCTAGCCGGGCTGCCCCCAGGCCGGGACATGCCAGTAGGTCGCCGGTGCACGTCGAAGAGAGATCAAAAAGGTTCCATGAAGCCAATCCGCGCCCCGGCCCGGCCGGGGCCCCGTACAGAGCCGCTGCTTCACGCGGGTCCGACGGGGTCAGCCTCCCGACCGGATCAGCCGGACCGCGTCCAGCAGGGTCTTGTGGGCGGCCGTCGAGTCGTCCAGGTAGCCGGCTGCCATCGCGCCGTCGTACAGCATCAGCAGCGCACCGGTGGCCGACTCCGCATCGGCGTGGCCGAGCCGGGTGAGCAGATCCTGGAAGAGGGTGCGGATCCAGTCCCGGTGGGACGTCACCAGGCCGCGGACCGGGTGGTCGGCGTCCGGGTACTCGGCGGCCGCGTTCAGGAACGGCGATCCGCGGAAGCCGCGCTCGCGGGCGTGCTCGGCGATCGCCTCGAAGATCAGGTCGATCGCCTCCGCGGGCGGATGCCCGGCGGCCAGCGGTTCGGCCACCTCCTTGTAGTAGGCGTCCTTGGTCAGCAGATAGGCCACGACCAGGTCGTCCTTGGAGGCGAAGTGCCGGTAGAAGGTCGCCTTCGTCACCCCGGCCTCGGCGATCAGCCGCTCCACGCCGATCGCGCGTACGCCCTCGTAATAGAACAGGCGTGACGCGGCCCGGACCAGGCGTTCGCGGGGCGGTAGCTCTCCGTCGTCCTTGGTCCCTTGACGCGTGGTGTCGGTGGTCTTCTGCCCGCTGATGCTCACTTCCCCATTGTGCCTTTGGCCCAGTCCTGAGCGGCCTGCACCCCATAGGGCTCACACCAAGTGGGCCATCTCCCCTTGTCCCGTACGGCCCCGAGCAGCGTGGCCGTTCGTCGAAAGGCTTGAACCATGACTCGTCGTCTCGAAGGAACCGCCGCCCTGGTCACCGGGGCCTCCAGCGGCATCGGCCACGCCACCGCCCTGGAGCTTGCCCGCGAGGGTGCCTCCGTGGCCCTGGTCGGCCGGCGCGAGGACCGGCTCACCGACCTCGCTGCGGAAATCACCGACTCCGGCGG
>NZ_JBHXVG010000153.1:0-1119 GCF_042672405.1 Streptomyces sp. NPDC127197 | reverse complement strand
CTCAGAGGGCATTTGATTTAGGTAGATCGCCCCGTATGCCCTAGTAGGTGCCTCGCCAGGTGGGTGTGGTCTCGTCCGTTATGCGCTTGGTGAGGTTGTCGATCGAGGCGATGTGGATCATGGCTTCGGAGCTTGCGGGGAGGGTCTCGTAGTCGCGGGCCAGACGCCGGCGAAGCATGATCCATCCCAGACTTCGCTCGACGACCCAGCGCCTTTTGACAACATGGAAGCCGCGGGTCTTGGGGTTTCTGTTGACGACTTCGACGTCGATTCCGAGGTTGGCGCCGTGTTCTACGACGGCGTTCTTGAAGCCGGTGTCGACCCAGCTTTTGGAGATGGTGGGGTAGGTCTTCTTGGCCCGGTCGAGCAGTCGTATTCCTACGGCGTTTTCCGACAGGCTTGCGGCGGTGACGGTCACGGCGAGGAGCAGGCCGAGGGTGTCGGTGATGATGCCCCGCTTCCTGCCGACGATCTTCTTCCCGGGGTCCGTTCCCTGGCTGGTCAGGGGCACGTTGGTGGAGGTCTTCACGCTCTGGGTGTCGATCA
The DNA here is from genome assembly GCF_042672405.1 of Streptomyces sp. NPDC127197. Classification (NCBI taxonomy): domain Bacteria; kingdom Bacillati; phylum Actinomycetota; class Actinomycetes; order Kitasatosporales; family Streptomycetaceae; genus Streptomyces; species Streptomyces sp. NPDC127197. The sequence goes on along the minus strand of NZ_JBHXVG010000153.1, from coordinate 573 downwards.
CGGATGCGGTCGGTTCGGGTTTGCGGCCCTCCTTGACCCGGGTCAGGCCGGTGAGGTCGTAGTTGAGCTGGGCGAGGATTCCTTCGTCGCGCCAGGCGGCGTAGTAGGCGTAGACGGTGCCGTGGTTCGGGAAGTCGTGCGGGAGGTATTTCCACGGGATTCCCGTGCGGTTGACGTACAGGATGGCGTTGAAGACATCGCGCAGTTCGACCTGGGCCGGCTGGCCGGTGGGTCTGCGGTCGAGTCGGGCTTTCCTCCAGGCGGATAAGGTCGGTTCGATCAACGCCCATCGGGCGTCGGACAGGTCGCTGGGGTACGGCTTCCGCTGGCTCACGAATGGGCTCTTACACGAACAGCGCTGCTGACAGCGTTACTTGACCAGTAGGGCGTTTCTGTGACGTCCATAGACCAGACGGAATCCGGGTGCAAGGCACGGAGCAAATGGACGCCGAGGCCGGTGCCTGGAAGGCTGCGAAACCGCACGTAGGGCACAAACCCTTTCAAAGAGCACCAGCCGCAAGAGCGGCGTAACGCCGCAAGCCATACCTAAATGCCCACTCAGAGGTCGTTTTC
>NZ_JBHXVG010000152.1:0-1197 GCF_042672405.1 Streptomyces sp. NPDC127197 | reverse complement strand
TGGTTGTACCAGTCGACCCACTCCGCGGTGGCGAGTTCGACGTGTGAGAGCGTCTTCCAGGGCCGCATCGGTTTGATGACCTCGGTCTTGTACAGGCCGATCGTCGACTCCATGAGGGCGTTGTCGTACGCGTCGCCGACCGAGCCGATAGAGGCCGCGATCTGGGCCGCATCGAGGTGTTCGGCCAGGCGGAACGACGTGTATTGCGACCCCGCATCCGAGTGGTGAACCAGCTCGCCGGGCACGGGTGGGCGGCCTTCGCGGTCTCGCTGCCACAGGCCCATGTCCAGTGCGTCCAAGACGAGTTGGGACTCCTTCGACATCGACGCGGACCAGCCGACGATGCGGCGGGAGAAGGTGTCCACGACGAAGGCGACGTACACGACGCCCGCCCAAGCGGCGACGTGAGTGAAGTCGGCTACCCAGGTGCGGTTGGGGGCCGGGGCGACGAAGTCACGGTCCAGGCGGTCCGGGGCCCTGGTGGCGGCCGGGTCCGGAAAGGTGGTGATCACCTTCTTGCCGCGCACCGCGCCAGCGATGCCGATCTCGCGCATCAGGCGTTCGACGGTGCAGCGGGCCACGTCGTGGCCCTGCCGGTTCAGTGCCCGCCAGATCTTCCGGGCCCCGTATACGCGGTAGTTGGTCTCGTGGACCTCCTTGATCAGGGTCTTGAGTTCCTCGTCCCGCACCGATCGCGGCGAGGGTGATGTGAGGCGTTTCTTGCAGGCGTAGTAGGTGGAGAGGGCGATCTTGCAACCGTGCTGGGTCAGCACGCGACAGATCGGCTCGACACCGCCGAAGCGGTCCCGGTGCTCGTCGATGAACGCTACGAGCGTGTGTGTGGCCGGTCGAGCTCGGCCGCGAAGAAACTTGCCGCAGCCTTCAGGATCTCGTTGGCCCGCCTGAGCTCGGCGATCTCCTTCTTCATCGCTTTAATCTGCTCGGACTCCTCCGTCGTCGTCCCCGGACGCTGCCCGGAGTCGATCTGGTCCTGCCGGACCCACTTGCGCAGCGTCTCGCGCGAGCCGATGCCCAGCTTCACCATGACCGCGTTGATCGCGGCGGACTCGGTCGGGTAGTCACCGCGGACCTCGGCGACCATGCGCACCGCACGCTTGCGCAGCTCAGGTGGGTAGGAGGAGGGACGTGCCATGACTCTGATCCTTACATGGAATCGAGTCTCCATTCGAACCGGGG
>NZ_JBHXVG010000151.1:0-1211 GCF_042672405.1 Streptomyces sp. NPDC127197 | reverse complement strand
TTCCTGACTCAGGCTGCCTGGCCGCACGGCGTGCGGTCAGGTCTTACACGATCAGCATCAGCCGGGTTGAGACCAGCCCGGACCAGCATCACGCGGGCGGAGTTCTTGTCTCTGGGCGAGACGGCTCCGCACACGGTGCAGGCATACGTTCTTTCCGAAAGAGGGAGTGCGTGCTTGGTTCTCGCTCCGCACTGCGCGCAGTCCATGGTGGTGTGCGCGGGGTTGACCAGGTGCACGATCCGGCCGTGCTTACGGGCCGTGCCCTCCCGCTGCCGGGCCACCTTCTGTGGGCCTTGGCCCGCAGCCGCTTCGCCTCCCGGTACCTCTTCGAGGCCGCCTGCCCCTTCTTCGGTTTGCGCCGGGCCACCATGCGGTCGTACCGGGCCGGCTTGGCCCCGGCCTTCTTGCCGTGCCGGGGGTGGGGAAGATCGTGCGCGTCGGATGTGGTGGTGGCGATCTCCTTGACGCCCCAGTCCACTCCGATCGCACGGCCGGTCTCCGCAAGGGCCGCGGTCACCGCCGGGACGACGAACGAGCAGTACCACGCCCCGGTGGCGTCCTGGTACACGCGCACCGAGGACGGTTCCTCGGGCAGGTCCCGCGACCACACCACCCGCAGCACGATCCCGCCCGCGAGGTGCAGCAGGCCGTCCTTGAGGCGGAAGCCCCGCTGGGTGCGGTTCAGCGTCGGCCGCGCCTCGCGCTTCTTCCTGTACTTCGGCATCTGGGCCCGCTGCCGCTGAGGGTGCAGGTCATTGATGTCCTTCAGGGCTTTGGCGCGGGATCTGCCGAAGTCGCGTATGAGCTGCTGCTGGGGAACGCTCGCGCCCTCGGCCGGCCACGGCGTGGTCTTGCGGGCCCGCGTCAGCATCGTGTCGAGCCGGGCCGGACCGCACGTCTCCGTGCCGCACGTGGCCTTGTTGTGCAGGTGTACGGCCTTGGACTTCGCGACGCATTCGTTCCAGATCCAGCGGCAGCGCGCCCCTTCCGCCTCCAGTGCGGCACGGGCGCCGGCACACACGCGCAGGCGGAAGGCGTACCGCGCGTGCGCGGTCTCCTGCCCGTCCGTGGTGTCCGTCGTCATGCTCCTGAACCTCCCGGGGAGGACTGACAGTCGAGAGCTGTTGATCACGGTGGGCCGGCACACCCCGTCCCGGGGTGGACGGTCTTCCGCCCAGGGGGCGAAACCCCTCTTCCTGCCCTGCTCCGCA
>NZ_JBHXVG010000150.1:0-1227 GCF_042672405.1 Streptomyces sp. NPDC127197 | reverse complement strand
ACAGTGGTAGGAGAGCGTTCTAAGTGCAGTGAAGTCAGACCGGAAGGACTGGTGGAGCGCTTAGAAGTGAGAATGCCGGTATGAGTAGCGAAAGACGGGTGAGAATCCCGTCCACCGAATGCCTAAGGTTTCCTGAGGAAGGCTCGTCCGCTCAGGGTTAGTCAGGACCTAAGCCGAGGCCGACAGGCGTAGGCGATGGACAACAGGTTGATATTCCTGTACCACCTCTTTATCGTTTGAGCAATGGAGGGACGCAGAAGGATAGAAGAAGCGTGCGATTGGTTGTGCACGTCCAAGCAGTTAGGCTGATAAGTAGGCAAATCCGCTTATCGTGAAGGCTGAGCTGTGATGGGGAAGCTCCTTATGGAGCGAAGTCTTTGATTCCCCGCTGCCAAGAAAAGCTTCTAGCGAGATAAAAGGTGCCTGTACCGCAAACCGACACAGGTAGGCGAGGAGAGAATCCTAAGGTGTGCGAGAGAACTCTGGTTAAGGAACTCGGCAAAATGACCCCGTAACTTCGGGAGAAGGGGTGCTTTCTTAACGGAAAGCCGCAGTGAATAGGCCCAAGCGACTGTTTAGCAAAAACACAGGTCTCTGCGAAGCCGTAAGGCGAAGTATAGGGGCTGACACCTGCCCGGTGCTGGAAGGTTAAGGAGAGGGGTTAGCGTAAGCGAAGCTCTGAACTGAAGCCCCAGTAAACGGCGGCCGTAACTATAACGGTCCTAAGGTAGCGAAATTCCTTGTCGGGTAAGTTCCGACCCGCACGAAAGGTGTAACGATTTGGGCACTGTCTCAACCAGAGACTCGGTGAAATTATAGTACCTGTGAAGATGCAGGTTACCCGCGACAGGACGGAAAGACCCCGTGGAGCTTTACTGTAGCCTGATATTGAATTTTGGTACAGTTTGTACAGGATAGGCGGGAGCCATTGAAACCGGAGCGCTAGCTTCGGTGGAGGCGCTGGTGGGATACCGCCCTGACTGTATTGAAATTCTAACCTACGGGTCTTATCGACCCGGGAGACAGTGTCAGGTGGGCAGTTTGACTGGGGCGGTCGCCTCCTAAAGTGTAACGGAGGCGCCCAAAGGTTCCCTCAGAATGGTTGGAAATCATTCGTAGAGTGCAAAGGCATAAGGGAGCTTGACTGCGAGACCTACAAGTCGAGCAGGGACGAAAGTCGGGCTTAGTGATCCGGTGGTTCCGCATGGAAGGGCCATCGCTCAACGG
>NZ_JBHXVG010000149.1:0-1237 GCF_042672405.1 Streptomyces sp. NPDC127197 | reverse complement strand
ACAGTGGTAGGAGAGCGTTCTAAGGGCTGTGAAGCCAGACCGGAAGGACTGGTGGAGCGCTTAGAAGTGAGAATGCCGGTATGAGTAGCGAAAGAGGGGTGAGAATCCCCTCCACCGAATGCCTAAGGTTTCCTGAGGAAGGCTCGTCCGCTCAGGGTTAGTCGGGACCTAAGCCGAGGCCGAAAGGCGTAGGCGATGGACAACAGGTTGATATTCCTGTACCACCTCCTCACCATTTGAGCAATGGGGGGACGCAGGAGGATAGGGTAAGCGCGGTATTGGATATCCGCGTCCAAGCAGTTAGGCTGGGAAATAGGCAAATCCGTTTCCCATAAGGCTGAGCTGTGATGGCGAGCGAAATTTAGTAGCGAAGTTCCTGATTCCACACTGCCAAGAAAAGCCTCTAGCGAGGTGAGAGGTGCCCGTACCGCAAACCGACACAGGTAGGCGAGGAGAGAATCCTAAGGTGATCGAGAGAACTCTCGTTAAGGAACTCGGCAAAATGACCCCGTAACTTCGGGAGAAGGGGTGCTCTCTTAGGGTGTAAGCCCGAGAGAGCCGCAGTGAATAGGCCCAGGCGACTGTTTAGCAAAAACACAGGTCTCTGCGAAGCCGTAAGGCGAAGTATAGGGGCTGACGCCTGCCCGGTGCTGGAAGGTTAAGAGGAGCGCTTAGCGTAAGCGAAGGTGCGAATTGAAGCCCCAGTAAACGGCGGCCGTAACTATAACGGTCCTAAGGTAGCGAAATTCCTTGTCGGGTAAGTTCCGACCCGCACGAAAGGCGCAACGATCTGGGCACTGTCTCAACGAGAGACTCGGTGAAATTATAGTACCTGTGAAGATGCAGGTTACCCGCGACAGGACGGAAAGACCCCGTGGAGCTTTACTGCAGCCTGATATTGAATGTTGGTACAGCTTGTACAGGATAGGTAGGAGCTTTGGAAACCGGAGCGCCAGCTTCGGTGGAGGCATCGGTGGGATACTACCCTGGCTGTATTGACCTTCTAACCCGCCGCCCTTATCGGGCGGGGAGACAGTGTCAGGTGGGCAGTTTGACTGGGGCGGTCGCCTCCTAAAAGGTAACGGAGGCGCCCAAAGGTTCCCTCAGAATGGTTGGAAATCATTCGCAGAGTGTAAAGGCACAAGGGAGCTTGACTGCGAGACCTACAAGTCGAGCAGGGACGAAAGTCGGGCTTAGTGATCCGGTGGTTCCGCATGGAAGGGCCATCGCTCAACGG
>NZ_JBHXVG010000148.1:0-1276 GCF_042672405.1 Streptomyces sp. NPDC127197 | reverse complement strand
ACCCTCGACCCGGCCCGACCGCGGGCCACCGCCGTCGCCGTGCGCGACGGGCTGATCACCGCGGTCGGCGACGAGAGCGACGTACGCGACTGGCTCGGGCCGGCCACGCGAATCGTACGACTGGACGGGGCGCACCTGGTGCCCGGTCTGGTGGACGCGCACAGCCACCCCGTGTGGGGCCTGGAGATGGCCACCGGCGCCGACCTGTCGAAGGTGACCGACCTGGCCGGCCTGCGTGCCGCGCTGGCCGCCGCCGAACGCGTCGACGGCTGGGTGATCGGTCACGGCCTCGACCACAACGCCTTCGAGGGCCGCCCGATCGACCGCGCCCTCGTGGAGGACGTCCTCCACGGCGCCCCGGCCTTCCTGCGCCTGTACGACGGCCACTCCGCCCTGGCCACCGGGCCGGCGCTCGCCGCGGCCGGCGTGAGCGGCCCCCGGAGCTTCGCCCAGCGCTCCGAGGTGGTCTGCGACCCGGCCGGGCGGCCCACCGGCCATCTCGTGGAGCACGCGGCGATGGACCTGCTGGCCGAGGCACTGCCCCGCCCCTCGTACGAGGCCCGCCGGGCCCGCCTGCTGGAGCTGCTGACCGCGATGGCGGCGACCGGCCTCACCGGTGCGCACGTCATGGACGGCGGCGACCTCGACCTCGTTCAGGCCGTGGCCCGCGAGACGGTGCTGCCCGTCCGGCTGCGGTTCGCTCCCTGGTGCATGCCCGGCGCCGACCGGGACGAGCTGGACGAACTCGTCGCGCTCCAGGGCCGGGCCGGGCGGCACTGGCTGGTCGGCGGGGTGAAGTTCTTCATGGACGGCACCGTCGAGGGCGGCACGGCCTGGCTCGACCACGCCGACTGCCACGGGCAGGGCACGCAGGCCTTCTGGCCCGACCCCGAGGCGTACGCCGCCGCCGTACGGCACCTGCACGCGGCCGGGGTCCGCACGGCCACCCACGCCATCGGCGACGCGGCGGTCCGGCACGTCCTCGACGTGGTCGCCGGGCTGGGACCGTCCGGCCACGGGGCGCACCGCATCGAGCACATCGAGACCGCGCCGGACGACCTGCTGCCCAGGTTCGAGCAGCTCGGCGTGGCGGCCTCCATGCAGCCCCCGCACACCGCCTACACCCGCGCCGACGGCACCGACCAGTGGTCCCGCCGACTGGGCGCCGACCGCGCCGGCCGCGCCTGGCGGCTGCGGGACCTGCGCGACGCGGGCGCCACGGTCGCCCTGGGCTCGGACTGGCCCATCGCCCACTACGACGTCCGCCAGGTCCTGG
>NZ_JBHXVG010000147.1:0-1287 GCF_042672405.1 Streptomyces sp. NPDC127197 | reverse complement strand
GGGATAGTTGGGGGTCATGGCATCCAGGAAGCGCATCTACGACGCTGAGTTCCGCGAGGGAGCGGTACGGATCGTGACGGAGACCGGGAAGCCCATTCCGGAGGTGGCTGAGGATCTGGGCATCCACCCGGGGACGTTGCACAGCTGGGTGTCGCGGGCGCGGCGCAACGGGTCGCCGTCGTCGGACCGGCCGGTGGCCGATCCGTCGCCCGGCGGTCGTGTGCGGGAGAGCGAGCGCGCTGAGCTGGAGCGGCTGCGGGCCGAGGCCAGGGAGAAGGACAAGCGCATCCGCGAGCTGGAGATGGAGCGTGATGTGTGCAAGCGATTCGTGGCCTTGTGGGTGAAGTAGCTGAGGCGGACCCGGCCGTCGCGGTCGGGGTGATCAGCAGCTGCAAGGCCGAGCAGAAGATTCCGCACCGCACCGCCTGCCGGGCGCTGAGGGTGTCCGAGTCGTGGTTCTACAAGTGGCGGGATCGTCCGCCGACAGCGCGTGAGGCGCGCCGGCAGCAGCTGGCCGAGGAGATCGAGGAGATCTTCCACGGCTCGGGCGGCACCTACGGCTCGCCGAAGGTGTTCATCGAGCTGGCGCGCAGAGGCTGGCGAGTATCGGTGAACACGGTCGCGAAGGTCATGGCCGAACTCGGGCTGGCCGGACGGAAGGTGCGCCGCCGCCGGTCGCTGACGAGGCCGGGCAAGCGGCCGGCCGCCCCGGACTTCGTGCGCCGGGACTTCACCGCCGAGGAACCCGATCTCGTCTGGGCGGGCGATCTCACCGAGATCGAAACCGGCGAGGGCAAGCTGTACTTGGCGACGGTCATCGACCTGTTCTCCCGCCGCCTGCTCGGCTACGCGATGGCCGAGCGGCACGACGCCGACCTGGTCGTCGCGTCCCTGAACATGGCCGCGGCCACCCGCGGCGGCGACGTGCGCGGCGTGATCATGCACACGGACAGGGGCAGCGAGTACTGCTCGCGGCGGTTCAGGCGGGCCTGCCGAAAGCTCGGCATGGTCCAGTCCATGGGCAGAGTCGGATCTTGCTTCGACAACGCCGTGAGCGAGGCGTTCAACAGCGTCCTCAAAGTCGAGTACGTACACCGCCACACCTTCCGTACCCGCACCGAGGCACGCATCAAGGTCGCCACCTGGATCACCGACTTCTACAACACCAGGCGGCTACACAGCGTGTGCGGGTTCAAGAGCCCGATCGACTACGAACGTGACTACCGAGCCACCCTCGCCGAGGGACTGGCCGCATAGATCGTCTCCACGCTGCGAGGGGATTGACAG
>NZ_JBHXVG010000146.1:0-1314 GCF_042672405.1 Streptomyces sp. NPDC127197 | reverse complement strand
GGTGGATTCAGGGGGTCGTTGCAACACGCGGTGAGTTGATCAAGTCGCGAGCAGTTTATGCAGACGCTCGGCTGGGGTTTCCCAGTCGAGCGTTTTGCGGGGGCGGCTGTTGAGCTCGGTGGCGACGGCGTGGAGGTGCTCGGGGGTGTGCGTGGACAGGTCGGTTCCCTTGGGGAAGTACTGGCGTAGCAGGCCGTTGGTGTTCTCGTTCGAGCCGCGCTGCCAGGGGCTGGCGGGATCGCAGAAGTAGACCGGGACGTTGGTGGCGATGCTGAAGCCGTGGTGAGCGGCCATTTCGGTGCCCTGATCCCAGGTCAAGGATCGCTTCAGGTGGGGCGGCAGGGTTTTGACGGTGGTGATGAGGGCGTCGCGCACGGCTGCGGCGCTGTGGCCGTCGGGCAGGTGGACCAGCATCAGGTAGCGGGTGCTGCGTTCGACCAGGGTGGCGATCGCGGAGCGGGAGCTGGGGCCGACGATCAGGTCGCCTTCCCAGTGCCCGGGGACAGCGCGGTCGGCTGCCTCGGCGGGCCGTTCGCTGATCATGACCATGTTCTTGACGGCGCGGGAGCGACGCCGGTCGGCCAGGCGGCGAGGGCGGCGGATGGCACGTCCAGTGCGCAGAGCCTGGGTTAGTTCGCGGCGGAGTTCACCGCGGCCTTGGACGTAGAGGGCCTGGTAGATGGTCTCGTGGGTCACGTGCATCTCCGGCCGATGGGTGAAGCGCCTGCGCAGAGCGTGACAGATCTGCTCGGGACTCCAGCGCAGGGCCAGGTGCGACTGGATGAAGTCGTGCAGTTCCGGGTTCTGGCCGATCTTCCCGGTCTTGGGGCGAGGCCGCCGCGCGTCAGCTCGGCGCTGGGCGGCAAAGGGGCGGTAGCGCCAGCGGCCGTTGGCCAGGACGGTGCGGTTGCGGCGGATTTCGCGGCTGATCGTCGACGGACTGCGGCCCAGCTCGGCGGCGATCGCCCGGATGGTGGCCTTCTCCTGCAGCCGGTCGGCTATGTGGACGCGGTCGGCTTCGCGCAGATAGCGCGAGGGGTCGGTCGGTTCAGTGACGGGTGCCTCGTTGATCGGTGGATATGCCTTGATCCGACCCGAGGCACCTCGTCCGTTGCGCCATCGCTCGCCGGTGCGAGTGCTGATGCCGACGGTCCTGGCAGCCTCGGCGAAGCTCATTCCTTGATCCACAAGTCGGAAGTATGTCTCCCGTTCTCGGACCAGCGGTCTGTTCCCCTGAGGCCTCCGGCCACCACGAATCTCGAAGTCCATTGCCACCTCTGAGCTGAGGTGTTGCAACGACCACTAGAACTCAGG
>NZ_JBHXVG010000145.1:0-1435 GCF_042672405.1 Streptomyces sp. NPDC127197 | reverse complement strand
AGGTAGACATCTCACGATGCCAAGTCGTCAAGCTGCTGTGGCCAGTTCGGAGGGGAAGGCGATGTGTTCGTCGAACAGTTCGTCTGCCTGAAGGCAGTGGTAAAGCTGGCCGATCATGCGGTTGAACAGGTGTCGCTGGGCGGCCGCGTGCCAGTCTCCTTGCTCGCGTCGGCGCCGGTAGTGGGCGTCCGCGCCGGGAGAGGACCGCAGAGCGGAGAAGGCCCACAGGTAGCCGGCATGGTTAAGCCGGTCGTTCTTGACCATGCGACGCCCGACGTGGTGTTTCTTGCCGGACGCGCGGGTGACGGGGGCGGAACCTGCGTAGGCCTTTAGGCCACGTGCGTCGACGAACCGCTGGCGGTCATCGCCGATCTCGGCCAGCACCCGGGCGCCGAGCTGCATCCCGAGGCCGGGGAAGCTCAAGATGACTTTGGCGTCCGGGTGTTGGAGAAAAGACTCCTCGACCGCCTCGGCGAGCTCGTCAGCAGCGAGGCAGGCGGCTTCCAACTGCCGTAGGAGGGCGAAGACCTGCTTGCCGAGCGCGTCTTCGACCAGCTGCGGCTGGCTCGCGTAGTCGCCGCGGAAGACCTCGCGGAGCCGGTCGGCCTCGGCTTCGATGCCGCGGCTGCGGCTGGCTCGTTTGAGGGCGGATCGGAGCTGGGCGCGGGTGAGCCGGGCGGCCTGGCTCGGGGTAGGGGCAAGCTTGAGCAGTTCGAGGGCTTCGGGACGGCACAGGCCGTTGGTCCATCTGGCGAAGGCGTCCAGGGCGGCGGGGTAGTACTCGCGTAGCAGCGAGCGGAGCTGGTTGGCGATCTGCTGCCGGTTCCAGGTGGCGTCCTGCTGGGCGCGGGCGAGGACGGCAATGGCGCGTGCGAGGTCGGTGTCGGCCGGCAGCGGCCGGTGCATGGGCATATCGGTGCGCAGGATGTTGGCCAGCACCAGAGCGTCGCCAGGGTCGGACTTCTTGCGGGAGACGCCGTGCCGGTCGCGGTAGCGGGCAGCGGCCATCGGATTGATCGCGAAGACCTTCCGATTGCCCTGCCGCAGGGCCGCGACCAGGAGGCCACGGCTGGTTTCGATGGCGATCGGGATCGGGTCGTCTTCCGTGTCGCCGTACTCGGCGAGCAGGTCCAGCAGCAGCCGGTAGCCAGCCGCGTCGTCGGTGATGCGGCGCTTGGCCAGCAGCTGTCCGGTGTCGTCGATCAGGGCGACGTCGTGATGCTTCTCAGCCCAGTCGATCCCGCAGTAAATCAAGTTGCTCCTCCCCTTCGGCACTGGCATCTGCGCTGGTCACGAGCGCATGCGGGCCACGCGGCTCCCTAATTCCAGGACTCTTCGGTCCGACATCTCACAAGCCGTTCGCAGCACCAGCGCGTCCCACGGGCCTCGGTCTTGTCCAGAGCTCGAGGCTCGGGATTGGTAAGAGGTCACCGTG
>NZ_JBHXVG010000144.1:0-1447 GCF_042672405.1 Streptomyces sp. NPDC127197 | reverse complement strand
GCTCTACGTTCTTGAGCGGGCTGGTCCTCCCATTCGTAGGGTGAGGGCGCCCAGGGGAGCTGGGTGTGGCTCTCAGGCGGCTGCCGACCATGGCTCAGCGCGCTTCGCCGCCCGGCTCCCCACGACGACTCGGCCGCCGATTGGGAAGTGCGAACAAGTCGCTGTGTAGAGCAATGCCGGCGAGGTCGTCCGTGGTACGCAAGACGAGTACGAGCGACTGGAGCACGATGAGCCGGATATGGGCGGGGACCGACTGCGGCAAGACTCACCACCACTGCCTGGTCATGGATGCCGAAGGCGGCACACTGCTGTCGAGGCGAGTGGCCAATGACGAGCCGGAGCTGCTGAATCTCCTTGGTGACGTCCTGGACCTGGCCGGAGGCGACCAGGTGACCTGGGCCCTGGACATGACGGGCGGCGAGCCCGCCCTGCTGATCGCCCTGCTGGTCAACCATGGCCAGGAGCTCGTCTACGTCCCCGGAATCGCCGTCAACCGCGCCACGGACAGCTACCGCGGTGCCGGCAAGACCGACGCCCGCGACGCACGGGTGATCGCTGATCAGGCCCGCATGCGGCGGGACCTGGAGCCGATCCGGCCGGGCGACGATGCCACCGTCGAGCTGCGGTTGCTGACTGACCGCCGTATCGACCTGGTCGGAGAACGTACCCGCACCATCAACCGGCTCCGGTCTCTGTTGAACGGCATGTTCCCGGTCCTGGAGCGGGCTGTCGACATCGGTGGAAGCACCGGCCCTTTGATCTTGCTGAGTGGCTACCAGACGCCCGCGGCGATCCGCCAGACAGGCACCCGGCGCCTGGCGACGTGGTTGCGCAACCGGAAGGTCCGCAATCCCGAGGTGCTCGCATCGAAGGCGGTCGAGGCCGCCGAGCGCCAGCACACCGCCGTTGTGGGTGAGCAGGCCATCGCCAAGATGGTGCACACCCTGGCGAAGGAGGTGATGGCCCTCAACGAGAAGATCACCGAGACCGACAAGCTCATCGAGGGCCGGTTTCGCGAGCACGAACTCGCCGAGGTGATCCTGTCCGTGCCCGGCGTCGGAGCGATCCTGGGCGCCGAGTTTCTGGTCGGCATCGGCGGCAGCCTGGACGCCTTCCCTACCCCGGACCGGCTCGCGGCCTTCGCCGGCGTCGCCCCTGCCCCGCGTGACTCCGGGCAGGTCAGCGGCAATCTGCGCCGACCACAGCGATACCACCGGCAGCTGCAACGTGTCTTCTATACCTCCGCCCTCATTAGCATCCGCTGTGACCCCAACTCGCGCCGCTTCTATGACAGGAAGCGAGCTGAGGGCAAACGCCATATCCAGGCCGTGATGGCCCTCGCTCGCCGCCGCGTCAACGTCTTCTGGGCTCTGATCCGTGACCGGCGGTGCTACCAAGCCACGCCTCCTCCGGCCCCTCATGCCGCTTGACTTCCAGATTGGGAAGC
>NZ_JBHXVG010000143.1:0-1463 GCF_042672405.1 Streptomyces sp. NPDC127197 | reverse complement strand
GATACCCCCTTTGTCCTATTTTTTCACCCGCAATCCGGCTGTTAGAGAGAGCCGGATTTTCAATGTCATCGTCAAGCTTCCCAAAACCTCCCCAAGCCCCCCTAAAATCAAACAAAAAACCTTCTTTTAATTCCCTGCTGGAGGCGTCCCCAAAACAAAGTTTTGGGAAATCCAAGAGGATACTTGGTGATAACTTTAAGCGCCATGTCTTTGAAAAGTGTTCGCTGCGCCTAGATTAAAACTTTTAGAAAACCACTAAAACTTTAAATCTATCACTTGTCAAACAGCAACTAAGTACGAAGCCAACGTTAAACACATAACTCATAAAACTCAATTACCCATAGATTTCTCTAGGCGATCTAGACGAAGTTCAAACTTTTCTAAAGCATCTTCTAAAGCACCTTCTAAATTTTTACCACTTTTCATCATTTTCAGAGCTTCTTTGTCCCTAATAAAATTGTCCAGAGCCACATGAACCAGAGTACTTTTCGAAAGTCCACTTTGTTTTGAATACTCATCTAACCATTGATTCATTTCAATACTAATTCTGGTATTAACGCGAATCGTTTCATCCATATTTCTAACCTCCTTCTATTCGTTATGTATCATTCTAACATCAACTTGATACATAGTAAATGCATTTCGCAAAAATAAAAAGAAGGGAAAATGTGTCGCGCACGTAGGGAACCCCCCACAGGTGGGTCCCCCCTTTCGCGCGCAACATACTTTCCCTTCTTAGCTCTTTTTGTTAAAATAGATTTAGCTACATAACGTCATTACGTCTTGAAAAATCAAGCCAGTAATCTATTTGCTTTCTAATTTCAGTCTTACTTTCTGCATAAAGTGACTGGATATCTATTTCCTTGTTAGCGTCCAGGCTAGCAAGGATTTTTTTATACTTAGACCTTGTATTTTTATCTACCTCAGCCATCTTCTCAGGAAAATCCAAAAAGAATTTACACATAGCTTGTTCACGTACATTTTCAAGCGATTCCCAATTAGCCTGTTTAATTTGCAAACCTGAAAAGGGACTAATACCTAACAACAAATGATTAATCCACTCACCTCTAATTTGAGCTTCCACACGCCACCAATCACCTTCCACTTGTTCACCTTCTGTTGCTCGTTCTTTAGCCTTGTCATATACCCTTATACGCAAATGAGCGTTTGGAGCGCCTATGTATAAAGTCTCTAATTTATTAGTACCATCAAACCACATATTTTTCTTTCTAACACCCTCATCTATGAAATTGTAATCACTTAGATCTACACCCTTAAAATCAAAAGCTATATCAACACGACTAAGTTTCGGATATTTCATGGTTCTCAAAATCTCAACTACTGCTCGTCTATGTTCATTTTCCTTAGATGGTCTAATATTATTAGGATTAAAGTCATAACGTAACGCTTGCAACTTATCAGAATCAGTATACTGAAACAAAGAACCATCAACCATGTGATAT
>NZ_JBHXVG010000142.1:0-1481 GCF_042672405.1 Streptomyces sp. NPDC127197 | reverse complement strand
TAGGCCGGTGGCAGGAGTCAATTGCCGTGCTGGAGGCTGGAGATGACCGCTCGCCGTCCGTGTCCGCCCGCGCCGGGGCCGTTGGAGGAGTACGCGGCCCGGTTCGACGACCTCTTCTTCAGCCTGGCGCAGCGGCGGGGGTTTCGCGAGTATCTGACCGGGTTGCTGGCGCCGCGGGAGCGGAACAAGACGATTACCTGTCTGGCGGGGGCGGAGCCGGTGGCCGGTGCGGGGATGCCGGGGGTGCAGCGGTTGCAGTTCTTCCTGTCTGAGTCGCCCTGGGAGGTCGAGCAGGTCAACGACCGGCGGCTTGAACTGCTGCGCGAGCAGCCGGCGACGGCTCCGCACGACGGCGGGGTCATCGTGATCGACGACTCCGGTGACCGCAAGGACGGCACGGCGACCGCGCACGTGGGCCGGCAGTGGCTGGGCCGGTACGGCAAGACCGACAACGGCATCGTCACAGTGACCACGATGTGGACCGACGGCCGCGTGTACTACCCGCTGCACGCGACTCCTTACACCCCCGCCCACCACTTCGCCCGCGGCCGGTCCGCCTCGGCCTTCTGCACGAAACCGCAGTTGGCCGCTGCTCTCGCGGCCCGCGCGAACAAGGCGGGTTTCGGCTGCCGGGCGGTGGTCGCCGACTGTGCCTACTCGGTCAGCGACGACTGGTATCGCGCGCTGCGCGAGGCCGGCTTGGCCTATGTGGTGGCGCTCAAGCCGCGCAACGGTGTCTGGGCCCCGGTCGACCAGCCGCACACCCCCATCGAGGCCGCCCACGCCCTGACCTGGCGGGACGCCGGTCATCCCGGCGACTGGACGGCCGTGGAGCGTCACTTCCGCGACGGGCACACCGAGACCTGGTGGGCCGCAGATGCCCGCCTGGGCGGCTACGGCCCCAACTCGCCCTGCCGACTGATCGTGGCCACCACCGACCCGGCCGGCCTGCCGGAAAAGGCCACCTGGTACCTGGCGACCAACCTGCCCCACCCTGACGCACCCCACGCCGCCATCAGCCCGCACCCGCCGGCTGACCTCGCCGAGATCATCCGCCTCTACGGACTGCGGCCGTGGATCGAGCAGAGCTACAAGCAGATCAAGGACGAACTCGGCTGGGCCGACTTCCAAGTTCGCTCCGACCGCGCCATCCGCCGCCACCAGACCCTGGTCAACTGCGCCTTCTCCTTCTGCTGGGACCAGTGGTTCGCCCCACCCGGACTCCTGGATGCCACTGCGCCGGACCCGTGCCCCAACGAGGGGCCAGAGAGGGGGCCCAGCCGAACCCCACCAGCCCCAACTGCCTTGCTGGCCCAGGGCCTTACGCGCCATCCGTTCCTGGCTCACCCCCGCCGTCACCCTGAACCGGTGGTGGCGAGCCTGGACGGACAAGGACCCACCCTCCGAGCTCCAGGCCCTGATCGACGCGGTCACCACCGGACACGGTCTTGATCTCTACCGCCGGATTTAACGAACTACCG
>NZ_JBHXVG010000141.1:0-1505 GCF_042672405.1 Streptomyces sp. NPDC127197 | reverse complement strand
GAGGCGGTGGTAGTGGTCCAGGCTGCTGGTTTGCGGGTGGAGGTAGCTGCGTGGACGGTGGAAGCGTCGTTGGAAGGCCGCCTCGGCCAAGGCGTCCCAGTACGGTTCCGAGATCGCCACCAAGCGGTCGAAGGCGGGCCGCAGCATGCCGGTCAGGGCCGGATCGGTGAGCATCGCGGTCAGGGCGGGATCGATCCGTCGTCTGCTCGTGAGTGCTTCGGCAGGCCGGGGCGGGAGCGGTGCCAGGGTGTAGTTCCAGTCGCCGTGGAAGGTGTGGGGTGTGATCGGCAGGGCGTGGAACTCGGCGGGTGCGACCGCGGTGCCCAGGTCGTAACTGCCCGTGTCCAGTTCGGCGTCGATCCATAGCCCGGTGCGGGTGGTCGTGGCGGCGATGGTCTCGATGACGACCTGGTAGCTGGTCAGGGGCCGGCCCCGCCAGTTCGCGGTGATGTGGCAGAACATCCGATGCTCGATTTTGTTCCACTTCGACGTTCCCGGCGGGAGGTGGCAGACGGTGATCTCCAGCCCGCTCTCCAGGGCGAGGGCGGCCAGGTGCTTCTTCCACGTCCAGCGGCGGGGGTCGTTGGAGCCACCGCAGTCGGCGGTGATCAGCAGCCGAGTGGCATCCGGGTGGTCGGCCCTTCCGCGGCGTCGCCACCAGCGGCGGATGGATTCCACCGCGAATTCGGCGGTGTCGTGGTCGGTTCCGACGTTCACCCAGCCGGTGTTGCGGGCGATGTCGTAGATCCCGTAAGGGATGACGACTGGTTGATCGTTGGTGGTAAAGGTGTGGCAGTCCACGCGGATCGGGTCCTTGCCCGGCCGCCAGGTGCGACCGGGCCGGTCGCGGTTGCCGAGCCATTCCTTGGCCTTGGTGTCCACGCTGATCACCGGCTGGTGATCGTCGAGGAAGGCTGTGGCGGTGGCGTTCAGGTGGGCAAATTGGGCGTCCCGATCCGGATGGCCGGTGCCTTCCGAGGTCTTGGCGGTGCCTTGCAGGCTGTATCCCAGGGCGTGCAGCAGGCGTCCGACGGTCGCCGCGCTGACCGGGTGACCCTGTGCGGTCAACGCTGAGGCCAGGGACCTCAGCGAGAGCGTGGTCCAGCGCAACGGTGAGACCGGATCACCCCGGGTGTGCGGCTCGATCAGGGCCTCCAGCGCGGGCCGCAGACCCGGGTCGGTGGCCGTCAGCCGTTTGCGGCCGGCTCCCGGGGCTCTGATCCGCCCGGTCGGCAGGGGACGACCAGACAGCTCGGCGATCCCTCGCGCGACGGTGGCCGTACTGGCGCCGGAAGCGGCGGCCACCAGCGTGATCCCGCCGTGGCCGATCGCGCCGGCCTCGCTGGCGAGGTAGAGCCGGCGGCGGCGCTCGTCGAGGTGGGGCAGGAGCTGATCAAATTTGGCTTTCAGAGCCACAACGGAGATCCGGTCGACCGTACGCGCAGCCATACCCTCAGTGTTCCGCCAACTCCCGCTAACCGAGCACTAATTGAAATACAGGTCCC
>NZ_JBHXVG010000140.1:0-1562 GCF_042672405.1 Streptomyces sp. NPDC127197 | reverse complement strand
ACCTTCACCGTGTCGGTACCGGAGAAGGCTCCGGCACCGGCCGAGAGCGGGTCGCCATGGCCCACCGGGCACCGGTTCGCCGACCGCACCCGCGCCAAGCACGCCACCGTCCACGCGCTGCTGGCCGCCGGCCACAGCCGACGCTCGATCCAGCGCCAGCTCGGCATGACCTACCGCACCGTCCAACGCCTGGCCGACGCCGCGAGGCCGGAAGACCTGTTCCAGGGGCAGTGGCAGAACCGCAGGACCAAGCTCGATGACTTCAAGCCCTACCTGCGCGAGCGATGGGCCGAGGGCTGCACGAACGCCTGGACCCTCTGGGAAGAGACCAAGACTCACGGCTACACCGGCGGCTACGGAGCCGTCCGCGCCTACCTCCAGCCGTTCCGCACAACCCCGACCGCACCGGCAGCCCGTCCGCCGTCCCCGCGCACGGTCACCGGCTGGATCCTGACTCACCCCGACACCCTGCCGGAGAGCGAGCGAGTGAAGCTCAAATCCGTCCTCGCCGACTGCCCCGAACTGGATGCCCTCACCGGGCACGTCCGCGCGTTCGGGAAGATACTCACCCAGCTCCAGGGTGACCAGCTCCCGCAATGGATCAAGGCGGTCCGCGCCGACGACCTGCCCAGCCTCCACACCTTCGTCAACGGCCTCGAACGCGATCTCGCCGCCGTCACCGCCGGCCTAACCCTGCGGTGGAGCTCCGGCGTCGTCGAAGGCCACGTCAACCGGATCAAAATGATCAAGCGCCAGATGTACGGACGCGCTGGCTTCGGGTTGCTACGGAAGCGAGTCCTGCTGGCCTGACCGCAGCTCTGTAGCTCGACGAGCGGGTCCATTCAGCTGATCGCGAGCGGCACAGGATCCAGGCCCAGCTTGCTCCGGCATGAGTCGACGGCCCGGGCGACCCAGGCAGTCACGGCGTCGCGATCTGGCGCGATCGCGTGAAGCTCACGTGCCTTCTCCTGGGCTTCGACCATCCACGGGGCCAGCGGGTCCTCTCGAAGGACTCGCTCGAAGTGATCGCGGGCCGTGTCCGGATCCCCGACCAAGGCGGCCGCGATCCCGGCGTCGAAGCAGTCCCAGAGGAATCCCCGCCGCACCGGCCTGGACGTCAGGTATCGGGCGACGTCTGGCAGAGCTGGGAACTTCTCCCTCAGCGCGGTCACGTTCGCAGCTGCCTGTCGGCTGAGTTCGAGTGCCAGCGGCGTGAACTGGTCCTCGGTGCGGAACGGCTCGGGGCTGACTCGGACTGCGTCCACGTGGAAGGCCAGGTGGTCCACGTCGTGCCACAGCCACATCGCACCGACGTGCAGACCGCTGCCGGCAGTGCGTGGCGGGGTGAACTCCACAACCCCGAGCCACCACCCGTGATCATCAATCCACAGCCGCGACCGCCCACGCCGGGCCAGGCCGAGCGGCTTCAGGGACTCCCGCGCCGCCGAGGTGATGATCCGGAGAACCGGACTGCGATCTGCCATGACCGGCATTATCAACCGTCCTACCGACACCCCCGTCGGTACTGAGCGTCACCGTTCCACAGAAGTTGGACCAGAGCC
>NZ_JBHXVG010000139.1:0-1572 GCF_042672405.1 Streptomyces sp. NPDC127197 | reverse complement strand
TACTGCAGCCGCAGTTGCTGTGATCCGCGACTACCCGACCGATCGGGCACGCCTATTAACCCGCTGGAGCAAGTTGCTGCTACACAAGCTCGAACGTGACCGGCGCCACGGATGGTATGGAGATTGTGTCGCCCTCAGCGAGACCTTGGGGGTCCTCGTAATCGACGGGTAGCACGATCAACATCGTGTGAGGACGCGGCAGCCACCCAACGTCTTGAGGTGGATCGCAATACCCGATGTCGATCACCCGTACCAACTGCTCGGGAATACCCACGCCGCAGCTGTCGCCCGCAGATAGCGTCCAGGGGGCAGGATCGGTCTGGAAGAGGCTGAGCCGAGACTCGGAGGAGCCTTGCTTGCGCGGGATGGCGTACTGTCCGTTCCACCGGACTTCAGAGTCAGGATCGATCTGCTCCCATGGCCAGACGATGGACACGTCCCAGTCTGAGATCTCGACCACCCGTGTGGGGGTGAAGGCACAGCTGACACGCAAGATGTCGCCCACCTTGATCGTCTCGTCGTTCATGATCGCCCTGTCGCTCCCTGCCACGTGTGAACTGCACCGTAGCGCGCGGTTGGCGTGGAGCGGCTTCGGGCGGGAGCTGCGATGGGGTGAGAGATCATGGGGCCTAGTACTGCAGCCACAGTTATGGGGGGCGGTGGCCACGGCGGCGGTAGTGGCTGAGGCGGGCTCGGTGCTGGTGGCGGCGTCGCCAGCGTGACCAGTGCAGGATGTGTACGGCCTCGTGCCGGACGGTGTGGACGACCTTGGCCAGCAGGCGGCTGATCTCGTTCACGCTCAGTCGGATCAGGTCGTGGTTGCCTCCCCCTTTTGGCCGGTGCTGACCCGCAGCGCGGTCAGGTGGGCGGCGGCCGCGAGGGCCAGGGTGATGTGCCGGTACCAGGCCCGGTAGTGGCGTGCCTGGCAGTGGTCCAGGCCGGCCTCGTTCTTGGCGGCCTGGAAGCATTCCTCGATCGCCCAGCGGCCGCCGGCGGCCCGCACGATCTCCGCTAGCGGCGTGCCCAGCGGGGCGTGCACCAGGTAGTACGCCCGCTCTCCGGTGGTTGGGTGGCGGCGGATCAGCAGCGCGGTGGAGAAGCCGTCGGCGGCCTCTCGGTCCGGCAGCGAGACCTGGGCCCAGGCGTACTCGCGCAGCCCGTGTGCGCCGTCGCCGGCCGAGCGGATCTCCCAGACGTCCTCGGGCAGGATGGCCGCCAGGGTGCGGGCGTTTTGCCCGCGCGGCCCGAGCCGGTGTTTGTAGCCGATGGCCAGCACATACGCCAGGCGTTGGCCGGTCAGCCAGGACCTGAGGGCGGGGTTGTCGCCGTAGACCTCGTCCCCGCACACCCAGCGAAACGGCACCCCGGCCGCCACCGCCCGCTGCAGCATCGCCTTGGCCAGGGCGGGCTTGGTGGCGAACACGACGTCCTGGCCGATCCGCGCGTCCGCCCGGCGCTCGGCATCCTCCGTCCAGGAGTTGGGCAGGTACAGCTCGCGGTCGATCAACGCGCGGCCCGCGACGGAGGCGTAGGCGAGGAACACCCCGAGCTGGCAGTTGTCGATCTTCCCGG
>NZ_JBHXVG010000138.1:0-1610 GCF_042672405.1 Streptomyces sp. NPDC127197 | reverse complement strand
TAGCTTGATCTTTAACCTGTGCGGCGGGGTCGTGGGGTCGTTGACTTCTTCGTTCGCTGTTTCGCGGTGCCTGGTTTGCGGACGGTGTGCACGTCGTGGCGCGGGGCGGGCCGGGTGTTCTTGCGGCCGGGGGGTCGCCCCGGGCCGGGGCGGGAGGATTTCGGTGCCTGGGCGGGGCAGGCCACCTGCGGGCGGAGGTGCCGAAAATCGCGGCGGACGCGGGCAGGGGTGAGCCTGTTCGGCGGGCTCGGCTTCTCCCACGGCCGGCGCAGGTCGGCCGCCAGCGGGCGGGCCAGCCGCAGCTGGGTGTAGACGGCGAGGATCAGCCAGGTCCACCGGTCAGCCGCCTCAGGGGTGCGGACCTTCGGGCAGGTCCAGCCCAGCGTCTGCTTGAACAGTCGGAAAGTGTGCTCGATGTCGAAGCGCCGCAGGAAGACCTGCCAGAGCAGGTCGACCTGAGTGTCGGTGGCATCGGTGCCCGACCACCACAGCCATACCGGCTTGGGAGTGGCTCCGCTGGGCAGGTACTCGACCTGCAGGCGGATCACGGTGCCCTCGATGACCGGCAAAGCGCCCAGCTGGGAGACCCACGCAGAGCGGTGAGTCAGCCTGGGGTGGAGCCGGTCCCAGGCCCTGGCGGTGGCCGTGCCATACAGACGGGTCTCGGTCACGGTCGCGGCATCGGGAGCGTTCCAGGTGGCCGGGTCGCCGAAGACGAACTCGCCGCCGTGGCGGGGTGGACGGCCCCGGGTGCCCGGCTCGCGGGGCGGTGCCGCCCGGCGCAGGACACGGTCCGAGCGCATCCGGCCCAGCACCTGCACCGGCAGGTCCCCCAGCAGGAAGGCCAGCCGGGGCACGTCGTATCCGGCGTCCACCACGATGAGGATGTCCGGGTCGCCGTCCTTCCACTGTCCGGCCTCAATCAGCCGCTCGGTCAGTTCACGCATCTGTCGGGCGGTGACGGTGGCCGCGTCGTCCCCCGGCACCAGACGCAGGGCGTCCAGCGGCGCGGTCCACGAGCTGCGGCCCGCTTCCAGGGCGCAGATCACCGAGTAGGGCCAGCCGGGGATGGGGATGTGCTGGTCCTTGCCGCGTCCGTAGGTGTGGCACAGGATCCGCTGCGGTGAGGTGTGGGCGTCGGGGCGCAGCCAGCAGGTGATGTCGGCGGCCAGCACCAGTCTGTCGTCCGCCGCCCGCGGCAGCGGCACCGTGGCCAGTGCCCGTCGCAGCCGGGCGATGTCCACCCGGCCCGCGGCCAGGGCGTCATACAACCCGCCGTGTCCACGGCGATGCTCGCCCACCAGCGACAGCTCCACCAGCGAGCGGACCGGGCCGTCCGCGCAGAGCACGGCGTCGGCCAGCTCGAACAGCGCATCCGAACGCTTGGTCAGACAGGAGTAGAACTCGCCTCGGAAGCGTGACAGTTCCGCGAACGGTTCCTTCCGGACAGCATGGTGCAACAGACTCATCCCACGGCCTTCGTGCTGGGTGTGTGCGTTCCTTGGTCGGAGCACATGGTCAGCCGAAGGCCGCCTGCACGTACGGCAGTTACCAACCCGAGTGATCAAGTACGAGACGCCGTTCGAGACCCCAGGTTAAAGATCAAGCTA
>NZ_JBHXVG010000137.1:0-1615 GCF_042672405.1 Streptomyces sp. NPDC127197 | reverse complement strand
GCCTAATAGGCACTGTGGATTGGCAGTTGTCAGTCCTGGCAGGGGTCGAGCGAGACGTCTGGGCTGTATGCAGCGCCTGGGAGTGCTTCGACAAGAGGGACGCGTGCACGGCCTCTGCCGCTTCGAGCTCGGTCGCCATACCGTGCCGTGGTTCGAGCCGTTCCCAGGGCCACCTCCCGATCAGCCGGAGCCGTGGAGCTCTTCACGAGAGCGAGGACCCTGGGCACTGCTGGGGCCACGGACGGCTGATGGGGTGGTGCGCCCGTGAGCGCTTCTATTAGGTCGCCGGGTGGTCCTGCCACGGCCCGACACCGACGGACCGGGAAAGCCCGAAAGGAGCGCGCGTTGCACGTGACCTGTGGAATCGACTGGGCTGAGGATCACCACGACGTTGCCGTGGTCGACCGCGACGCTCGACTGCTCGGCAAGCTCAGGATCGGCGACGACGCAGCGGGCTTCCAGGACCTGCTTTTATTGCTCGCCGAGCACGGTGACAGTCCGGACGATCCGATCCCGATCGCGATCGAGACATCTCGCGGACTTCTCGTGGCCTGTCTGCGGGCCTCTGGCCGCCGGGTGTACGCGATCAACCCGATGGCTGTTGCACGCTACCGCGACCGGCACGTCGTCTCCGGCAAGAAGTCCGACCGTCAGGACGCCGTTGTCCTGGCGAACATCCTGCGGACCGACGCCGAGCTTCATCGGCCGCTGCCGGACGACTCTGACCTGGCCAGGGCGATTGCCGTCCTCGCCAGGGCCCAGCAGGACGCGGTCTGGGACCGCACCCGGGCCCACAACCGGCTCCGGTCGCACCTGCGTGAGTACTACCCGGCGATCCTCGAGGCGTTCGCCGACAAGCGGGAGCGGCTGCTGGCGCGTGAGGCCCGCGCGATCCTGGCGATCGCGCCCACTCCGGCCGAGGCCGCTCGGCTCACCCGAAGCAGGATCAGAGCCGCCGTCACGCGGGCCGGCCGCCAGCGCCGGATCGAGGCCGAGACCGACCGGCTCCTCGAAGTGCTCCGTCGGACCCAGCTTCGCCAGCCAGCCCTGGTCGAGAAGGCGATGGGGCATCAGACGCGCGCACTGCTCGCCCAGCTCGAGACGGCCTGCCAGGCCTGCGACGAGTTGGCGCACGACACCGAAGTGCTCTTCCTGCAGCATCCCGACGCGGAGATCATCACGAGCTTCCCCGGGCTTGCCGTGCTCACCGGTGCTCGGATACTCGCGGAGATCGGTGACGACCGCTCCCGGTTCGACACGGCCCGAGACCTGAAGGCCTACGCCGGAAGCGCCCCGGTGACGAGGGAATCCGGCAAGAGCCGTCGCGTCAGCCACCGCCGGATCAAGAACAGCCGCCTGGCCGCGGCCGGCCGGCACTGGGCGTTCGCCGCACTCACCGCTTCACTCGGGGCCCATTCTCACTACAACCGCCGACGGGAAGCCGGCGACCGCTACCACGCGGCCCTCCGCAACCTGTTCAACCGCATGATCGGCCAGCTCCATCACTGCCTGACCACCCGCCAGAAGTTCGACGAGGCGGTCGCCTTCGCCCCGCCGGCACTGCCATCGCTCGCAAACAGCTGCTTGACCCCATAGGTGCATGGGGTGTCTTGTC
>NZ_JBHXVG010000136.1:0-1684 GCF_042672405.1 Streptomyces sp. NPDC127197 | reverse complement strand
CTCGGCCCTCCTCGATGACGGCGCCCGGCAGACGCACAACCGCCCCGATCGCGGCGGTACCGGCCGTCGGCGGTACCGGCCGGTCGGGGCGGCGCTCGGCCACCAGCGCCGCCATCAGCTGGGACCATGCCGTGAGGCACTCGACCCGTACCTTGCGGATCGCCGGGCAGGCGACCGACTCGACCACCAGCACCCGGGCCGGGGTTGGCGGCCAGCAGCCGGCAGTAGGTACCGCATCGCGGCGTTCAGCATCCCGCGGGGGTCGTCACTGAGCTCGGTGGCCTCGGTGGTCCGGCTGACCTCGGTGAACAGGACCTCGGTGGCGGCCCGGTACGTGGCGATGAAGAAGTCGTCCTTGGTCTTCAGACCGTGCCCTATGTGGTGAGGCGGACAAGCCGTCTGTAGCGGCAGAGAGTGGCGAGGAGACCGGCAGATGCCCCAAATAGGCGTTGGACTTTGCGGGAGCGAAGGGTACGCCCTGGTCGACCGCGAAGAGTTCCGGGCCGCATGCTGCACACCAGTCGTAAGAGTCGTGTCGTCGCCGCGTCGGTGCTTCGGGTACTCGTGGGAGGAGAACCCGAGTGCAATGGCGCCCACGACGGACACTCAAACCCACCTACTCAGAAGCCCCCGACGGGCCGCACCTGCGGGTTCCTCGTCGAACGCCGCTCTCACACGCCTATCACCGACTGCGTCGGCTCCCCCGGACCAGAATGCCCTGACCTGGCATTACATGCTCATCTTGGACTGGCCTGGACGCCCAAGGACAGTATTTACAACCTGTGCCATGTGGTACCCAGTGAGGGACCCAAGATCAGGACCGGAGCGTCTTCTGGCCCGTCAAAGCGGTATTGCAGGGTGTTCGGTGGTGTCTCACTCACCCGCCTGAGCCTCTCATCTGTCGCGAAGGCCCCTAATCCGTTGTGAAGGTGGCTCCAGAGGCCGCGGTTGAGCTCCTGGGCTGTCTGGCGTGACGGACGCCTGTAAGGCCCCTGGCTGCTCAGGCCTCCCGATAGAGCGGCGCTGTCACGGTGTGGGCGGATTTCACGGGGCCTGCGGGCGCCGGGCAGACGCCTGGTGATCTCCCAGACCCACGAGGTCTCACGAGAGAACGGCGCTGTTCCGGCGTCTCCAAGTTCTGTGAAACCCGCCGACACACGTCGTTCGTTGTTGTCGTGGCTCGAGCCCGCCGCAGGGCGACCTCTTGTTCACCTCCGCGAGCCGTGAGCTCTTGCGCAGGCAGAGGCCCCTGAGGCGAGCTGGTGTCACGAACGGCTACCGAGATGGCGGACCGACCGAGTCCTGGGATTAGGACGCCGCGTGACCCGCATGTGCTCGTGACCTGCGTAGACGCTCGATGATGGGAGAACGTGTGACCGTGTTTTGCGGGATCGACTGGGCGGAACGACACCACGACGTCGCGCTGGTCGACGGGGCCGGCGAATTGCTGGCCAAGCGCCGGATCAGTGACGACGCAGCCGGCTATCGAATGCTGCTGGAGCTCCTGGCCGAGCACGGTGACAGCCCTGAGTCGCCGATACCGGTAGCCATCGAGACCAGCCGCGGCCTGCTCGTCGCCGCTCTGCGGACCGGCAGCCGCAAGGTCTTCGCGATCAACCCGCTAGCCGCCTCCCGCTACCGTGACCGCCACGGTGTGTCCCGCAAGAAGTCGGACCCGGGCGAC
>NZ_JBHXVG010000135.1:0-1752 GCF_042672405.1 Streptomyces sp. NPDC127197 | reverse complement strand
TTTGATTTTAAGGGAGTAGATCTAACTGAATTTTATTTTTTGGATGAGGGTGTTAGGAAGAAAAATATGTGGATTGATGGCACTAACAAACTAGAGACTTTATACATAGGTGCTCCAAATTCTGATTTGCGTATACGAGTTTATAACAAAGCTAAAGAGCAGCAAAAAGAAGGTATAGAGGTAGATGGTGACTGGTGGCGTGTAGAAGCTCAGATTCGTAGTGAGTGGATGCCTAATTTTATGTTAGGTATTAATCCTTTTTCGGGTTTACACATTAAACAGGTAGATTGGGAATCGATTGAAAGTATACGTGAACAAGCTATGTGTAAGTTCTTTTTAGATTGTCCTGGGAAGTTGGCTGAAGTGGATAAAAATACAAGGTCTAAATACAAGAAAATCCTTGCTAGCCTGCCAGCTAACAAGGAAGTAGATATCCAGTCCTTTTATGACCAAAATAGGACTGAGATTAGAAAACAACTAGATTATTGGTTAGAATTCCCTAAGAGAAATAATGTTATGTAACTATTATACCATATGAAACCATCAAGTAGACATTAAAGAGAACGTTCGGAGTCGTATGTGGTAAGGAGTGGGGGGACCCGGTGACGGGGGGGCCCAAACTTGCCACATACGAACTGAACGTTTATTTTTGTTCCGCTTGTAGTTGCCATTTGGTATACAGTTGTGATACCATTAGTATACACTTAGGTGTATCCTTTGATAACTAAATAGATGAAAGGTAGGCGTCCTCAGTCTACCTATTTCATGTTAGGAGGTCATTTGATTGGCGAGAGATGAAAAATTGGTTATACGTTTGGTTGAATCTGTTAAAGAGGATTTTCAGGCGTATTCGGAAGAGTTAGGTATGACTATGTCGGCATTAGGTTCGTATGTAGTTGGTGAATGGATTAGGCAACAAAAGAATAAAGAGCGTTTAGAAGAGAAAAGCGCTCTGGCGATGATTGAATATGGTAAGAAGCTATTAGAAGAGCAAGAACAAGAGAAGTGAGCATTATGCCGAGAAAATCTGTTGTTATTTTAGGAGGAAGCTGTGTTAGGTATAATTTGCGTTAGCTATCCCCCGAGGGTGTTTTCGGGGGGTGGGTAAGGCAAACGGTAGGTGCCTTGCTTCGGGTCCCTGGGATTGCAATAGAGGAATTGGAATAAGCGCAACGATGGGCAAGGACTATATTTAGGGTGATGGTTCCTTATTAACTTGATTGAACCACCACTAAAGACGAAAAACTACGGAAATTAGGGAGGATTGGCGAGGACGTTTGAACCCCGCTCTCTCTAACAGCGGGGTTGCGGGTGAAAACTTAGGAAAAAGGGGGACTAAGGTGCGGTGGACATTTCTTTCTCTATTGATAGACTGACCATACTTGGTGTTGATTCTGGTCGGTTTGAAAAGACTATTAATAACAATCAATTTGGTTTTATTTTAAGAGATTCATTAGCTCCATTTCCGTATAGAAGGCAATATCATATGGTTGATGGTTCTTTGCTTCAATACACTGATTCTGTAAATCATGATGCGATACGTTATGAGTTTAATCCTAATAACATTAGACCTTCTAAAGAAAATGAACATAGACGAGCTGTGGTTGATATTTTAAGAACAATGAAATATCCGAGGGTTAGTCGTATTGATGTAGCTTTTGATTTTAAGGGAGTAGATCTAACTGAATTTTATTTTTTGGATGAGGGTGTTAGGAAGAAAAATATGTGGATTGATGGCACTAACAAACTAGA
>NZ_JBHXVG010000134.1:0-1771 GCF_042672405.1 Streptomyces sp. NPDC127197 | reverse complement strand
GGCTGGTCGACGTGGAGGGTGCGGGGGAGCAGGCCATGATGCATGGCCATGACCATCTTGATGACACCGGCGACGCCGGCGGCGGCCTGGGTGTGTCCGATGTTGGACTTCACCGAGCCCAGCCAGAGCGGCTGTTCGGCGGGGCGGCCCTGGCCGTAGGTGGCGAGGAGGGCCTGGGCCTCGATGGGGTCACCGAGGGTGGTGCCCGTGCCGTGGGCCTCGACCGCGTCCACTTGATCCGGGGTGAGGCCGGCGTTGGCGAGGGCCTGCCGGATGACACGCTGCTGGGAGGGGCCGTTCGGCGCGGTGAGACCGTTGCTCGCGCCGTCCTGGTTGACGGCCGTACCCCGGACCACGGCCAGAACCCGGTGCCCGTTGCGCCGCGCGTCCGACAGCCGCTCCAGCAGGAGCATGCCGACGCCCTCGCCCCAGCCGGTGCCGTCGGCGGCCTCGGCGAAGGCTTTGACCCGGGCGTCGGGTGCGAGCCCCCGCTGCCGGCTGAACTCCACGAACATGCCAGGGTTGGACATGACGGTCGCACCGCCCGCGAGAGCGAGCGAGCATTCGCCCGAGCGCAGTGACTGCGCGGCCATGTGCAGGGCGACCAGCGAGGACGAGCAGGCCGTGTCGACCGTGACGGCCGGGCCCTCCAGGCCCAGCGTGTACGCCACCCGCCCCGACGCCACACTGGGCGTCGTTCCCGTCAGCACATAGCCCTCGATCTCCTCGGGCGCTTCATGCAGCCGGGGGCCGTAGTCCTGTGCCGTCGCACCGACGAAGACACCGGCCTTGCTGCCGCGCAGCGACTTCGGATTGATGCCGGCCCGTTCGAGGGCCTCCCAGGAGGTCTCAAGGAGCAGCCGCTGCTGCGGGTCCATGGCCAGGGCCTCGCGCGGCGAGATCCCGAAGAACGCCGGGTCGAAGTCGGCCGCGTCGTGGAGGAAGCCGCCCTCGCGGGTGCAGGACGTACCGGAGCGGTCCGAGTCACCGTCGTAGAGCGCTTCCAGATCCCAGCCACGGTCGGCGGGGAACGGCGAGACCGCGTCACCGCCGGCCGCAAGCAGCGCCCACAGCTGTTCGGGCGTGCGTATGCCACCCGGGAGGCGGCAGCTCATGCCGACGATGGCGATGGGGTCGGAGTCGGCGTCGCTGTCCGGGGCGGCCTTCACCCCCTGCGCCGCCACCGCTCTCCTGTCGCCCGCGAGTTCACTGCGTACGTGTCGCGCAAGCAGCTCCGGGGTGGGGTGGTCGTAGAGCGTGGACGACGGCAGTCGTACGCCCACCGCCCGGCCGAGCGCGGCACAGAACTCCACCGACATGAGCGAGTCGAAACCGAGCTGCTTGAACGGCGCGTCCACCGCGACCTGTTCGGGACTGTCGTGCTCCAGCACGGCGGCGATGTGTCGTCGTACGAGATCCAGCAGCTCCCGGTCCGTCTCCTCCTCGGACAGTCCGGCGAAGGACGCCGCGGGACCGGCTGCCTGCGGCGCGGCCTCCGTGTCCTCCTCGTCCGCGACGGTGTCGGCCATGTCCCCGGGCCGCCCGGCCTGCGCACCCACCGTCTCCTTGAGCCAGTAACGACGGCGCTGGAACGCGTACGTCGGCAGCTCCACGCGGTACGGAGCCGAGACGTCCAGATCGGTGAGGACGTCCTGCCAGACGATCTCTGTGCCCGCGACGTGGAGTTCGGCTGTGGCGCGGGTGATGGCGTGGGATTCGTCGAGGTTCTTGTGGAGGGCGGGCAGGAGGAGGGTGTCGGTGCGGGTGGTGG
>NZ_JBHXVG010000133.1:0-1868 GCF_042672405.1 Streptomyces sp. NPDC127197 | reverse complement strand
CTTGTTAGGAGTGTGTTTGGATGGAAGAGAAAAAACAAATTGGACCTCGAATTACTGTTGAAACATTTAAAAAGCTAGAGTTATTAGCCGAACATTTTACAAAACACAATGAATTTGGAAGAGTTTCAAAAGATGCTGTAATTGAGTTTGCTATTAAGGAATTGTATAGGGACTATTTGGGAAAAGGACGCTAATTTTTGTTGAAAAACTGACTTCGGATTTGGGGTTCTTTATTATTAACTTGATTTTAATTAAACATTACAGGAAAAATTGAGGGGAAATGGATGGATAAACGCAATGGTGACGCGGTTTTCATAGCTCCAAATGATGTTGTAAAAGTGACCACTATGAATCACGTCATTGAAGTTCAGCATATGGAGAAGATGAACCGGAAAAATAATATCAAAAAATTGGACAAGGATAGGTTTGTAGACCTCTCTACTGGGGAGATCCGGGAGTTCGAGCATTCGGAAAATCGGCAGGAAAATTATAATTCTTTGAGACAAACCTTTAAGAAGCTGCGTTATTTGATAAATAACAATTTTATAGGACGGCCAAATGAATTACATATAACTTTGACATACAAGAAAAATATGACGGACACGAAAAAACTTTATAGTGATTTTCAAAATTTTATCGACAGGTTGCGTTATAAATACAAGAAAGAAAGTTCGATAGATTATTTATCGGTGGTAGAGCCACAAGGACGTGGAGCCTGGCATTGTCATGTTTTAATGCGCTTTAATGATTTGGATAAGATTTATATTAAAAATGCTGAATTAAGGAGTCTATGGGGTTTAGGATTTGTAACAATCAAGTCATTAAAGGATATAGACAACATAGGAGCCTATTTGAGCGCTTATTTGACTGATATAGACCTAGAAGATGTCCAAGACAGGGAAACAGCCTTAAAAGTGGCTTCAGAGGGCTGTGAGGTGCAAACAAAGATCGTAGAAGGTCGGGAAAAGAAATTTTTAAAAGGCGGACGGCTGCACATGTATCCTTCCGGAATGAATATGTATCGAAAATCAAAAGGGATTGTTAAGCCGGAACGGGAAGAAATGAAGTTCGGAGACATAAAAAAAGTAGTGGGTTCGGCAAAACCACACTACGAGAAAAGTTATCATGTCGAAAATGACAATTTTGAAAACACAATTTCGTTTCTCCAGTATAACACAAAACGTGATTTTTGAAGCAAAACGGTTCCTCTTTATGGAGCCGTTTTTTTTATTTCCCGAAGGGTTATTTGTCAGAATGACAAACCGATTTCGAGCCGGCGAGAACCCATTGTCACACCACGATTTAGGGGGTGTGTATAAATGGGCACTCTCTGTGAAATTTGAAGCTTTGAAATTCCGAATGGCGCACTTATACACTCTGTCGAGTGAGTGCTAAAATGCTGAAGCATTTCCGTCAAGCGTGTGGAGGAATCTTGTAGAGAGATATAGCATAGATACCCGTATCTCTAGAGATATTTTGGTATATCCCTGCTATATCTATGGGGTATCTATGCTATATCTTTGGCTTCAAAAACGGCACCTGTTCTAAGAGCATAGAAACTCAACAGGCACAGCCTGTTTGACACCCTTTTTTTTAGGGTGGCACCGAGTTTCCTTATGCTCTTTTTCTCTGAAGCTAAACCTGTTTTATATGTCGTAGTCTTTTTATTGGGAGTGACCCCTTGCTGTACAATTTCCGGAGGTGCCGATAAGGGACGAATTTTCCCTTGTCGGTTGCCTTTGGGGATTGTAAGGGGTGGAGGCTCGGAATCAAAAGGAAACGAAATATCATTCCGAGTGTGCTTCTTTTTTCTGTTCTTGAATTCTATTATTTCCAATGTTAGAATTATGTTAACAACTTGTTAGGAG
>NZ_JBHXVG010000132.1:0-1868 GCF_042672405.1 Streptomyces sp. NPDC127197 | reverse complement strand
CCCATGCAGGAGGCGTTCGCCCGGCATGACGCGTTCCAGTGCGGCTACTGCACCCCGGGCCAGATCATGTCGGCGGTCTCGCTCATCGCCGAGGGACGCGCGAACTCGGAGGAAGAGATCCGTGAGTTCATGAGCGGCAACATCTGCCGCTGTGGCGCCTATCCGAACATTCGCGCAGCGATCCGCGACGTTGCGGCGGGGGGTTGATCCATGCGTCCCTTCGACTACGTTCGGGCCACCGACACCGAGCAGGCCGTCGCCGTGGTCAGCGCCGATCCGCACGCGTCGTTCCTGGCCGGCGGCACGACGCAGCTGGACCTGATGAAGGACGGGGTCCTCGGACCGGAGCGGCTCATCGACATCACCCGCCTCCCCCTCGGCGGCATCACGCACACCGGCACGACCGTCCGCGTGGGGGCGCTCACGACGATGGAGGAGCTGGCCGCCGATCCCGTCGTCGGCGAGCGGCTGCCCTTCGTGCGAGAGGCCCTGCTGCTCGGCGCCTCGACCCAGCTGCGCAACATGGCCACCATCGGCGGCAACCTGCTGCAGCGGGCCCGGTGCCGGTACTTCAGAGACCCCACCGTCGCTGCCTGCAACAAGCGCGACCCGGGCTCGGGGTGTGCCGCCATCGCGGGCATCCAGCGGATGCACGCCATCCTGGGCACCAGTGACCACTGCATCGCCCTGCACGCCTCGGACGTCGCGGTTCCGCTGGTGGCGCTGGACGCGGTCGTCCACGTCCGGGGCGCGGACGGGACACGGCCGATCCCCCTGACCCAGTTCTACCTGCCGCCGGGCGACACACCCCATATCGAGAACGTGCTGCAACACGGCGAGCTGATCACTGCGGTCGAGATCCCGCTGCTCCCCGAGACCGCGCGGTCGCACTACCTGAAGGTCCGCGACCGTGTCTCCTACGAGTTCGCGCTGGCCTCGGCCGGCGTGGCTCTGGTGATCGAGGACGGTCTCGTTCAGGAGGCGCGCGTGGCGCTGGGCGGGGTCGGCACCGTCCCCTGGCGCGCGTGGGACGCGGAGGACGTCCTGCGTGGCGCCCGCGCGGGCGCCGACTCCTTCCGCGCGGCGGCAGAAGCGGCACTGGAGGGTGCCAGGCCGCTGCCGGGCACCGCGTTCAAGGTCGAGTTGGCCAAGCGCACCCTCGTGCGCACTCTCGAGACCGTTGCAGGAGCAGCGTCATGACCACTCTCGAAACCGGCACGGTCGTCGGTGCGGGCCTGGACCGCGTGGACGCTCCGCTGAAGGTGACCGGATCGGCGCAGTACCCCAACGATTTCTCCCTCCCCGGTATGGTGCACGCCGCCCTGGTGGGCAGCACCATCGCCGCGGGGCGCATCCGCAGCATCGATGTGACCAGGGCCTGGGCGGCGCCGGGCGTGCTGGCCGTCGTGACGCATCGGAACGCGCCGAAGCTGGAACGCGGCCCGATGACCCTGCTGGGCGGCTCGCCTCCGGCTCCGCTGCAGGACGACCGCATCCTGCACTACGGGCAGCACATCGGCATCGTGGTGGCCGAGAGCGCCGAGCAGGCCCGGCACGCCGCACGGCTGGTACGCGTCGAGTACGAGCCGGCCGAGGCCCTGCTCGACGTGAACGATCCCCGCGCCGAGATCGTCGAGAACCCCTGGGGGCTGGACACCGAGCGCGGTGACCTCACCGCCGGATTCGCCCGGGCGGACGTCGTCGTCGACGAGGCCTACACCACCCCCGACAACACCAACAACCCGCTCGGCCTGATGGCCACCGTCGCGTCCTGGCACGGCGATTCGCTCACGGTCCACGACTCCACGCAGTGGCCGCACAACGTCCGCACCTCGCTCGCCACGATTTTCAAGGTCCCCGAGAGCGGC
>NZ_JBHXVG010000131.1:0-1913 GCF_042672405.1 Streptomyces sp. NPDC127197 | reverse complement strand
GCGATGGACCGGGAAGAGTGGGGCGCAGGCCTGGACGGGGGCTTCGAGGCGTATCTCGTCGTGTTCGTACCCACCGCGAGCCAGCAGGCCCCGGCTGAACAGCAAGGCCACGCCGCCGCCGACCCCAACAGCGGCGGCCGCAGCGGCTTCGACCTGCTCGCCCCCGATCCCTGCCGGATGAGATCGCGGGCTCGCTGACTCCAGCGCACCGGGGCGGCGCGTCGACCCGTACCACTTCGCACGAAGACCCCAGGTCAGGCGCCCTCGCTATCCTGCAGGCCGACGCTGAATCTCAGCGTCCCCGTTGGCCGTGACGTCTACGTCGTATTACCAGCACGCGCTGCACCGACGATCCGACCTCTTGCGGCTCGGAGGGTTCGCAGATTCGCCCTGTCGGGAGCTGGTGCGATCGTCTGCTGGGATGTGCGGCCGTCGCCCGGCAGACTGCCCGACCTGGTGTTCGGCCTGAACCCGGAGGCCAGCCAGGGCGCCATCGTGCAGGCGCGTCTCCCGACCGCGTCGCAGCCGGCGCCGCGGTCGAGCGGCGCCGGTTCGGCGTACGGGCGGAGGATCAGCAAGAATGCTGGCGCCACTGCTGGTTCGGCACTGCGACAGACATGCGTCACGCCGTGCCGAACCATGCCTCCGCAAGCGCAAGTAGTGTTCCTTCGGCAGGTACGTGCAGTTCCCTCATGTACCAGGGGAGGTTGCTGTACACGTGCAGCACCGTGTACGCGAGCAGTTCGGACGGCTCGAAGGTGTGGCCGTACGCGCTGGTGAGCCGGGTCAGCAGGTCCGGATCACCGCGGGTGACGAACAGACCGACGCCCACGAAGTCGTACGCGCGGTCACCGATCATGGCTGGTTCGAAGTCGAAGAGCCCGGTCAGGCGCCACCCGTCGGGATCGACGAGGAAGTGCTGCTGCATGACCTCGGTGTGGAGCAGGGAACGGTGCGGGGTGCGCGGCAGTGGGACCGAGGCCAGGAAGTCCGGGATCTGCTCCAGCCAGGCGGCCGGCAGTCCGTGGGCGCGCTGCTGTTCCACCGCACCGGCACGTTGGCGGTCCAGGAAGACGCCCCAGTCTCCCGGACCGAGGACGTCTGCGAGAGGATCGGGGTTGAGGGAGTGCAGTACCGCCAGGGTCTCACCCACGTCGGTGACAAGCCGTTCACGGTGGCTCCGTGGAATGCGGTCCCAGGAGCCGGCCAGGTTCTCGCCGCGGAGCCGGGACATCAGGACGTACTGCCAGCCGTTCTCGTACGGACCGAAGTCACGCACCTGCGGTGTCGGTACCGGCAGCCGTCCCTGGACGTGCGTGAGGACGCGGCCTTCGGCGACGCCGTCCTGGGCGGCGGCTCCGGGGAACAGTTTGAGAACGTGCTCGTCACCCACCACGTAGACCGGCTGCGATCCGTCCGGGAAACGAGTCAGCGGTGCGCCGGCAAGACCGAGGCGTGCACAGAGGTCCTCCACTCCGGGGCGCATCACCGTCTCGTTGGGAACAACCGCGTCCCACTCTTCGTCCGTTTCCACCGGAGGCAGCATGATCGGGACCGTAGGCCGCCGGTTGCCGGGAAGCAACGGAGTTTCACGGCCCTCGCGCCCGATGCCGTTCGACCGGATGCGTGATCTGTCGAACAGGCCCATGTGCTGCTGAGTGCCAAGGTGGCACCAGCGGACCGCCGCACCCCCGGCAGAACCGCGCCCCGGCGTCTTCGCCCGTGCCCACGACCAGCCGCAGCCGGGGCACCCCGTCCCTGCCCATACGGCCACCGTACGAAGCGAAAGGGGCCGCCGGGAGTACCGGTGGCCACTGGTCAACCTTCCCTACGTTCTTCTCTGGGACCGGGCGAGCCCTTCGTATGGTTGGCCCACCCAGGGGCGTCGGGTGTGGCTTTCAACCTTCTGCCGC
>NZ_JBHXVG010000130.1:0-1932 GCF_042672405.1 Streptomyces sp. NPDC127197 | reverse complement strand
CCGACATCTCACAAGCCGTTCGCAGCACCAGCGCGTCCCACGGGCCTCGGTCTTGTCCAGAGCTCGAGGCTCGGGATTGGTAAGAGGTCACCGTGTCCCGCTCGCCGATATGCGGGTCGACGTCCACCACCTTCTGGCCGACGGTGATCACGTCGTAATGCACTCGCGGCGACGGCTCCCCGATGCCGGGCCGGAGATCGCGGTCGTCGATATCTGGCGGATCGACGATGGGCTGATCGCCGAAGGATGGGAGATCATCGAGCCGGTGGCCCAGGCAGCCGCCAATCTGGTGTGGTGGGAGCCTGCTGAGCGCTGACCGGTGCTATCGCTTCCGCCGTCGAACGACAAGCGGGTGGGTGCAACTCCTTCTCAAGGAGGACAGGTATCCGCCCAGCTCACCGGGTCCCTCTAGAAGAGCCGCACCCCTGGGAGATCACGGCCTGGCGGAGTTTGGTGGTGAAGTCGGGGGTGCGGGCGATGCGGTCGACGCCGCCGGCTTTGCTGTGGCGCAGGGCGGTTTGGAAGTTCTGTTGTGTTTCGCCCAGCAGCGGCCGGTCTTCGGCGTAGGGGACATGTGTCTGGCCGGAGAAGGGCCTGTGAACCGACAGGGCCGTTCGGCACCCCCCCGACCTTTCTCGGTGGAGGAGAATTCCCCTGCTCCGCACCTCTCGGACGCAGCGCCTTCTGGTGGCTACCGGCTCGACGGTCCTGGCCGCAGGAGGTGTGCTGATGCCCACCGGTGCGTTCGCCGCCCCGGCGACGCCGCACGTCGGCGTCGTGCCCACGGCTGCAGCTGAGCACGGTGGCCACGGCGGTCACGGCAAGCACAAGAAATACAGCCACGGCAAACACAACAACAGCAATCACAGCAAGCACAAGCACAACCGTCATGGCGGCACCAAGAACGGCAACAACAATGGCCCCGTCACCATCATCGTCATCGGGAACAACAACACCGTCAACGGCAATGGGAACGGCAACGCTCTGACCTGACTTCTGCAGGCGGCATCGAGTTCACGGCCTGGCCGGCGGCAACGCCCGGCCGGTCCGTTCGTATGTCCGCAGGAAGGCTGCGGGTGCGGGCCGTTTTACGCAGCCCTGCACCCAAAAGCGGCCTTGCACTGCGAAGCGAGGTCGTCCATTCGGGAACTACACATACGTCCGCCTCGCCGATTGCGGGGTTTTCGGTCATGCTCGAGAGCGCACGAAAGAGGAACGAGAATTCTCATGCGCAGCAGTATCCGGACGCGTCGTCTGGTTTTCGCCGCCCGCGCCGTCGCCCACGCCGCGGTCGCCGCCGTCGCCCATGGCCGCGGCGGTGGCCGCGGCGGCACCGGCGCCCCGCTTGTCCTGACACGCCGACGCCGCCTGATCCGCGGGGGCACGTTCCCGGCTGAACGCACGGGAACGCGCCACAGGTAGGCGACGCCCGCGCCGGGCAATGCCGGCCGGATGCACCGTCAGAAGTCCTGGAAATCTGGGGAATTGATGGGGTGCTCAGGGATTGCTTGGCCCCTGCCGTGGCCGCCGGAGCCCGGAACGGCCGTAGGCGCCCGGCGACTGTCCCCCGGGCTTCTACCCGACGCCTGGCGGCTGTGTCAAGTCCCGAGTCCTCGGAGCGTGACGGCGCTTTGCCGGATCGGGCCTAATTGAAGTGCGGGCCTCACCGGAAAGGAAATGAGACCGCACGGTGCGGTGGAAAGTCCTCGGCGAGGATTTCTCGCTCTCGCCGAATCGCTGGTTATTCCGGCGCGGCGGTCCCGGTCGTAAGCCGGTCTGTCGGCCACTGCCCCGAGTTTCCGGGGCAGGTCAGAAATCCATCTCATAAGGAGAAAGCCCATGACTCGCAACGTTCACACCTCCAACGCCGACACCCGCAACGACGTCAAGTCCAAGCGGCGGGGCCGCCGCTTCGCGATGGTCTTCGCCTCG
>NZ_JBHXVG010000129.1:0-1935 GCF_042672405.1 Streptomyces sp. NPDC127197 | reverse complement strand
GTCGGGTGGCCCGGGGGAATCGCACCCCCGGGCTCCCACAGAACGGAGCGTGACAATCTCTCGTCACTCCGCTCTTGCCATCCTGTTCACCAGGCGACGGCGGCCTCAGTGGCGATCTTCCAGTGCGCGAACAGCCGGGGGTACCTCTTGGCGATCCCCTGCATGCACTCGACCGCTTTCCTCAGGGCCGCCAGCCTCTTGTACTTCCGGCGGATCCATCGCACCAAGTAGGCGTTGATGCGCGCCAGGAGGGGATACAACGCCGACCGGTAGAACCGGCCGTAGTAGTTGATCCAGCCCGCCACGATCGGATTGATCTCCTTGGCGAGCTCCACGAACGTGGAGTTGGGGCGTCGGTGCAGCCGCCAGCGGCGGACCTCCCGGCCCATCTTCTTCAGGGCGTCCTTGCTGACCGCCGGCATGAAGGCCAGGAACTGCCTCCCGTCCCTCCTGCGGGCGCCGCGCGGGCGGAACGTGTAGCCGAGGAACGTGAACTGCGTGTGCTCGAACGAACCACGCCGCTTTCCGTCCTTGCAGTACACGATCTTGGTCTTGTCGGGGTGCAGCCGCAGCCCGACCTCCTCCATCCTGTTCCCGAGGGCCGCCAGGACCTCACGGGCCTGGCGCTCGGTGACGCAGTGCACGACCGCGTCGTCCGCATACCGCTCGAACTGGATGCCCGGATACCTCCGGGCCAGCCACGTGTCGAACGCGTAGTGCATGAACAGGTTCGCCAACACGGGTGACACCGCGGACCCCTGCGGGGTGCCCCGATCCCGCTTCTGCAAGGTGCCGTCGGGCAGTTGAAGCGGCGCTTCCAGCCACCGCTGGACATACAACTTCACCCAAACGGCGTCGGTGTGAGCCTCCACGGCCTTGACGATGAGGTCCCAGCGGACGCTGTCGAAGAACTTCTGGATGTCGAGATCGATCACCCAGTCACGCCTCCAACAACGTTCCCGGCAACGCTCCACCGCATCCAAGGCCGACCGGTTCGGCCGGTATCCGTAGGAGTCCTCGTGGAACAAGGGATCCACGCGGACGCCCAGATGCCGGGCCACCACGGTCTGTGCCACCCGGTCAGCGACCGTGGGAATGCCGAGCATTCTCATGCCACCGCCGTGCTGCTTCGGGATCTCCACCGCACGCACCGGAGGAGGGAAGTACGTCCCCGACGACATACGATTCCAGATCTTGTAGAGGTTGTTCCTCAGATCGGACTCGAAGTCGGCAATGGACTGCCCGTCCACTCCCGGTGCGCCCTGATTCCTCTTCACATCCTGGAAAGCCTCCCAGACCTCCCACTTCGAGATATCAAACGGCTTGCCTGACGACTTCAACTGCTCCATCGGCTCCTCCCGGGCACCGCCCGGTTGACCAAACGAACACAGCCACGGATGACCCGGCCCCTTCGCTCCACCCCCGTTACAGGGGCTTCGCCACTACTACGGGCCGGTCCGCCAGCGCACCCCGCGACGGTACTCAGTCCCTTGCGGTTTCAGCCGCTTGGGAGGCTCCCTGTCGCCGCCCCAGGTGGGGCGAGCGGTGTCGGGGCGCGCCTTCTCCTGTTCCACGTGAAAGCAGCAGACCGGGCTCACGTCGCCTACACGCCGGACACCACCTGGCCAATAGACGGGCTCCCGCCAGGCTGATCCCGGGGGCCGGTTACACAACCCCGGTTTTGATGTCACCTGTTTCCGTTTCGACGCATCATCGACGATTCGCCTGCGCTCGTCTTCCCGATCCCCACCTGACGCCTCTCGGACGCCTTTTCCTCATCGCTCACCACGACGGTCTTCAGCCAACGCAGCATGAGGCGGTTTGAAGCCTCCCCCCGCAGGGCGACTCCGAAGGGCCAGATCCTTCATCTTCCACGCAGCACCGCAATAAGGCGCTCTTCCTACATAGAACTCCTCCTTGCGTTCAGGACACACG
>NZ_JBHXVG010000128.1:0-2152 GCF_042672405.1 Streptomyces sp. NPDC127197 | reverse complement strand
GCGCTGATCTTCGTCCCGTCGGAGAGGACCGCGAAGGCGGACAGGCCGAGGTCGATACCGGTGTCGGTGTCCAGTTCGGGGAGGGTGTCCGGCTCGGTGTCCACGACGAAGCTGAGGAAGTACCGGCCGGAGCTGTCCTTGGTGACGGTCAGGGACGTGGGCGCGGCCGGAAGCCGGCGGGACCACTTGACCTTGAGGTTGCCGACCTTGGCCACGTACACCGTGCCGTCGTCCTTCAGGGAGAAGGCGTTGGTGTTGAGGCGGATCGACTGCCGGGTGTCTTTCTTCGACTTGTAGCGGGGCGGCCCGACCTTGCGGCCCTGCCGCTTGCCCCCCAGGCTGTCGAAGAAGTTCTGGTAGGCGGTGTCCAGGTCCCGCAGGGACTGTTGCAGGACGACCGCTGACACGTCGGCGAGCCAGGCGCGTTCCCCGGTGCGCTTGGCCTGGGTGATGCGAAGCCGGGACAGCTCGGCCGACTTCACGTACGGCAGCCCCGCCGCGTGCGCTTCCTTGCGGTCGCGCAGGCAGTCGTTCCACACCACGCGGGCGCACCCGAACGCCCTTGCCAGCGCCCGGCGCTGGGTGGCGTCCGGGTAGGCCCGGTAGTTGTAGCGGAGCCGCATGACCGAGACCCTACTGCGATTGATCTTTATGGATGAGCAGAACGACTACAGGCGTGGCAGGCACGTCGTTTCGGCTCTGCACGTGCACTTGGTCTTCGTGACGAAGTACCGGCGCGGGGTGTTCAACGACGAGATGCTCACGCGCTGCGAAGAGATCATGCGCAAGGTGTGCGAGGACTTCGAGGCGGAGCTGAAGGAGTTCAACGGCGAACGCGATCACGTCCATCTCCTGGTGCACTACCCGCCCAAGGTCGCCTTCTCGAAGCTGGTCAACAGCCTCAAGGGCGTCTCCGCTCGCCGGATACGGCAGGAGTTCACCGGCCGGATCAACCGCGCCATCATGCACGGGCACCTGTGGTCGCCCTCGTATTTCTCCGCGTCGTGCGGCGGAGCACCGTTGGCGATCGTCCGCCAGTACATCGAGCAGCAAAAACGTCCGCTCTAAAGTGCACGTCAGAGCAGTCTTGAGATGCATTCATCCCCGGCGTGAACGCCGGGGCTTTCTGCAAGAGTCCCGGTAAGAAGCCGACTGCGCATCGGCGTGCCAGCTCAATCGTCTCGGTTTTGTGCTGTGGTGACTGCGGTGTCGCCGGGCGACTGTTGTGCGCTGCGGCTGGCGGAGGCCACCAGGTAGCCGGGGAGGTGGAACCTGCAGTGCAGGTGCACTGGTGCGCCGCAGTCGTCTGCGAGGGCGTGCAGTGCGGACGGGCTGTAGGCCTTGCGCAGGCTGATCGTGCCGTCGTGTGCGGCTGCGGCCCCGCCGAGGAGGAGCAGCAGCGGGACGATGGCCAGGTATGCCGGGTGCCGCCAGGCGTCGATGATGAGCAGGCGGTGTGCGGCTCGGGTGCCTTCGCGGAGCACCATGCGTACCTGAGCTGGTTGCAGGTGGTGCAGGGACATGGTGAAGACGGCCACGTCCCAGGTGTGGTCGGGGGCGTCGATGGCAGTGGCGTCGATGACGCGTGTGGTGACCCGTGGGTGGTTGCCCAGAGGGCCGGTACGGAATGCCTGGACGGAGTCGGTGCTGATGTCGCTGACGGTGACGTGTGCGGTGGGGTGGTCGCGCAGGAGCTGTTCAGCGAGGTGGCCCCGGCCTGCTCCGAGTTCGAGGATGCGGGGCTCACGCTGCTGGCCGGCCTCTGCCAGGGCCAGTCGGCTGAACGTGCGGTAGGCCAGTGACGCGCGCTGGAAGCGGTCCAGCTCGCGCAGTCCCCTGCGGGCCCTTTCCGCCAGCCGGGGATCGGGGTGGTCGATGAAGTCGATCCACTCGGCTCGGTCGGTTTCGTACAGACGGTCCCACCATGGGGCGCCGGGGCCGCCCCGGGGGAACTGCCCGTCGTGCATGGTGCTCCACCTCCCGCGGTGGTGTGTGCGTGTGCGGGTGCTGTAGTGGTTTGAATCCTCTCCTTTCTTCGCTTGTGCTCGGGAAGGAGGTTCCTGACTCAGGCTGCCTGGCCGCACGGCGTGCGGTCAGGTCTTACACGATCAGCATCAGCCGGGTTGAGACCAGCCCGGACCAGCATCACGCG
>NZ_JBHXVG010000127.1:0-2205 GCF_042672405.1 Streptomyces sp. NPDC127197 | reverse complement strand
CGGCGGTGACGGTTCCGCCGTGTGCCTCGACGAACTGGCGGACGATGGACAGGCCCAGTCCGCTGCCCCCGGTGTGCCTGCTGCGGGACTTCTCGGCTCGCCAGAAGCGTTCGAAGACATGGGGCAGGTCGTCGGGTGCGATGCCGCCGCCCGTGTCCTCCACTGTGAGAACGGCCAGATCACCGGTGTGCCGCGC
This sequence comes from Streptomyces sp. NPDC127197, assembly GCF_042672405.1. NCBI lineage: Bacteria > Bacillati > Actinomycetota > Actinomycetes > Kitasatosporales > Streptomycetaceae > Streptomyces > Streptomyces sp. NPDC127197. The sequence continues at coordinate 2,009 of NZ_JBHXVG010000127.1, read as the reverse complement.
GGTGACCGTGACCGTACCGCCCGTGGGGGTGTGCCGGAGTGCGTTGGAGATGAGATTGCCCAGGACCTGGCGCATCCTCACCGGGTCGGCGTCCAGCCAGAGGCCGGGGTCGGTGTGCGCGTGCAGGCGGATGCCCGCGGTTTCGGCGCGGGTGCTGTGGGCCGACACCGCCTGGGCGACGAGGTCGTCCGCGCGCACCGGTTCGCGGTGCAGTTTCAGCGTGCCGGCGTCGGCCGCGGCGAGATCGCGCAGATCGTCGATGATGTGCTGCAGGAGCAGCGCCTCGTCGTGCAGGGCGGCGATGAGGTCCGGGTCCGGCTCGACCAGCCCGTCGCGGGTGACTTCCAGCCAGCCCCGGATATTGGTCAGCGGCGTCCGCAGTTCGTGGGCGATGTCGCTGACCATGGCTTTGCGTTGGGCTTCAAGGTGTTCGCGGCGCGCGGTGAGGTCGTTGAAGGCGGCGGCCAGATAGCCGGTCTCGTCCTTGGTGGTGACGGCGACGCGTGCGTGCCGGTGCGGCGGCTGCTGGGCCGCGGCTGTCAGGGCTCGCAGGGGACGGACGAGGCGGATCGCGACGACAGTGGTCATGGCGATCGTGACGGCGAGGACGAGCGCCGTGACACCGACGATCTTGGCCTTGTTGGTGGGCGAGAGGTCGAAGCCTGCGGGCTGCCCGCCCAGGTTGCCCAGATAGAGTCTGGCCCTCGGGGCGACGTACGGGTCGAGTTGTGTGCGGCGAGCGCTGTCGACACAGGTCTGCGTCTGCTGGCTGACACCGAGCCCGCGGGCACGGTCGCCCACCGGGGTGTCGACGCCGGCGATGAGTTCACCCCCGATTCCCACCGGTGTGGCGTCCCGCCCCTTCTTGGGATTGTCGAAGCAACGCTTGGCCAGAACGTTGAGTTCGTCCAGTGCCTTCTGCTCGGTGCGCGTGGGTGTGTTGAGGACTCCGTCGGCGCACTCCAGCGGCACGGAGGCCGCTCCGCCGTCGGGGGCGATGACCACCGTACGGCCGCTGGGCATCTGTCGGAGGCTGCCGTCGCTCGCGTACCGGCGCATACAGCGCAGACGCTTCTCGGCGACCGTCTTCACCAGTGTCCGCTCGGCCGTGGTGAGCAGATACGGGCCCACCGCCCGCGGGTCGATCCCGGCCAGCTGGGCTCCTGGCTCGGTGTAGGTGTCGGTGGTCAGCGGGTCGACGGTGGCCGATGCACGGGCGGGCAGGGCGGTGCCGGGGGCGGCCGAGTCGGCGATGGTGCGTCCGGTCTCGGTCGTCAGGGCGATGCGCCGGTCCATGGTGCGCGAGAGCGTGCGGACCGAGGGCTGCACTCCGCTCCAGTCGGCGTGGGTCGCGGCGAAGCCGCTGAGCCGACGCAGGATGTCGGCGTCGTCGGAGAGCACTTGGCCGCGCTCCTCCTGGATGGCCCGCGTGGTGGTCTCCACGGCCAGCCAGGCGGTGGCGCCGACGGAGAGTACGGCGATCGTCACGGAGGTGAGGAGAAGCCGTACCAGAAGGCTTTTGCGCCAGGGGATGCGGGGGCCGGGCGTCATGTGGGCTGACCGGTGAGCTTGTAGCCGACGCCGAAGACGGTCAGCAGCCGGACGGGCCTGCGCGGGTCGGGCTCGATCTTCTTGCGCAGGTTCATGATGTGTACGTCGATGGCGCGCTCGGTGGAGGCGCGGTCGTGGCCCCGGGTGAGCTGCAGCAGTTGACGGCGCGAGAAGACCCGGTCGGGTTCCGCGGTCATGGCGTGGAGGATGGCGAACTCGCCGGGAGTGCACGGGACGGCGATGCCGTCGCAGGTGACCTCGTGCCGTGCCGGATCGACGGTGATGCCGCCCGCGCGGAGCACCGGGGAGTCCTCGGCGGGGCGCAGGGTGCGGCGCAGCACGGTGCGTATGCGGGCCAGCAGTTCCCGTGGGCTGTACGGCTTGGTCATGTAGTCGTCCGCGCCGAGTTCCAGGCCGAGCAGCACGTCGTCCTCGGTGGAGCGGGCGGTGAGCATGAG
>NZ_JBHXVG010000126.1:0-2215 GCF_042672405.1 Streptomyces sp. NPDC127197 | reverse complement strand
TGGGCCAGGCCGTCGGACGCGGCGAACCGACGGTGACCGTCGCCCACATCGACTGGGCCCGATTCGTGCCCGCGTACACCGCCGCCCGGCCCAGCAGGCTGATCTCCGACCTGCCGGACGTACAGGATCTGCGGGCGGCGGCCGGAGCGGCCGCGTCCGGTGGTGACGACGGGACGTGGACGGCGCAGAACCTGTCGGGGCTCTCCGAGGCCGAGGCACAGCGGCTGCTGCTGGACCTGGTGCGGACGCAGGCCGCCGCTGTGCTCGGGCACGCCTCGGCGGACGCGGTGAACGCCTCGCACGCCTTCAAGGACATCGGTGTCGACTCGCTGACCGCGGTCGAGCTGCGCAACCGGCTCGTCGCCGTGACCGGCCTGAAGCTGCCGCCCACGCTGGTCTTCAACCATCCGACGCCGCAGGCGCTGGCCCGCTTCCTGCACACTCAGGCGACCGGGGCGGAGGGCGATGGCCCGGCGGAGTCCGGCTCCGCGCTGCCCGTCCCGGCGGGTGCCGCGGCCGACGACGACCCGATCGTCATCGTGTCCATGGCCTGCCGCTACCCGGGCGGGGTGCGCTCGCCCGAGGACCTCTGGCAACTGCTGGCCGACGGCCGGGACGCCGTGTCCGTGTTCCCGGCGGACCGGGGCTGGGACATCGACGCGCTCTACCACCCCGATCCGGAGCGGGCGGGCACGTCGTACGTCCGTGAGGGCGGATTCCTCTACGACGCCGCCGAGTTCGACGCCGAGTTCTTCGGGATCTCGCCGCGCGAGGCCCAGGCGATGGACCCCCAGCAGCGACTTCTGCTGGAGACCTCCTGGGAGGTGTTCGAGCGGGCCGGGATCGACCCGCGGTCGGTGGCCGGCAGCCAGGCAGGCGTTTTCGTCGGTGTGGCGTCCCAGGACGAGTACGGGCCGCGCATGAGTGAGGCGCCCGAGGGTTTCGAGGGGTACCTGCTCACCGGCACCGCGGCGAGCGTGATCTCCGGCCGGGTGGCGTACACCCTCGGTCTGGAGGGCCCTGCCGTCACCGTCGACACGGCCTGTTCCTCCTCGCTGGTCGCCCTGCACATGGCCGTCCAGGCACTCCGCGACGGCGAGTGCACCCTCGCGCTCGCGGGCGGCGTCACCGTCATGGCCTCCCCGGGGACGTTCGTGGAGTTCAGCCGGCAGCGGGGGCTCGCTCCCGACGGCCGCAGCAAGTCGTTCTCCGCCTCGGCCGACGGCACCAGCTGGGGCGAGGGCGCGGGCGTCCTGCTCCTGGAGCGGCTGTCGGACGCCCGCCGCAACGGGCATCCGGTCCTGGGCGTCGTGCGCGGTACGGCGGTCAACCAGGACGGCGCCAGCAACGGCCTGACCGCCCCGAACGGTCCCTCGCAGGAGCGGGTCATCCGGCAGGCGCTCGGCCGGGCCCGGCTGACCGCCGCCGACGTGGACGCCGTCGAGGCGCACGGCACCGGCACCAGGCTCGGTGACCCGATCGAGGCGCAGGCCCTGCTGGCCACGTACGGGCAGGGCCGGGCGGCCGAACGGCCCTTGCTGCTCGGCTCCTTGAAGTCGAACATCGGACACACGCAGGCCGCGGCGGGTGTGGGCGGAGTCATCAAGATGGTGATGGCGATGCACCACGGTGTGCTGCCGAGGACGCTGCACGTGGACGAGCCGACTCCGCACGTCGACTGGTCCGCCGGGGCGGTGTCGCTGCTGCGGGAGGCGGCGGAGTGGCCGCAGACCGGGCGGCCTCGCCGGGCTGGTGTGTCGTCCTTCGGTGTGAGCGGCACCAACGCCCACGCGATCATCGAGCAGGCCCCCGCTGTGGAGGAGGGCCCGGCCGTCTCCGAGGCGCCCGGCGCATGGGCCGGACCAGTGCCGTGGGTCGTCTCCGGGCAGGGCACGGACGTCCTGCGCACCCAGGCCGGGCGGCTGCGGTCGTTCGTCTCGGTGCGGCCCGAACTCCCCACGGCCGACGTGGCGTTCTCGCTCGCCACCTCGCGGGCGGCGCTGGACGACCGGGCCGCCGTGGTCGCGGTGGACCGGCCGGACTTCCTGGACGCGCTGGACGCGCTCACGCGGGGCGAGGCGGACAGCCGGGTCATCACCGGTTCCGTGGACCGTGCACAGGGCCGGTTGGCGTTCCTGTTCTCCGGGCAGGGCAGCCAGCGGGCCGGGATGGGCCGCGAACTCTACGCCGCCTTCCCGGTGTTCGCCGCAGCCCT
>NZ_JBHXVG010000125.1:0-2299 GCF_042672405.1 Streptomyces sp. NPDC127197 | reverse complement strand
GGAGCGCCCCGGGTGACCGCCCGGCGCCGGACCGACAGGCCGCGGGCCCGGGTGCGGGCCACGGCCCCGTGCGTCGGCGAACCGGCTGGTGCGGGGGTGTTACGGGAGCGCCATGCGCCAGATGCGGGCCCAGGTGGAGGCGTACTGGCGCGGCAGCGGGCCGGTGGTGTAGGGGATGCCGTACTTCTCGCACAGCTTGCGCACCCGGGGGGCGATCTGGGCGTAGCGGTTGCTGGGCAGGTCGGGGAAGAGGTGGTGCTCGATCTGGTGGCTGAGGTTGCCGGTGAGGATGTGCAGGAGAGGGCCGCCGTCGATGTTCGCCGAGCCGAGGGCCTGCCGTACGTACCACTGGCCGCGCGACTCGCCCTCGATCTCGTCCTCGGTGAAGGATTCCGCGCCGGCGGGGAAGTGGCCGCAGAAGATGACGGTGTGCGCCCAGATGTTGCGGGTGACGTTGGCGGTGAGGTTGCCGAGCAGGCAGGGCAGGGCGGACGGGCCGGCCAGCAGCGGGAAGAGGACGTAGTCCTTGGCGGATTGCCGTGCCGCCTTGCGGGCCACACCTGCGAGGTCGTCCAGGAACGCGCGCAGCGGCTTGCGGCCCTGGACGACGGCCTCGGGCTCCAGGTCGTACAGCGCGATGGCCCACTCGAAGAGCGGTGCCAGCAGCGGCCCGCCGTACAGGGGCTGGAGGAGATGGACGGGGTGCCAGGGCTGGTCCGCGCTCATCCGCATGGCCACGTAGCCCAGGTCCCGGTCCCGGCCCACCACGTTGGTCCAGGTGTGGTGCAGGTCGTTGTGGGTGTGCTTCCAGGCGGCGGCCGGGGTGGGGAAGTCCCACTCCCAGGTGGTGGAGTGGACGGCCAGGTCGCGCATCCAGTCCCACTGGCCGTGCAGGATGTTGTGGCCCAGCTCCATGTTCTCCAGGATCTTGGCGGTGGTGAGCATCGCCGTTCCGGCCAGCCAGGCGGGCGGCAGCAGGGACACGGCCAGTGCGGCCCGGCCACCGGCTTCCAGGGCGCGGTGCACGGTGATGAGGGTGCGGATGTAGCGGGCGTCCTCGGCGCCGCGCTCGGCCAGCACCTCGGCGCGGATGCGGTCCAGTTCCTGCCCGAAGGCGTCGGCTTCGTGCGGCGCAAGAGCAAACGCAGCGGCCACTGATTTCTCCCCTTCCTGAAGGCTCAAGGCTCGACAGACGGTCTCTACAGGTCGATGTGCACGGGTCCGCAGGCGGCCGACACGCAGGTCTGGATCAGATCGCCCGGCTCGCCGTGTACGTCGCCGGTCCGCAGATCGCGGACCCGGCCGGCGGACAGTCGGCTGACGCAGCTGTGGCAGATGCCCATACGGCAGCCGCTGGGCATGACGACACCCGCCGCCTCGCCCACGGCCAGCAGGGGCGTGGCGGAGCCGGCGTCCGTCTCGACACCGCTGCGGATGAAGCGCACCCGCCCGCCGTGCCCGCCCGATCCACCGCCCGGCGCGGCCGGTGACGGCGGCCGGAACCGCTCCAGATGCAGCCGGCGCCGGGCATCCGCATCGCGCCAGGCCCGCTCGGCGAACGCGAGCAGCCCTTCCGGGCCGCAGGCCCAGGTCTCGCGCTCCGCCCAGTCAGGGCACAGAGCGCCCAGGCGCACCCGGTCCAGCCGCCCTTCCCGGCGGGTGTGGTGTTCGTACAGCGTGAACCAGCTCTCGCGGGCGGCCACGGCACGCAGCTCACCGCCGAAGACCACCCGGTCGGCGTCCGGCGCGCTGTGCACCAGCACGGTGTCCGGGCGGCGGCCCCTGCGCCCGGCGAGCGCGCGCAGCATGGCCACCACGGGCGTGATGCCAATACCGCCGGTCAGCAACAGCAGCCGCGCCGGCGGCGGGCCGGGCAGCACGAAATCCCCCTGGACGGGACCGACGCGCAGGATCTCCCCGGGCCGGACCCGGTGGGCCAGGTGCGGCGACACCCGCCCGTCCGGGACCGCCCGCACCGTGATCGCGAAACGCCCGGAGCCGTCCGGCGGGGTCGTGATCGAGTACGTCCGCCAGTGCAGTACGCCGCCGATGCCCACTCCCACCGGCACGTACTGACCCGCCGCGCGCTGCCCCGACCAGCCACGCCCCGCCCGCACCACGAGCGTCGTCGCGTCCGCCGTCTCCGCCCGGACCAGCTCCACCCGGCCCGCCGGCCACCTGGCCGACCACAGGGGATCGACGACCGCCAGAAAGTCGTCGGGCAGCAACGGGGTGGTCAGCCGCCCGGCACCCTGCCAGACGGGCCGCGCCAGGTGCCGCAGCGCACCGACCATTCCGC
>NZ_JBHXVG010000124.1:0-2469 GCF_042672405.1 Streptomyces sp. NPDC127197 | reverse complement strand
ACCATGGTGAGGCCGCCGCCGGGGGTGTCCTCGGCGTCGAGGGTGCCGCCCATGGCCTCGGCGAAGCCCCGGGCGACCGCGAGGCCCAGGCCGACTCCGGCACCGCGCGGGGCGTCGCCGTGGCGCTGGAACGGCTCGAAGATCCGCTCCTTGGCGTCGTCGGGAACGCCCGGTCCGCGGTCCACGACCCGGACCTCGACCCGGTCCGCGAGGGCACTGGCGGCGACCAGCACGGGCGCACCCGGCGGGCTGTACTTGACCGCGTTCTCCACGACGTTGGCCACGGCTCGCTCCAGCAGGCCCTTGTCGACGTGGACCATCGGCAGCGTCTCCGGGACGTCCAGCTCGACGCTGTCCCCGGGCACGCCGCCCAGCGCCATCGGCACCACCTCGTCGAGGTCGGCCTCGCGGATGATCGGCGTGACCGTGCCGGTCTGCAGGCGGGACATGTCGAGCAGGTTGCCCACCAGGTGGTCGAGGCGGTCGGCGCCCTGCTCGATTCCTTCGAGCAGTTCGGCCTGGTCCTCCTCGGACCACTCGACGTCGTCGGACCGCAGGCTGGACACGGCCGCCTTGATGCCGGCCAGGGGCGTCCGCAGGTCATGGCTGACGGCGGCCAGCAGGGCGGTGCGGATGCGGTTGCCCTCGGCCAGCGTGCGGGCCCGGTCGGCCTCCTCCTGGAGCCGGCGGCGGTCCAGGACGACCACGGCCTGCGCGGCGAACGCGGCCAGCACCCGGCGGTCCTCGGCGGGCAGCACCCGTCCGGTCAGCGCGAGCGCCATGTGGTCGCCGACCGGCATGTCGACGTCCGCCTCCTCCGGGCTCTGACACGGCCGGAGCCCGACACTGCCCGCGCAGGTCCACGGCGCCACATCGCTCTCGCGTTCCAGCAGCGCCACCGATTCCATGCCGAAGGTCTCGCGCACCCGCTCCAGCAGCGCCTCCAGGCTGGTCTCGCCGCGCAGCACGTTGCCCGCCAGGAACGACAGGATCTCCGACTCCGCCCGCAGCCGGGCCGCCTGGTGCGTGCGCCGGGCCGCGAGGTCGACCACCGACGCCACCGACACCGCGACGCCTATGAAGATCACCAGGGCGACGATGTTCTTCGGGTCGGCGATGGTCAGCCGGTGCAGCGGCGGGGTGAAGAAGTAGTTGAGCAGAAACGTTCCGAAGGCCGCCGAGGCCAGCGCCGGGTAGAGCCCGCCGAGCAGGGCCGCCGCCACGGTCAGCGTCAGGAACAGCAGCATGTCGTTGGCGAGGCCGAGGTGAACGGTGTTCAGCAGGACCGCCAGGATCACCGGCCCGGCCAAGCCGACCAGCCAGCCCCAGATGATCCGGGCCCGCCCCAGCCGTGCACCGCGCGCCACCGGCAGCCCGCGCCCCTTGGCGGCCTCGTCGTGCGTGACGATGTGGACGTCCAGATCGGGACCGGACTCCCGGGCGACCGTCGCCCCCACACCCGGACCGAACACGTACTGCCAGCTCTTGCGCCGCGACGAACCCAGCACGATCTGGGTGGCGTTCACCCCGCGGGCGAAGTCCAGCAGGGCCGCGGGTATGTCGTCGCCGACCACGTGATGGAAGGTCCCGCCGAGGTCCTCGACCAGCGTGCGCTGCACCGCGAGTTCCTTCGGCGAGGCCGCCGTGAGCCCGTCGCTGCGCGCTATGTACACCGCCAGCACCTCACCGCCGGCCCCCTTCTCCGCCAGCCGCGCCGCCCGCCGGATCAGCGTCCGCCCCTCCGGACCCCCCGTCAGACCCACCACGATCCGCTCCCGCGACCCCCAGATCCTCGACACCCGGTGATCACTGCGGTACTGCTTCAGATACTCGTCGACCCGGTCCGCCACCCACAACAGCGCCAGCTCCCGCAACGCGGTCAGATTCCCCGGCCGGAAGTAGTTCGACAGCGCCGCATCCACCTTGTCCGGCTGGTAGATGTTGCCGTGCGCCATCCGCCGCCGCAGCGCCTGCGGCGACATGTCCACCAGCTCGACCTGATCCGCCCGCCGCACCACCTCGTCCGGGACGGTCTCCCGCTGCCGGATCCCCGTGATCGACTCCACCACATCGCCCAGCGACTCCAGATGCTGGATGTTCACCGTCGAGATCACATCGACCCCGGCCGCCAGCAGCTCCTCCACGTCCTGCCAGCGCTTGGCATTGCGCGAACCGGGGATGTTCGTGTGCGCCAGCTCGTCCACCAGCGCCACCCGCGGCCGCCGGGCGAGGACCGCGTCCACATCCATCTCGGTGAACACCCCGCCCCGGTACCCGAGTTCCTTGCGCGGCACCTGCTCCAGCCCGTGCAGCATCACCTCGGTGCGCGGCCGGCCATGGGGCTCGACGAACGCCACCACGCAGTCCGTGCCCCGCTCCACCCGCCGGTGCGCCTCGGACAACATCGCGTACGTCTTGCCCACCCCCGGTGCCGCACCCAGGTAGATCCGAAGCTTGCCGCGTGCCATG
>NZ_JBHXVG010000123.1:0-2633 GCF_042672405.1 Streptomyces sp. NPDC127197 | reverse complement strand
CTAGTGCCGTATCAGGCAACGTTTGCCCTGTTGTGATGTGACGCGCCGCTCGGGTGCTGGCGCAGGGGGTGCGTCACCATGGGTCTGTCCGGGCGGCAGAACGTGTGCGGGTTGGTGAGATCGATGACGATGAAGGCCGGCCGTTGCTGCAAGCCCGGCACCGGGATCGGTGTTCCGGGCTCCGCGCCCCTGCCGATCTCGCGGGTCAGCCTTCGGAGGGACGCGGGGCGCGCAGGTGCGCCCGTTCCTTCAGCTCCTCCTCGTCGACCACCGTGAGCATCGGCTGACCCGGCGCGCACACCATGGTCACCAGGAACTTGGTCGGTGCGTCCGACAGGGCGTTGCCGTCCTGGTAGTGGATCACGTCACCGCCTGGCTCCCAGAACGTCTCACCGGCCTCGACCACACGCTCCGGCTCACCCTCGAGCTCGAACCGGAGCGCGCCCTCCATCACGTACCCGAACGCCGGGCCCGAGTGGCGATGCGGAGGGAGCCCGGGGTGACCGGGAGGCCACTCGACGAGGATGGTCATTCCCGAACCACCTTCGGGAAAGAAGGGCGGAGTGACTTCCTGCAGCAACTGGACTTCGGACGGCAAGGAGCCCTCGTGGGAGGTCCCGTGATCTGGGTTCTTCTCTGACATGTACCACACCTCTGTAAGCCTGCCCGGAATGGACTATCTTGCGTCGGCCACCACATTCCGGACCGGTGTACCGACCCACTCGTTCGGCGGTGACCAAGTTCGCCGGTTCCCGGCTCACACAACTTGCTTCGCGAAGAGGACAAGCCACGGCCCGCATCCGTGACAGACCGTGTGCCTTCTGCCTCGCCCACACGGTCTCGAGACCACCCTGCCTCCCGTCGGCGGCCGCCACAATCCGGGAGCCAACGTTCGAGACCGCATCGCACCATGTCATCGGCGGGCATCTAATGCCGCATCAGGCAACGTTCGCCCTGTTCACGACCTCGCGGAGGCGGCTGTCTGCTGCGTGCTTGTTCCGCCAGATGATGTAGCGACGGATCATGCTGCCCTGCTCCTTGTGGCTGGCGTGGTCGGTACCGTCCAGTGCGAAGTAGCGCAGGGCGGTGAACTGGGCCTCGATGCGGTTCAGCCAGGAGCTGTTGGTCGGTGTGTAGGCGAACTCGACGTTGTTGGCCGCAGCCCAGTCGCCGACCCGGGTGTCCTTCTTCGTGGTCAGGTGCGGGGAGAAGTTGTCCAGCACGATCGCGATCCGGATGTGCGGCGGGTAGAGGCTGCGCAGGTAGCGGCAGAACTGAAGGAACCTCGTCCGGTTCTTCTTCGGCTTGATGTGGCCGTAGAGCTTGTCCTTGCTCAGGTCCAAGGCGGCGAGCAGGTGCCGGACCCCGTGCGGGCGGGTGTAGGTCGCCCGTCGGCGGGGCCGGGGCTCCCGGTCGGGGTCCTTGTGCCGTCCGCCGCGCTCGGCCCACTGTCGCCCGGGGTGGGGCTGGAGGTTGAGCGGGCCGAACTCGTCGAGGCATAAGACGACGTCCGGTTCGCCGTCCTCGGGGATGACCTCGCCGTCGGCGATCGCATAGAGGTGCTCGACGCGGGCCTTCTTGGCGGTGTAGTCGGGGTCGCGGGAGGTCTTCCAGGTCTTCACGCGTTGAAACGACACGCCCTCCTCGCGGAGCAGGATGCGCAGGCCCTCGTGGCTGATGTCGTCGACCACCCCCTCGGCGACCAGGAAGTCGGCCAGCTTGGCCCGGCTCCAGGTCGAAAACGGCAGGCCGTGCTCGACCGGCTTAGACTTGGCGATCTTCTTGATCTCGCGGCGTTCCGGCAGGGTGAACGTCCTCGGTCGCCCGCCCTTGTACTTGGGGTAGAGCGCCTCGAAGCCGTCGGTGTTGAAGTTGTGGATCACGTCCCGGACCCGGTCCGCGCTGGTGAACGTCACCTCGGCGATCTTCGCAACGGGCATGCCCTGCGCGGACAGCAGCACCATCTGGGCCCGCCGCCAGGTCACCACCGAGCCGGTGCCCCTGCGGATGATCCGCAGCAGGCGCTGGCCCTCGTCGTCATCGATCTCGCGGACGCGTACTCGTTCTGCCACCCGGACAGCCTGGCGGGACGGCGCTTGCCGGACCAGGAGGTGACCTCGGTTGGTCAGCCTGCTGTCGGGCTCTGCGGGACCTACGCTCGCATGAACCCGTGGCTCCGCTCCACTTTCGCCACATGCAGCGTGTAGCTCTGGTACCACTCGGCTTGCCCACGCTTTTGCGCCGCGCGGTGCTCGGCGTTGCACCGCCACTCCGTGAGGGCGTCGGCGTCGCGGAAGTACCCGACGGTGATGCCCAGCCCACCAGGAGTCTGCGCGTGGTCCATCCCCAGGAACCCAGGGACGTCCTTCACCAGGTCTTCCATGCGTGCGTTGGTCTCGCTGTAGCCGCTCTGGTCCTGGGTTCGCACCGTAGTGAAGACAGCCACGTAGTAGGGGGGTTCATAGGCCTCGACGGGCGCGACAGGCGCTACCGAGTGATCGCTCATGGCGCCACCGTAAGGCGGGATGCGCCCAACGATCCAGCGTCTTTCCTGAACGGGATACATGAGGGATCGGGCTCTCGACCAAAGCCGTCTGAGCTCTCCCCCAGCTCCCGGAAACGGCCACGAGCCT
>NZ_JBHXVG010000122.1:0-2684 GCF_042672405.1 Streptomyces sp. NPDC127197 | reverse complement strand
GCGGCAGAAGGTTGAAAGCCACACCCGACGCCCCTGGGTGGGCCAACCATACGAAGGGCTCGCCCGGTCCCAGAGAAGAACGTAGGGAAGGTTGAGTGCCGAGTTGTTCTGGCTCGGTCAGTCGTGACGAGCGAGCTTGATCGCGGAAAGCAGCAGGATCACGGCCAGCAGGGGGATGAGGACCGCATCCGGGAACACGCCGAGCAGCAGGCCGCCTAGCAGCGATCCGACAATCGAGCCCGCAGCCATGGTCACGGTGAAGCGGAGATTCGCGCCGAGGACGGCGAAGCTGCCGTCGCGGCTGTAGCGGGCGAAGGCGACGAGCATGGTGGGCAGCGAGATGAGCAGGGAGAGGCTGCCCGCGGTTTTGATGTCCTGTCCGAACAGCAACACGATCGTCGGGATCAGCAGCTCGCCTCCGGCCACGCCCATGATCGCCGCGACGACGCCGATGCCGAAGCCAGCCACGACTCCGCAGGGCACCTGGGCCCACAGCGGCAGCGCGAGCGTGCCCAGGGGGGTGGTGTGCGTGACGACCAGGGCGGCAGCCATGAGCACCATCAAGGCCGCCAGCACCTTGTAGAGGGTGGCGCTGCGCATGCGTACTGCCCAGGACGCTCCGGCCCACGCCCCGAGCAGGCTGCCGGCCAGCAGATTGACCGCGACCGGCCAGCGGGCGGCGACCTCGCTGGCCGGGACTGCCGCCAACCGGGCGGGCAGCGCGGCTACGACCACGACCAGGCTCATCGCCTTGTTCAGGATGACCGCCGAGAGCGCGGCGAACCCGAAGAGGCTGATGAGCAGCGGCAGGCGGAACTCGGCACCGCCCAGCCCGATCATCCCGCCCAGCAGGCCGATGGCCGCTCCCGCGCCGAACACCACGGGTGCCGCGTGTGTGGGGCGGAGAGGAACAAGGTTCTGGTCGGCGGTCATGGTGGGCATCCTCGCCGGTGGTCACCCGCGCCCGCTACAGCGTGATCTCACCTTCAGGTGAAGGCACCTGCTGCCTGCTCAGGGCTCGTCCAGATCTCCGAACGCGGGCACCATGTCCGCCCCGCCGATCAGCCTGCTCAACCTTCCCTACGTTGTTCTGCGGGAGGCGGTGAGCCCTTCGTATGGTTCACCCACCCAAGGGCGCCGGGTGTGGCTTTCAACCTTCTGCCGCTTGTGGCTCGCAGTGATTGGCCGCTCGGCGCCCCACGACGACTCGGCTGCCAATTAGGAATTGCGAATGATCGCTCCGTAGGGAATCGACAGCGAGGTCGTCCGTGGGAGGGACCAGCAGCACACCGCACGGAGGCACAACTTGGCCGCGATCTGGGCCGGCATCGACGCAGGCAAAACCCACCACCACTGCGTCGCGATCGACGAGGGCGGCCGTCGGCTGCTGTCGCGACGCGTCACCAACGACGAGCCCGAACTGCTTGAACTCCTCGCCGATGTCCTGGCGTTGGGTGACGAGGTGACCTGGGGAATCGACCTTGCCGACGGCGGAGCCACTCTGGCCATCGCGATCCTCCTCAACCACGACCAGACGGTGCACTACATCTCCGGCCGGTCCATCCACCGGGCCTCCGAGGGCTACCGCGGCGAGGGCAAGACCGACGCCAAGGACGCTGCGGTCATCGCCGACCAAGTCCGTGTCCGTCGCGACCTGCACCCATTACGCGCAGGCGACGACGCCGTCATCGACCTGAAGATCCTCACGGGCCGCCGCATGGACCTGGTCGCAGACCGCACCCGCACGGTCAACCGGCTCCGTGCCCAGTTGGCCGGCATCTTCCCCGGCCTGGAACGGGCCTTGGACCTCACCAGCACCGGCCCGCTCACCCTGCTGACCGGCTACCAGACGCCAGCCGCCATCCGCCGGATCGGCGCCAAGCGGCTGGAGACCTGGCTGCGCAACCGCAAGGTCCTTCGCGCCGACCGGATCGCCGGGATAGCCGTCCAAGCCGCCGAGCGCCAGCACACCAGCCTCCCCGGCGAGAAGCTCACTGCCCAGCTGGTGCACACGCTGGCCAAGGAGGTGATGGCTCTCAACCAGCAGGTCGCCGAGCTCGACAAGGCCATTGAGGCCCGGTTTCGCGAGCACCGCACCTTCGATGTGATCACCAGCATGCCCGGCTTGGGCATCATCCTCGGCGCCGAGTTCCTGGCCGCGACCGGCGGCGACATGAGCATCTTCGGCACACCCGACCGGCTCGCCGGCTTCGGCGGTGTCGCACCGGTCCCCCGCGACTCCGGCAAGATCAGGGGCAATCTGCACCGCCCCCAGCGATACAACCGCCGCCTCCAGCGCGTCTTCTACACCTCCGCACTCTTCAGCATCCGAAACTGCGAGGAATCCCGACGGTTTTACGATCGCAAGCGCGCCGAGGGCAAACGTCACACCCAAGCCGTCCTCGCCCTCGCCCGCCGCCGTGTCAACGTCCTCTGGGCCCTGCTACGCGACGGACGGTGCTACGAGCACACGCCGCCCATCGCTCTCGCGGCTTGACAGACGGCATTAGGAATCCCTGCGAGAGGTCACTCACCGTCGTGGAAGTAGTAGGCCTCGGCGCGCGGCGCATTCCGTCACCTTGGGAGCACCATTTCGTCGGTTCGTGTGTCCTGAACGCAAGGAGGAGTTCTATGTAGGAAGAGCGCCTTATTGCGGTGCTGCGTGGAAGATGAAGGATCTGGCC
>NZ_JBHXVG010000121.1:0-2688 GCF_042672405.1 Streptomyces sp. NPDC127197 | reverse complement strand
TGGGCTTCCCGGTCTCCGTCACGATCCGTACCGCTCCCTCGCGGAACTCAGCGTCGTAGATGCGCTTCCTGGATGCCATGACCCCCAACTATCCCTCCGGTCACGGTCTCCACAGTAGGAGGGGAACCTCATCTGGCTCCGCTCGTGATCCGCCGGACCGTCCTTAGATCGGGCTTGCTAGGGACACGCCGACTCGTTCAATACGAGCTTGTGGCGGGACGGTCGCTGAGGTGGTCTCGGTTGGTCATCCTGCTGTCGGGCTCTGCGCTCGCGTGAACCAGTTGCTCCGTTCCACTTTCGCCACGTGCAGCGTGTAGCTCTGGTACCACTGGGCTCGCCCGCGCTCTTGCGCCGCGCGGTGCTCGACGTTGGTCCGCCACTTAGTGAGGGCCTCGGCATCGCGGAAGTAGCTGACGGTGATGCCCAGCCCGCCAGGAGTCTGCGCGTGGTCCATCCCCAGGTACCCGGGGACGTCCTTCACCAGGTCTTCCAAGTGTGCGCTGGTCTCGCTGTAGTCGCTCTGGTCCCGGGTCCGCACCGTAGTGAAGACGGCCGCGTAGTAGGGGGGGTCATAGGCCGCGACGGGCACGACAGGCGCTTCCGAGTGATCGCTCATGGCGCCACCGTGAGGCGGGATGCGCCGCCGCGCGTACACCTCTATTTCGATCTTCATCCGCGGGTCGGCGAGACCGCACATGAGCATCGTGGCGGCCGGCTGAACGTCGCCGAAGTAGCGGCGCAGGACCGGCCAGCAGGGTTCGAAGTCTTCGCGGTCGGGCAGTAGGTAGCGCACGCGCACCACGTCGGCGAAGGTGCACTTCGCCTCGGCCAGTGCGGCCTCGATGTTGCGGAGGCACTGCTCGGCCTGCTCCACCACATCGTCGGAGATCGTCATGGTGGCGTAGTCGAACCCGGTCGTCCCGGACACATGCACCCAGTCGCCGTCGACCACAGCACGGGCATAGCCGATCTGCTCCTCAAAGGCCGAGCCGCTGAGGATCGCGCGTCGCTCTGTCATGCGCCGAACGCTAAATGACCAGCACTGATACGTCTAATACGGCCGCATGCATGGTCTGATATCTCTGGGCGTATGGAGCGCCCCGAACTCCCCCTACCGCAACTGCACGCCTTCGTCGTGCTCGCCGAGGAACTCCACTTCGGCCACGCGGCCGCCCGACTGGGCATCGCCCAGCCGCCGCTGAGCCAGCAGATCCGCCGCCTGGAGGACAAGGTCGGCCACGCGCTGTTCACCCGTACCCCAGGGCATGTCACCCTGACGCCAGCCGGCAGCGAACTGCTGCCCGCCGCCCGACGGGCACTCACCGACCTCGCGGACGGCCTGGCCGCAGCCCGGGCCGTCGGCAGTGGCCAGGCCGGCCGCCTACGGATCGGCTTCGCCGCCTCCCTCGCCCTGACGATCCTGCCCGACCTGCTGCGCACCTTCCGCCACCAGTTCCCTGGCGTGCACCTGGACATCCACGAGATGACCACCGCTCCACAGATCGCCGCCCTGCACGACAAGACCATCGACATCGGTCTACTGCGCGAACCCCCCACCGACGAGACAGAACTCGGCTTCAGGACGGTACTCAGCGAGCCTTTCGTGGCCGTGCTGCCGTCCACCCATCCTCTGGCCACCCAACGGACCGTCCAGCTTGCACAGTTGGCGGAATCGCCCTTCGTGCTGCTGCCCCGCACGGTCGGCCCGACACTGCACGATCAGATCATCGGCCTGTGCACCGCAGCAGGGTTCACACCGCAGGTAGTCCAGCACGCGGTGGAGTGGCAAACCGTGTGCGCCCTCGTGGAAACCGGTCTGGGCGTCTCCCTGGCCCCGGCGAGCATCCGACGCATCCGCCTCAAAGGCGTCGCCTTCCGCAGGATCGAACCCGGCACCGCCCGCACACGAGTGGCCGTCGCCTGGCGCGAGAACGACCATAATCCCCTGGTAACACGCCTGCTGGCGACCATCAGCCAAGGTCCGCCGGACAGGCCCTAGGCACCGGTTGCAAGCCCATCTCCCGGGCTCAGCCGCCGTGATCTCGTGTGGCGTGTGCCACAAAACGGCAGGTATGTATAGCGACACACGCTTTCCGCTGGAGTGCTCGCACGCTGCCCTCCGCGACTGTTGTGAAGCGACACACGGCCAACGGGACACGACGTTCGCCGAGACAAACGAAGACAACACCACCTGCGACCACAAGGTGAAGCCCTCGGGCAAGCCGCGCGACCCCGCCTCCGGCTGCACCGGCCGCACCGCGTACGCCGTCGTCTGCTCCGAGCACGGCGACGTCGGCCAGCCCCACCACGTCAAGCAGCTCGCCGAGCCCGCGGCCACCGAGCACCGCCAGGAGCACCGCGCCGCCCTCGCCACGCACTGACCCCACGCCCGGCCCGACCGGGATGCCTCTCATACCTGCGGGGCGGCCGTCGACACCGACTCCGGCCGCCCCGCAGAACCAACACCGACCTCAACCCGTTCTTTGAAGGAACCCTCGGCATGCCCGAACTCGGCACTGAAGACGTCCTCTTACTGACGTCGTTCGGCTTCCTCCACCTTCCCAAGGACACCGACGGCCGCCCCGTCCCGCCGCCGGCAGCCGCAAGGTCTTCGCGATCAACCCGCTAGCCGCCTCCCGCTACCGTGACCGCCACGGTGTGTCCCGCAAGAAGTCGGACCCGGGCGAC
>NZ_JBHXVG010000120.1:0-2701 GCF_042672405.1 Streptomyces sp. NPDC127197 | reverse complement strand
CGGCCGCAAAGCCCGCGGAGCAGTCCGTGGGTCAGGAGATCACGCTGCGCGCAGGGGTCACCGCCTACGCGGGGGTGAACCCGAAGACCACCAACGAGGACAGCGGCAAGGAGCTGAGCAGCCTCATCGTCTCCGTCTCCAACGGTGACCCGAACCCGGTGTCCCTGAGGGTCGGCTCGTTCGTCGTCGACAAGCCGATCGTCACCAACTGGCACACGTCCGCCGCTGATGCTGTTCCCTTCTCGAACTGAGGCGAGACTGTACGTCGACCCAGGCAGCGTTGGGTGTGATGTCTGGGCGGGAGGCGATTCCCCGAAGTCGAGGTCGGCGAGGTAGCGCAGTCCTACGCGCAGGGGCGTGCCTCCAGGCATGCCGATCGACACTTTGAGCGGATCTCACCTGGAACCATCGGGATCCGCTGCCGGGCGTCAGTCCTGATGGGCCAGGCCCACCCGCCAGGCCCAAGCGGCGATCTCCACTCGGTTGCGGGCGGCGAGCTTGCTCTGAATGTTGCCCAAGTGGGTTTTGACCGTCCCGACCGTGATGTACAGGGCGTGAGCTATCTCGGCGTTGGTGAGTCCCTGGGCAACGAGCCTGACCACGTCCACCTCCCGCAGGGACAGGACCGTATCCGGTGCTCGCCGAGTACCGGGTGCCATCAATTGCCGCAGCAGACGGACCGTGATCGACGGACTGATGAGCGAGTCTCCCCCTGCCGCGGCTCGCACCGCCTCAGCCAGCAGCCGGGGGCCGGAGTCCTTGAGGATGAAACCGCAGGCGCCCGACTGCAGCGCCTTGGTGACGTACTCCTCGTCGTCGAAGGTGGTGACCATGACCACCTTCGGGATGTGGTCCGCGGTGGGGCGGGTCAGCGCGCGCAGGGCGTCCAGGCCGTCCATGCGCGGCATACGGATGTCCATCAGGACGACGTCGGGCCGGTGCCGTGCGGCCTGGTCCACCGCCTCGACCCCGTCCTCGGCCTCGGCGACCACCTCGATGTCGTCTTCGGCCGCGAGGATCATGGCGATACCGGTGCGCACGATGGCCTGGTCGTCGGCGATCAGTACCCGGATCACGGCGTGTCCGTCCTGGCCGGAGCGAGCGGCAGGCAGGCGCGGACCAGCCAGCCTCCGTCCGTGGCAGCGGCCAGGAACGTTCCTCCGAGCCGTGTGACCCGCTCCTCCAGTCCCTTGAGCCCGTAGCCCGGGGAGGAGGTCTGGCGCACCGTTCCGTCGTTGCTGACCTCGACGACGGCTTGCTGCGGGAGAACCTGCACGCGGACGTGGACGTGGCGGCAGCCATGGGCGTGTTTGCGGATGTTGGTGAGCGATTCCATCGTGACGCGGTGAGCGACGGCGGCCACGTCCGACGGCAGCGTGTTGGTGGGACCGGCCTCGGTGAGTCGCGCGGACACGTCGCGCAGGCCGAAGTCGGCGACCAGGTCGCGCAGACCACGCATCCCTTCCGGTGCGGCCGGCAGAGCGTCGATGTCCTCGGCGCGGAGCCCGCCGACCATGCGGCGCAGCGAGACCAGTGCCTCCGCGCCGGTCTGCTCGATGCGTTGCAGCGCGGGCGCGACCATGTCCGGGCGTTTGGCGGCGACCGCCTGGATGCCCTGTGCCTGGACGACGATCCCGGTCACATGGTGGGCCACGAAGTCGTGCAACTCTCTGGCCAGGGCCAGCCTCTGCTCCAGGCGGATCCGGTGTTCCCGTTGCCGTCGGTCGGCCACCACCAGCCGCGTGGCCAGGCTCACCCCTGTCACCATCACGGCGACGAGCGTCAGCACGAACGCGACGATCACGCTGCCTTCCTGGACGCGCACCGCCAAGGGACGCGTGATGACCGCGGCAAGCAGCGTCGCCGTGACCACGGCTGCGGGCACCGGTGCGCCCTGTCGTGCGGTAACGGCCAGAAGGATCAGAAGCGCGACGGATTCGAAGGCACCGTAGGCGGACGACGCGTCCGCGTCACCGGCTCTGAGATGGATCGCCACGGTGCAGGCCAGCGAAGCGGCGGCCGCGACTCCGCTCGCACAGGTGAGCGCCCACGGCCTGACATCCCGAGCGGCGAGCGCCGGCACACCCAGGAGCGTGGCCGCCGCCACCGAAGCCGAGACCGTCAGCGCCGTCCCCGTGCCAGGTTGACGAAAGGTGCCGACGCTCACGTCGAACAGGGCGGCAGCCACCACGGCGCAGATCGCGGCCGCCCACAGCAGGGCGCCGACGAGGCGGGGGCCACGGCGTGACCTCGGGTGACGAAAGCGCATGCCGTGCAGCGTATGCCAGCGGACGGTGCCTTTCTCTCTGCCGAAAGTCGTAGCCGCGCCGGCCAAGATCTGCCTTTCGCCGGATCCGCGCGGGCACTCCGCTCACGGAAGCTGATCGAAGATCCGCTGCCGAACGCCGTAGGAGCTTGGCGTGAATGTGAATGTCGTCATCCCCGCTGTCTATGCCATAGGGCCCGCACTGGCGGTGTTCGCCGTGGTGACCATGCTGCGTGTCCGCCTGGCCCAGCCGGGCTGGACGAGTCGGCAGGCGGTCCTGAGGATCACTACGAGCGTCTACGCCGCGGCGGTGCTGTCGATCACCGTCTTTCCCATCACCGTGACTTGGGGAAAGTACGCGAACCAGACGCCCTGGTACAGCCAGATCAACTTCGCACCGCTGATCACCATCGACGCGACTGCCATACCCAACGT
>NZ_JBHXVG010000119.1:0-2777 GCF_042672405.1 Streptomyces sp. NPDC127197 | reverse complement strand
ACCGGGTACGCGGCCGGTACCACCGTCCACCGATTCACGTGGCGGCGCGCCCGGCGTCGGTGGCGATCGAGGCGGCCGTGCGCCGGTTCACGTGTCCGACGCCGTGGTGCGAGGCGGTCGCGTTCGTCACTCGGGTTCAGGGCCAACCAGGCCGTATGCGTCAAGCCGCTGCGACGGATCCGGTTCGTCGCGTCCACAGCGGCTCACTCCGAAGCGTCACGCGCTGTCGCAGTTCGTGTAGGGCTCCACGCGGCCGACGCTCTCCTTCAGAACGAGGTCGATCAGTCCGGGGAACCGCTGGTCCAGCTCATCCTTGCGCAGGGTGTTGATGCGGCGGGTGCCGACGTCGTGCTGCCGGATGAGACCGGCCTCGCGCAGGACGCGGAAGTGGCGGGTGAGCACGGACGCGGTGACGTCCCTGTTGAAGCCGCTGCAGGCCAGACCGGGTGAGGCGGCGAGAGTGACGACGATGGTGAGTCGGAGCTCGTCGGTCAGCGCGCTCATGATCTTGAAGAGGTCGAAGTCTTCTACGTCGGGGTGGACGAGCGGGGACGAAGTACGGCTGGCCATGAGGGAAGGATAACGCGCTGAGCTACATGTACGCGTCGACGCGTACATGGGCTACGGTGGAGGAACGGAATGGCCTTCATTCCGTTTCCCATCGCATCGCAAGAGGACACCCATGTCTGCCAGCACTTCAGAACTTTCGCCTACTCCGTCGCTTTTCTCCCCTGTCTCTCTCGGGAAGATCGAGCTCGCCAACCGCATCGTCATGGCACCGCTGACCCGGGTCCGGGCCGGTTCCTCCGGCATCCCCGGGGACCTCATGGTCGAGTACTACCGGCAGCGGGCGAGCGTCGGAATGATCATCACCGAGGGCACCTACCCCGACCACGCGTCGCAGGGGTATGTCGGTGAGCCGGGCATCGCCACCGACGAGCAGGCGGCCGGCTGGCAGCGGGTGTTCGAGGCGGTGCACGCCGAGGGCGGCCGCATCGTCCTGCAGATCATGCACGCGGGCCGCGGCACCCACCCCGACATCAACGGTGGCCGCCGCATCCTCGCCCCCAGCGCGATCGCCATCGACGGCAAGACGTTCACCGAGAAGGGCGAGCAGCCCTACCCCGTACCAGAAGCGATGACCACCGCAGAGATCCGGGCAGCCCTGGAGGACTTCGTCACCGCGGCCCGCCGGGCTATCGAGGCGGGAGCGGACGGCGTGGAAATCCACGGCGCCAACGGCTACCTGCTCCAGGAGTTCCTCTCCCCGGCGGCCAACCGGCGCACCGATGGATACGGCGGCTCGCCGCAGAACCGCGCCCGCTTCGTCGTCGAGGTCGTCACGGCGGTCGCCCAGGCCGTCGGTGCCGAGCGGGTCGGGCTGCGGATCTCGCCGGAGGTCGACCTCGGGGACGTCTTCGAGACCGACCGGGACGACGTTCTTGCCACCTACGGCACCCTGGTGGACCAGCTGCGCCCGCTGGGCCTGGCCTACCTCTCCGTGCTGCACGCCGAGCCGGGCGGCGACCTGGTGCAGGAGCTGCGGCGGCGCTTCGACGGCAAGCTGATCGTCAACAACGGCTTCGAGAGCCAGACCACCCGCGAGCAGGCGCTCCAGCAGATCGAGGCCGGCCACGCCGACGCCGTGGTCGTGGGCCGGGCCCTTATCGCCAACCCCGACCTGGTCGAGCGCTGGCAGGGTGGCCACCCGGAGAACGAGCCGCGGCCGGAACTCTTCTACGCACCGGGCGCCGAGGGCTACACCGACTACCCCTTCCTCGAAGCGGCTTGAGGCTTACGGTCGCGCTTGTCCGTACCGCGAGGCTTGGGGAGGTTGAGGCAGAGCGGGAGGAGTTGGTGCTCGCCGAGCGGGTGCTGCACCGTCTGGCGGAGCGGAACCACGGCCGAGGCGGAGGCCGCCGCGGCCGTGGTTTTGGTGAAAGCGCAGGTGGCGGGCCGTGCGGTCCTGCTGGTCCCGCACCGCGGCGGTGATCCGGACGAGACTCGCGCTGCCTGGCGACTACCGCCGGATCCTCCAGATCGTTCAGGCCGCGATGGTCCGGTGCGGGTCAGGGCGGTGGGCGAGGAACTGGGCTTGGAGGCGGTGGTGCGCGGGAAGCTGGAGCCGCTGCGGGCGAAGCTGACGAAGCTCGCCGATCGCGGCTGGCTGTACAAACGCTTTGACGGGCGGTTCACCGCACGCCGGTAGCCCGCACCGTAACCGGCGGGCCCCCGACGGCAGTTGAGTTGGTGTGAAGAACAACAACGAAACCGTCGAGGGCCCTGCCGGCCTTGTCTACACCGCCCGCCTGCCGCTGTCGAGCGCCACCTTGAACTACCTCGCCACCCTGATCCGCAGCCACCTGAAGAAGATCGGCTCGCCGTGGCGGGCTCTGCCGCCGGGAAAGATCGCGGGGATCGTGCTCGCGGTGCTGCGCTGTGACCAGCGGCCCGGCGACCTGGCCGGCGGAAACGGGATACACCGCACCACCGTCACCCGCTGGGTCCGCGAGGTCGTCGGCATGCTCTCCGCCCGTGCCCCGCGCCTGGACCGCGCGCTGAAGAGGATCACCCGATCCGGTGGCGGAGTCGTACTGCTGGACGGCTCCCTGATACGCACCCGGCGGCGCACCGGAACAGCGAACCGGAATAACTACTCCGGCAAGCACAAATGCCACGGCCTGCTCGTGATCGCTCTCACCGACGACCGGGGCCGCATGCTCTGGGTCTCGGCGGCCAGGCCGGGCCGGACCTCGGAGATCACCGCCTGCCGGCAC
>NZ_JBHXVG010000118.1:0-2808 GCF_042672405.1 Streptomyces sp. NPDC127197 | reverse complement strand
CGGCCCAGAACTCCCGCTCGACGCGGGAGGTGAGGTAGCGGGCGTTGGGGAAGGTGGGGACCCACTCGCCGTTCACCTCGTGGGTGTTCCAGCCGACGTGGTCGGCGTGCAGGTGGGTGAGGATGACCAGGTCGATGGAGTCCGGGGGGAATCCGGCGGCGGTGAGGCGCTGAAGGTAGTCGGTGTTCAGGTTGTGCCAGGCGGGGTTGGCCCGCTCCTTGCCGTTGCCGATGCCGGTGTCGACCAGGATGCGCAGCCCGGCGAGGGTGAACGCGAAGCTGTGGCTGTCGAGGTGCAGGATGCCCTCGTCGTCGGCGAAGTGGGGGCGCAGCCAGTCCTGTTGGTTGACGAGGTCCGGGGTGGCGTCGGGCAGCAGCCACGGTCCGGTGGCGGGCGGCAGGAGGACCTCGTCGATGCGGTGGACGGTGACGTCGCCCACGGTCCAGGTGGGGATGGCGGTCGGGTCGGTGGCCGGTGCAGTGCTCATGATGGGTCGTTTCCTTGTGTCTCGTTACGGAAGGTCGTTGTGTGCGCGGTGGGCTGTCCTGCGTCTCGACACGGCGAGTGCTGCCAGGGCCGCGACGGCGAGCAGGGCGGCGGCGACGGCGTAGGCGTGGGCGGTGGTGTTCAGCCCGTAGTGCTGGGTGGCGGCGCCCGCAGCGATGGCGGGCAGGCTCATGGACAGGTAGCTGAGGACGTAGTAGGCGGCCAGGGTCCCGGCGCGGTCCTGCTCGTCGAGCGAGGCGAGCGTCATGCGCAGCGCCCCTTGGGAGACGGCCCCGAAGGCGATGCCGGCCAGGGCCGCGCCGCCGTAGACGGCGGGCAGGCCGGCGCCGTGCAGACCGAGCAGGCTCAGGGCCGCGGACGGGATGACGGCCAGGCTTCCGCCGGTGGCGGCGGCGCGCGGCGCCGTGCGCCGCAGTGTCCACACGGTGAGCGTGGCCGCGGCGGTGAGCACGAAGAAGACCATGCCACCGGCCCCCTGCGGGGCGCCGGGGGCCACCAGGTGCACGAGCGCCGGTCCGAGGGAGGAGTAGAAGCCGCCCAGGGCCCATACGGCGACGACAGCGGTGCCGACCGCCAGCAGGGCGCGGCGCGCCGACGGCGGCACGGCGAGGTGAGGGCGCAGCGAGCGCAGGGCGCCGGCGTGCGGGCGGGCCGTCTCCGCGGTGAACGTGACCGCGACCGCCTGGGCGGCGAAGAGGACCGCCAGCAGGACGTACACGGTGACCGTGGGCGCGGGGGCGAAGCGGACGAGGAGGGTGGAGGCCAGCACGCCGGCGGCCATGCCCGCCACCGGGGCGATGCTGTTGGTCAGGGCGGAGCGGCCCGGACGCCGGGGGTCGTGAAGGTCGAGGAGGGCCGCTCCCGCGGCGCTGGTGGCCGCGCCGGTGGCCG
This sequence comes from Streptomyces sp. NPDC127197, assembly GCF_042672405.1. NCBI lineage: Bacteria > Bacillati > Actinomycetota > Actinomycetes > Kitasatosporales > Streptomycetaceae > Streptomyces > Streptomyces sp. NPDC127197. Next base: position 1,410 of record NZ_JBHXVG010000118.1, on the reverse strand, counting down.
CTCCCTGCAGGATCCGGGCGGTGATCAGCGCTCCGGCGCTGTCCGCCGAGGCCAGCAGCACCATGGAGGCGGCCTGAAGCAGCAGGGCGCCCGCCAGGACGGGGCGCCGCCCGAGGTGGTCGGAGAGCGCTCCGGTGGTGAGCAGGGCCAGCAGCAGCGTCAGGGAGTAGGCGCTGAAGACCACGGTGATGGTGAGCGCGGACAGGGCCCAGGCGTCCTGGTAGTGGGGGTAGAGGGGCGTCGGCGCACTGGATGCCGCGAGGAGGGCGGCCAGGATCGAGGCGTCCAGGACGAAGGACGCCGCGCGGTGGGCGGGCTGGGTGCGGGCTGCCGGGTGGCTGGATTGCGCAGGTGCGCGGGGTGTGACGGTGGACATGGGACTCCTCGGCCCTAAACGCAATGAGTTTGCTTTAAGCCACCGTAGGCTCTACAGTCGACTAACGCAAACCCTTAGCTTTTGGTGCCGGGGGTTGCCCCGCCCCTCCAGCCCCGAGGAGAGAGAAGTCCATGTCCTCCGCTGAACTCACCCCGCCGGAAGCGGCCCGCTGGGCCGCCCGCGCCGGGCTCCCGCTGCCTGCCGACCGCCACGCCGCGGTCGCAGCCACCGCCAACCACATCCACTCCGTCGTCGCGGTCCTGCGCGAGCTGGACTTCGGGGACACCCCGCCCGCCCCCGCCTACCGCGCGGAACAGGAGATGCACGATGCAGCCGTATGAACTGTCCCTGAGCGCAGCCGCCGACGCGATCCGGGCCCGCCGGCTGTCCCCCGTCGAGCTGGCTGACTCCGTCCTGGCGCGCATCGAACAGGTGGAGCCGCACCTTCAGGCCTACGTCACCGTCACCGCCGAGCACACCCGCCGGGCCGCGCGCGAAGCCGAGAACGACATCGCGGCCGGCCGCTACCGCGGTCCGCTGCACGGCATCCCGATGGGCCTCAAGGACCTGATCGACGTCGCCGGCGCGGCGACCTCGGCCAGCTCCCGCGTCCGCGCCGACCACCGCGCGCAGGCGAGCAGCACCGTCGCCGCCCGTCTGTCGGCGGCCGGAGCCATCCTGGTCGGCAAGACCCACACCCACGAGTTCGCCTACGGGCTGACCACCCCGCAGACCAACAACGCCTGGGACACCGGCCGGGTCGCCGGCGGCTCCAGCGGCGGATCCGCCGTCGCCGTCGCCGCGGGCACCGCCACCTTCACCCTGGGCACCGACACCGGCGGATCGATCCGGGTGCCCGCCGCGCTGAACGGGGTGGTCGGCCTCAAGCCGACCTACGGCCTCGTCCCCCGCCACGGCGTCACGTCCCTGTCCTGGTCGCTGGACCACGTCGGCCCGGTCACCCGCACCGTCGAGGACGCGGCCCTGGTCCTGACCGCCCTGGCCGGACACGACCCCCGAGACCCCGCCTCCCT
>NZ_JBHXVG010000117.1:0-3080 GCF_042672405.1 Streptomyces sp. NPDC127197 | reverse complement strand
CAGGCTCCCCGTGCCGCCGCGCTGCGAGCAGAACTCACCCCTATCGGCGCCACGGTGACCTTCGCCGCCTGCGACGTCTCCGACTCCGACGCCGTACGCGCACTCGTCACCGACCACCCCGACCTGACCGCCGTCGTCCACACCGCCGGCGGCCTCGACGACGGAGTGCTCGACCACCTCACCGTCGACCGGCTCGACACCGTCCTGCGGCCGAAGGCCACCGCCGCCGCACTGCTCGACGAGCACACCCGGCACCTCGACCTCGACGCCTTCGTCCTGTTCTCCTCGGCAGCCGCGACCTTCGGCAACGAGGGTCAGGCCAACTACGCGGCGGCGAACGCCCAGTTGGACGCGCTGGCACAGCGGCGGCATGCGCTGGGACTGCCCGCGACCTCGGTGGCCTGGGGGGCCTGGGCGGACTCCGGGATGGCAACGGGGCAGGCTGCGGCCGAGCAGTTGCACCGCAGCGGGTTCCCCCCAATGGCGCCGGACCTCGCGCTCACCGCGCTGGGCCAGGCCGTCGGACGCGGCGAACCGACGGTGACCGTCGCCCACATCGACTGGGCCCGATTCGTGCCCGCGTACACCGCCGCCCGGCCCAGCCGGCTCATCTCCGACCTGCCGGACGTACAGGATCTGCGGGCGGCGGCCGGTCCGGCCGCGTCCGGCGGCGGGCAGCGCGGCGAGGAGTCGTCGCTGGCCGAGCGGCTGGCCGCGCTGACGGCGGTGAAGCGTGAGGAGCTGTTGCTGGAACTGGTGCGGACGCAGGCGGCGTTGGTGCTCGGCCACGCCGGTCCGCAGTCGGTGGCCCCGAACCGGGCGTTCAAGGACCTCGGTTTCGACTCGCTCGGCGCGGTCCAGCTGCGCAACCGGCTCAACGCGGCCACCGGGCTGCGGCTGACCACCAGCGTCATCTTCGACTACCCGACGGCGGGCGAGCTGGCCCGGCATGTGCTGGGCGAGTTCCCCGGTCTCGGGGGCGACGGTGCCGCAACCGAGCAGGCCTCCGCTCTCGGTGCGACGGTCTCCGACGACGACCCGATCGCGATCGTGGCCATGAGCTGCCGCTTCCCGGGTGGGATTCGCACGCCCGAGGAGCTGTGGGCGCTGCTGGCGGCCGGCGGTGACGCGGTCTCGCCGTTCCCCCCCGACCGTGGCTGGGACCTGGAGGCGCTGTACGACGCCGACCCGGACCGCTCCGGCACGTCCTATGTGCGGGAAGGTGCCTTCCTCCAGGGTGTGGGCGAGTTCGACGCGGCCTTCTTCGGCATCAACCCGCGCGAGGCCCTGGCCATGGACCCGCAGCAGCGGCTGCTCCTTGAGATCTCCTGGGAGGCCCTCGAACGCGCCGGCATCGACCCGAAGTCGCTGCGCGGCAGCAAGGCCGGTGTCTTCGTCGGCAGCAACGGGCAGGACTACGCCACCCTGCTCCGGCAGGTCCCGGAGACGGTCGAGGGCTATCTCGGCACCGGCATCGCGGGCAGTGTGGCGTCGGGGCGGGTGGCGTACACGCTGGGCCTGGAGGGCCCGGCCGTCACGGTCGACACGGCCTGCTCCTCCTCGCTGGTCGCCCTGCACATGGCCGCTCAGTCGCTCCGCTCCGGGGAGTGCACGCTCGCTCTCGCGGGCGGTGTGACGGTCATGTCGACTCCTGAGGTCTTCGTGGAGTTCAGCCGGCAGCGGGGACTGGCTGCCGACGCCCGGATCAAGGCGTTCGCCGAGGCCGCCGACGGCACCGGCTGGGGCGAGGGCGTCGGCATGCTCCTGCTGGAGCGGCTCTCCGATGCCGAACGCCATGGACACCCCGTGCTGGGCATCGTGCGCGGCACCGCCGTCAACCAGGACGGCGCCAGCAACGGCCTGACCGCGCCGAACGGCCCCTCCCAGCAGCGCGTCATCCGGCAGGCCCTCGCCAACGCCGGCCTCACCCCCGACCAGGTCGACGCGGTCGAGGCCCACGGCACCGGCACCACCCTCGGTGACCCCATCGAGGCCCAGGCCCTTCTCGCCACCTACGGCCAGGGCCGCCCCGCCGAACAGCCGCTCTGGCTGGGCTCGGTGAAGTCCAACATCGGCCACACCCAGGCCGCCGCCGGCGTCGCCGGTGTCATCAAGATGGTCATGGCCATGCATCATGGCCTGCTCCCCCGCACCCTCCACGTCGACCAGCCCACCAGCCACGTCGACTGGGACGCCGGAGCTGTCACCCTCCTCACCGAGGAACAGCCCTGGCCCGACACCGGGCGGCCCCGCCGCGCCGGCATCTCCTCCTTCGGTGTGAGCGGCACCAACGCGCACGCCATCATCGAGCAGCCGCCCACCGCCACCGGCCAGGATCAGCACCCGTCCGTCGACCCGTCCGTGGTGCCGTGGGTGATCTCCGCCCGGACCGCGGACGCCCTGCGCGCCCAGGCACGGCAGCTCCGCGCGTACGTGGAGGGACACCCGGACCTGGACACCGCCGCCGTCGCCCACGCGCTGGCCACGACCCGGTCGGCGTTCGAGCACCGGGCGGTCGCGCTGGGCAGCAGCCCCGGTGAACTCCTCAAGTCCCTCGACGCCCTCGCCCACGGCGAGCCCTCACCCCATGTCGTGCAAGGCATCGCGCCCGACGAGACCGGTAAGACCGTGTTCGTCTTTCCGGGGCAGGGGACCCAGTGGGCCGGCATGGGCGCCGATCTCCTCGACAGCGTCCCGGTGTTCGCGGAGTCGATCGCCCGTTGCGAGGAGGCGCTGGCGCCCTATGTCGACTGGTCTCTGACCGAGGTTCTGCGCTCCCGCGCGGAGCTGGACCGTGTCGACGTCATCCAGCCCGTCACCTGGGCCGTGATGGTCTCCCTGGCCGCCACCTGGCAACACCTCGGCATACGTCCCGACGCAGTCGTGGGCCACTCCCAGGGCGAAATCGCTGCCGCGGCGGTAGCGGGTGCACTGTCGCTGGAGGACGCGGCCAAGGTCGTCGCCGTCCGCGCGCAGATCATCGGACGGCACCTCGCCGGGCTGGGCACCATGGCCTCCATCCCGCTATCCGCCGACACGGTCGCGGAACACCTGGCCGGCATCAGCGGCGTCGGCATCGC
>NZ_JBHXVG010000116.1:0-3166 GCF_042672405.1 Streptomyces sp. NPDC127197 | reverse complement strand
GTCAACGTTCTGTGGGCCCTGATCCGTGACCGACGGTGCTATCAAGTCGCACCTCCAGCGACTGCAGCTGCTTGACAACGGCATTAGGAAGCGCTCTTCTTCCTGCGGCGCCCGGCGCGGACGAGTGCGTCGATGAGCTGCTCCCGGCTCATCTTGGAACGGCCGGCGATGTTCTGCTCGGTGGCCCGCTGGTACAGCTCCGCCTTGCTCAGCTGCCGCAGCTCGCTCTTGCCTCCACGGCGCTGGCCGGGGGATGCGGCCGACGCGCGGGCCGTCTTCGGCGGCGCCTTCCTGGAGGCGGTCTTCTTCGCCGTCTTCACGGCGGGCTTGCGTGCCGCCTTGCGGGCCGGGGCCGGCTTCTTCTGCCGCGGCCCGGCAGCCGCCACGGCCACCGCGGGCCTGGTCGATGCTGCCCTGCAGAACGTTCATCAGGACGATGACGCTGGTGGGCCGCCGGCGGCTCCTCCGCCGCTGCGATCTCCTGGCCTTCGGCCTTGGCCTGCACCAGCTCCCGCACCTTCTCCTGGTAGGTGTCGTGGTAACGGGCCGGGTCCCACGGCGAGCTGAGGGAGTCGATCAGCTGGAGCGCTATGTCCAGCTCCATGCCCCTCCCGGCGCGGCCCGAAGGCAGTTCTGGCAGCTCCTTGGCCGGGTCGTGGACCTCATCCGCCCAGTGGAGGGTCTGGAGTACCAGAACCTTGTCCTCCGCGCGCAGCGCGGTCAGGTACTGCTTGCCGTGCATCACGAGGGTGGCGATGCCGACCTTGTTCGTCTCTGCCAGCGCCGTCCGCAGCAGCTCGTAGACCCTGGTGTACTCCTTGCCGCGCGGGGCCACGTAGTAGATGCGGTCGAAGTAGACCGGCTCGATCTGCTCCAGGTCGACGAAGTCGCTGATCTCCATGGTCCGGGAGCGGCCCGGCGCGATCTGGTCCAGCTCATCGGGCTCCACGACCACGTATTCGCCCTCGCTCACCTCGAATCCCATGACGATGTCCTCGGCATCGACTTCCTTGCCGGTGCGCTCGTTGACCCGGCGGTTACGGATCCGGTCCGCGGTGCCGCGCTGCAGCTGGTGGAAGCGGACCGTGTGATCCTCAGTCGCGGTGAACAGGCCGACAGGAACGCTGACCAGCCCGAACGTGATCACACCCGTCCAGCTCGCGCGTGCCATGACCACCCACTCCCATCCTTGCCCTGCCGGTGCATCTGTGGGATCTCACGCACCGCGTCCTGACCTCACGGCCGATGTCCTACCGGTGTCCTCTCATAAGACACCGCAGGTCAGCAGCCCGCACCTTGTACACCAGCCTCACTGGGCGTTTCATGCCGAGCGTGAGCACTATCGTGTCCACCGGGCCCGCTACCAGGACGGATACGACCTCATCGCCTGAGCACGGAAGTCCCCGCAGGAGAGGCGCACCCTTCTCCGGTGGCAGTCAGCTGTGGGGCGAAGCGCTTCTCGTGGACGCGTCTCGTGAACTGCGATACTCAACTGTTCGCGCCGCGGCCTGGCTTGGAAGACAAGCCGGAGAATCGCTTCACAATGATCTACTCGCTCGCTGAGGATTCAGGCGGGACCTGTGTGACGATCATTCAGGATGATCCCCGACCGGTTCCGGCGGCAGCTGGCGATGAAGACGGAGACGGCGAGGATGCCTCGATCCTGGCGAGCCTGAAGAGTGTGGCCGAGTCGCTCGCGGCCTGACGACGGCGTCATCCTCCTCCGCGTGGTCTGAGGCGGTGCGGGGGCCTCTGCCCCCGCACCGTCCACTATCGCCAGTCAGTATCCGCAGTCGGCTTGCGGCCGAGGGCCATCCGCACCACGATCACCGCGTACGCGCAGAGCAGGGCGAGCCCGGCCCACCAGGGGAGCGGGAAGTACCCGGCCGACGGCGCATAATGCGCGGTCACCTGCGGATACTCCACCATCGTCTGCTGGACGGCGAAGCCGGCGGCCGGGGTGAGCCGCAGCAGCCACTCGGCGACCGCGTCGGGCAGCAGCGGGACCGCCGTGACGGCGGAGGGCAGGGTGACCAGCGACAGCCCGATGAGGATCGCCGCCCAGCCGCGGCGCAGCCACACGCCGAGCCCGTAGGCGAGGACGGCGCAGAGCGCGAGCACCGCCGCGACGCCGCCGATCACCCGAGCGCCGGTCAGCACCGGCACCGGCTGCACCGAGATGCCGTTGCCCTTCAGGATTGCGATGCCCACCGGGAGGACGACGCCGACGGCGACCAGACCGGTGACGAAGGTGGCCGCCCCGACGACGGCCGCCCGGGCGACGATCACCCGGAGGCCGCCTCGCGACCCGTGCGGGCGCCGTAGCGGGCCGTGACGGCGAGCACGATGACCGGACCGAACACCAGGCCGGGCAGGGTCGTCTCGACGGTACGCCCGCCCTCCTCGCCGAGCGGCCCGATGCCGCCGGTGCCGCTGACCGTGATGGTGCCGTCCTTCTCCACGGCTCCCGACGCGTTGTGGTACTTCTTCCAGTCGGTGTGGTTCATCTCAGCTCGTCCAGAGTGGTGGTGGCGGGGCAGTAGGCGATGTAGGAGGAGATCTCCTCGGGCCGGCTGACGCTGCGGCGGGCGATTACCCAGTGCCGACGGTCTTGCCGGTGCCAGGGCCGCACCTCGACGCGGGCCCAGTCGTAGATCCGCTGGCCGTGGGCTCCTTCACCGCAGGAACGGCGTTTCCACTTCTGCCGCGGCAGGCCAGGAAACAGGTCGTGGACCGGGTGGTCGAGGGCCCAGCGGGTGACGACGGTGTCGTGCCGGGTGGTGACCATGACATGGAAGACGTCCGCACGCTCCAGCTCGGACCGCCAGCCCTTGCTGAAGCCGTAGTCGGCATCCGCCGTCACCCATCCGAACGGAATCTTGTCTCTGATCGCTCGTCGAACCATCGCTTTGGCTATGGCCACCTTCGTCTCGAAGGCGATGCTGTCGTCGATGTCGGCCCGCCTGCACTGCTCCCGGTCGTCCGTCCATGACGTGGGCAGAGACAGGCGGCGGTCGATCAGCGTGCGTCCGCGGTCGGTGGCATAGGCGAGGAACACACCGATCTGGCAGTTCTCGGTGCGGCCGGGGACCTGTATTTCAATTAGTGCTCGGTTAGCGGGAGTTGGCGGAACACTGAGGGTATGGCTGCGCGTACGGTCGACCGG
>NZ_JBHXVG010000115.1:0-3193 GCF_042672405.1 Streptomyces sp. NPDC127197 | reverse complement strand
ACACAGTGGACGCGAGCAACTGAGGACAAGCCCTCGGCCTATTAGTACCGGTCAACTCCACACGTTGCCGTGCTTCCATATCCGGCCTATCAACCCAGTCGTCTACTGGGAGCCTTACCCCATCACGTGGGTGGGAGTCCTCATCTCGAAGCAGGCTTCCCGCTTAGATGCTTTCAGCGGTTATCCCTCCCGAACGTAGCCAACCAGCCATGCCCTTGGCAGGACAACTGGCACACCAGAGGTTCGTCCGTCCCGGTCCTCTCGTACTAGGGACAGCCCTTCTCAAGACTCCTGCGCGCACAGCGGATAGGGACCGAACTGTCTCACGACGTTCTAAACCCAGCTCGCGTACCGCTTTAATGGGCGAACAGCCCAACCCTTGGGACCGACTCCAGCCCCAGGATGCGACGAGCCGACATCGAGGTGCCAAACCATCCCGTCGATATGGACTCTTGGGGAAGATCAGCCTGTTATCCCCGGGGTACCTTTTATCCGTTGAGCGACGGCGCTTCCACAAGCCACCGCCGGATCACTAGTCCCGACTTTCGTCCCTGCTCGACCCGTCGGTCTCACAGTCAAGCTCCCTTGTGCACTTACACTCAACACCTGATTGCCAACCAGGCTGAGGGAACCTTTGGGCGCCTCCGTTACCCTTTGGGAGGCAACCGCCCCAGTTAAACTACCCATCAGACACTGTCCCTGATCCGGATCACGGACCCAGGTTAGACATCCAGCACGACCAGACTGGTATTTCAACGACGACTCCCCCCGAACTGGCGTCCGGGGTTCACAGTCTCCCAGCTATCCTACACAAGCCGAACCGAACACCAATATCAAACTGTAGTAAAGGTCCCGGGGTCTTTCCGTCCTGCTGCGCGAAACGAGCATCTTTACTCGTAGTGCAATTTCACCGGGCCTATGGTTGAGACAGTCGAGAAGTCGTTACGCCATTCGTGCAGGTCGGAACTTACCCGACAAGGAATTTCGCTACCTTAGGATGGTTATAGTTACCACCGCCGTTTACTGGCGCTTAAGTTCTCAGCTTCGCCCCACCGAAATGGAGCTGACCGGTCCCCTTAACGTTCCAGCACCGGGCAGGCGTCAGTCCGTATACATCGCCTTACGGCTTCGCACGGACCTGTGTTTTTAGTAAACAGTCGCTTCTCGCTGGTCTCTGCGGCCACCCCCAGCTCACACTGCAAGAGTGATCACCGGGCGCGGCCCCCCTTCTCCCGAAGTTACGGGGGCATTTTGCCGAGTTCCTTAACCATAGTTCACCCGAACGCCTCGGTATTCTCTACCTGACCACCTGAGTCGGTTTAGGGTACGGGCCGCCATGAAACTCGCTAGAGGCTTTTCTCGACAGCATAGGATCATCCACTTCACCACAATCGGCTCGGCATCAGGTCTCACCCACATGTCATCCGGATTTGCCTGGATGACGGGCTACACCCTTACCCCGGGACAACCACCGCCCGGGCTGGACTACCTTCCTGCGTCACCCCATCACTCACCTACTGACCGCTCGGTCCGGCGGCTCCACCACTCCGTGCTTGTCCGAAGACGCACACGGCGGTTTCACGGCCTTAGCATCACGATGCTCGGTGTTTGACGCTTCACAGCGGGTACCGGAATATCAACCGGTTATCCATCGACTACGCCTGTCGGCCTCGCCTTAGGTCCCGACTTACCCTGGGCAGATCAGCTTGACCCAGGAACCCTTAGTCAATCGGCGCAAACGTTTCTCACGTTTGTATCGCTACTCATGCCTGCATTCTCACTCGTCAACCGTCCACGACTCGCTTACGCGGCCGCTTCACCCGGCAGACGACGCTCCCCTACCCATCACAGCCGGCGTTGGCCGTACATGCTGCAATGACACGACTTCGGCGGTACGCTTGAGCCCCGCTACATTGTCGGCGCGGAATCACTTGACCAGTGAGCTATTACGCACTCTTTCAAGGGTGGCTGCTTCTAAGCCAACCTCCTGGTTGTCTGTGCGACTCCACATCCTTTCCCACTTAGCGTACGCTTGGGGGCCTTAGTCGATGCTCTGGGCTGTTTCCCTCTCGACCATGGAGCTTATCCCCCACAGTCTCACTGCCGCGCTCTCACTTACCGGCATTCGGAGTTTGGCTAAGGTCAGTAACCCGGTAGGGCCCATCGCCTATCCAGTGCTCTACCTCCGGCAAGAAACACACGACGCTGCACCTAAATGCATTTCGGGGAGAACCAGCTATCACGGAGTTTGATTGGCCTTTCACCCCTAACCACAGGTCATCCCCCAGGTTTTCAACCCTGGTGGGTTCGGTCCTCCACGAAGTCTTACCTCCGCTTCAACCTGCCCATGGCTAGATCACTCCGCTTCGGGTCTTGAGCATGCTACTGAACCGCCCTGTTCGGACTCGCTTTCGCTACGGCTTCCCCACCCGGGTTAACCTCGCAACACACCGCAAACTCGCAGGCTCATTCTTCAAAAGGCACGCAGTCACGAGACACCAGCAAGCTGATGTCCGACGCTCCCACGGCTTGTAGGCACACGGTTTCAGGTACTATTTCACTCCCCTCCCGGGGTACTTTTCACCATTCCCTCACGGTACTGTCCGCTATCGGTCACCAGGGAATATTTAGGCTTAGCGGGTGGTCCCGCCAGATTCACACGGGATTTCTCGGGCCCCGTGCTACTTGGGTGTCTCACAGACGAGCCGCTGACGTTTCGGCTACGGGGGTCTTACCCTCTGCGCCGGACCTTTCGCATGTCCTTCGCCTACGTCAACGGTTTCTGACTCGCCGACCGGCCGGCAGACCGGTCAAGAGAGATCCCACAACCCCGCATGCGCAACCCCTGCCGGGTCTCACACGCATACGGTTTGGCCTCATCCGGTTTCGCTCGCCACTACTCCCGGAATCACGGTTGTTTTCTCTTCCTGCGGGTACTGAGATGTTTCACTTCCCCGCGTTCCCTCCACATACCCTATGTGTTCAGGTATGGGTGACAGCCCATGACGACTGCCGGGTTTCCCCATTCGGAAACCCCCGGATCAAAGCCTGGTTGACGACTCCCCGGGGACTATCGCGGCCTCCCACGTCCTTCATCGGTTCCTGGTGCCAAGGCATCCACCGTGCGCCCTTAAAAACTTGGCCACAGATGCTCGCGTCCACTGTGCAGTTCTCAAACAACGACCAGCCACCC
>NZ_JBHXVG010000114.1:0-3368 GCF_042672405.1 Streptomyces sp. NPDC127197 | reverse complement strand
TCACTGTCTTCAGAAGCACGAACTGTTCGACGAACAGACCGCATTCCCCACCCCGCTTGCCGCCGCAGCTTGACTCTTAGCGCCGTGAGGTGTCTCAGTGGGCGGGAGGCCGTCCCCGCCTGCTCGACCGTGACGCCGAGGACTTCGTCATCCAGACGGCCTCCACCCGCCCCAGCCTGCTCGGCCTGCCCTTCACGCGCTGGTCGGTGCGGAAACTCGCCGTCTACCTGCGCAGAGCCCCGGGACGGTGCATACGCATCAGCCGGGAGACCCTGCGGTGCCTGCTCATCCGACGCCAGATCACCTTTCAACGGACCAAGACGTGGAAGGAGTCCACCGACCCGGACAAGGACGCCAAGCTGGACCGGATCGAGTACGCCCTCAACGAGCGCCCCGACCGCACCTTCGCCTTCGACGAGTTCGGCCCACTGGGCATACGCCCGACCGCCGGGACCTGCTGGGCCAGGCAGGGAAGCCAAACCGGCTCCCGGCCACCTTCCACCGCACCCACGGAGTGCGCTACTTCCACGGCTGCTACTCCGTCGGCGACGACACGCTCTGGGGTGTCAACCGGCTTCGCAAGGGCACCGATCACAGCCTCGCCGCGCTCAAGAGCATCCGGGCCGTCCGCCCGGACGGCGCCCCGATCCACGTCATCCTCGACAACCTCTCCGCCCACAAAGGCAGCAAGATCCGCCGATGGGCGGCCAGGAACAAGGTCGAACTCTGCTTCACGCCGACCAACGCGTCCTGGGCCAACCCCGTCGAGGCGCACTTCGGGCCGCTACGGCAGTTCACCCTCACCAACTCCAACCACCCCAACCACCCCAACCACACCGCCCAAACCCGCGCGCTGCACCACTACCTGCACTGGCGCAACCGGAACGCCCGCCATCCCGACGTCCTGGCCGCCCAGCACCGGGAACGCGCCCGTATCCGCAGCGAGAAAGGCATCCGCTGGGGCGGCCGCCCTCTCAACCCCGCGGCCTGACCGCCGCGCCGTGACCGTCGGCGATCTGACACGAGCGGCCTCGCCGCAGGAACAAGCCCCGTCAGGCCCTTTCGGGCTTGCGGGCCAGCAGGCAGGCGTGCGGTCTCTTCACCCGTCCGCCAGGCTCCTGCTCCAGCCTCGCGGTGACGACGAGTCCGGCCTGCTCCATCAGGCCAACCATGCGGTCCAGAGGCAGGAGGTACGACTCGTAGGACACCGGACGGCCATAGCCCTGGGTCGGCTGCAGCCGTTCATCGCCGACATAGTCTCCCCAGAGCAGGTAGCCGCCGGGCGCGAGCGTGCGGTGGAACTCGGCGAACACCGCCGGCAACCACTGCGGGGGCGTGTGGTGGGTGGAGTACCAGGCCAGGATGCCGCCGAGCTCGTCGTCCCTCATCTCCAGCGCGGTCATCGAGCCCGCGGTGAACCGCAGGTTCGGATAGGCGTGCCGGGCCAGCCCGATCATCTTCGGCGACAGATCGACGCCGAAGGCGGACACCCCCAGCCCGGCCAGGTGCGCCGTCACGCGGCCGGGGCCGCATCCCAGGTCCGCGACCGGCCCCAGACCGGCCGTCCGCACGAGTTCGGCGAACCCCGCCAGCATCGCGCGTGACAGCGGGTCCATCGCGGCTGGAGGCGGGACGCGTTCGACGTAATCGGCGGCGACCGTGTCGTACGACTCGCGCACGGCGGTCAGAAAGGAGGGCTCAGCCATGCGGGCGACCTTAGACCAGGGAACTGACAGGCCGTGTCACGACCTTGAGTTGACCTGCGCGACATCCATCGCCGTAGACACCCGGCAGAACCCACCTCGGTGAAGGTTTTCGGTCACGGCACTAGTAGGGCTTGGTCAGGTTGGTATCGGTGCTGGTATGTCGCGGTGACAGGTGGGGCAGGCGCCGGTCCATATCGCGAGGAGTAACTGCAGCTCGCGGACGATCCGGTAGAGGCTCAGGCCGGCGCCGTCTCTTTTGGGGAGCGGGCCAGTCGCTGGAGCGTGCAGAAGGCGTGAGCGGCGGAGACGAGGGTGACGTGGTGGTGCCAGCCGTTCCAGGTGCGGCCCTCGAAGTGGGCCAGGCCCAGGGCCTGTTTCATCTCGCGGTAGTCGTGCTCGATCCGCCAGCGCAGCTTGGCCAGCCGCACGAGCGTGGTGAGCGGGGTGTCTGCGGGCAGGTTGGAGAGCCAGAACTGCACCGGCTCCGGCTCGGTGGCGGGCCACTCGGCCAGCAGCCAGCAGGCGGGCAGTTCCGGGCCGCAGGTCGCCTTGCGGATCTCGCGGCCGGCGGGCCGGATACGCAGGGCCACGAAGCGGGAGTACATGCGCTTGAACCCGCTGCGGCCGGTGCCCGGGCGGGAGCCCTCCCGCCACTGCACGGGCCGGACCGCCTGCTTCCCCGTGGCGATGACCAGCTCTTTCACACTTTTCGGCGCCTCGGGGTAAGCCGGCGCCGGTGGGCGTCCGCGGCCGGTGTAGGGCGGGGTGTGCGGCGTCGCGTCGTGCGGGTGGGCGGTGACGGTGGTGGAGATGCCGACCACGTAGTTGAGCCCGCGTGTCTCCAGACCGAGCCGGAAGGCGGCGGTGTCTCCGTAGCCGCCGTCGGCCACGGCGAGCGGGACATCGACGCCCCAGGACCGGGTCTCGTCGATCATGTCCAGGGCCAGTTGCCACTTCTCGACATGGCCCACGTCCGGCGGGATGCCGCACCGCTCGCGGCGGGCCACCTTGGCGGGATCGGCCTGCGGCGAGGCGGGATCCCAGCTCTTGGGGAGGAACAAGCGCCAGTCGATCGCCGCCGAGGCGGTGTCGGAGGCGAGGTGCAGGGACACGCCTGCCTGGCAGTTGGTGACCTTGCCGGCGGTGCCGGTGTACTGCCGCGATACACAGGCCGACGCGTCGCCGTCCTTGAGGAAGCCCGTGTCATCGATGATCAGCGCGGTCGGTTTGATCGCCGGAGCCATCTTCCATGCGAGGTGGGCACGCACATGTGCCGGATCCCACGGGCTGGTGGTGATGAAGTGGGCCAAGGCCTGGCGGTTGCCGTCCTCACCCAGCCGGGCGGCCATCGGCTCCACCGATTTGCGCTGCCCGTCCAGCAGCAGACCCCGCAGATACACCCCGCCCCACCGACGCTGATCCGCCCGGGCGAACGACTCGAACACATCCGCCGCGAAGTCCTCCAGACGGCACCGGACTTCATCCAACTCCCCAGGTGTCACACCCAGCCAACGACATAGCCCCTCAATGAGACACGCCACCACCGAATGCACCTGACCAAGCCCTACTAGTGCTGAGTTCCTCTTTGGCTGGGTATATGTCCTGGCGGCGGGGTAGTTGACGGTGCTCGGGGGCGGGTGCTGAACGATGGTCTTATGGGCA
>NZ_JBHXVG010000113.1:0-3508 GCF_042672405.1 Streptomyces sp. NPDC127197 | reverse complement strand
GCCTTCAGGCAGACGAACTGTTCGACGAACACATCGCCTTCCCCTCCGAACTGGCCACAGCAGCTTGACGACTTGGCATCGTGAGATGTCTACCTGGAGCGGCGGTTCGCCGCAGGATGCACAAGCGTCGCCCGACTGCACCGCGAACTCCTCACCGAGAACGCCCCCGTCACCTACGGCATGGTCCGCGCCTACATCGCCACCCTACGCACCGCCCCACCGCAGGCGCCGCCCCCGCCGCCGACCGTGCGGCGGGTTACCGGCTGGCTCACCCGCCACCCCGCGACCCTGAGCGAAGACGAGCGCGCCGCGTTGAAGGACGTCCTGGCTCGCTGTCCCGAACTGGATGCCGCCGCCGAACACGTCCGGGACTTCGGCGAGATCCTCACCTACCGGCTCGGCTCCACGCTCCCCGCATGGATCGACGCCGTCGACGCCAGCCAACTGCCCGGCCTCACAAACTTCGCACTCCACCTGTTCCGAGACCTTGATGCGGTGACCGCCGGACTCACCCTGCACTGGAGCTCCAGCGGTACGGAAGGTGCCGTGAACCGCATCAAGAAGATCAAGAGACAGCTCTACGGACGAGCCGGATTCGAACTGCTCCGCAAGATGATCCTGCTTCAGTAACCCTCCGCGACCGCTCCCCAAGATCTGTACCAGAACCGAGTTTTGAGTCACTGGCTCGCCTGGGAGACGGGCGAGACGCGTGTTCGTCGCCAGCGAAGGCGGTCGTGGGCCACGGCTGCTGCTGCCAGGGTGTGCTCATGAATACGACACCGGATGGACGGCCTGTCCCGCCCGCGCATGCCGACGAGCGGTCCATGCTGGAAGCATGGCTGGGCTTTCACCGTGCGACTCTCGCCCTGAAGTGTTCAGGCCTGAAAGATGATCAATTACGGCTTGCTGCGGCGTCACCGTCGTCGATGACGCTGCTCGGACTCGTTCAGCACATGGCTGAGGTGGAACGCAACTGGTTCCAGCGTGTATTCGCAGGTCAGGACGTGCCTCCGGTCTTCGGGGAGAGCAACCTCGACGGCTTTGCCCTGCAGCCGGAACGAGGACTCGACGAGGCGATGGCTGCGTGGCAAACGGAGGTCGCTCGAGGCCGTGAGCTGATTGCTGGAGCATTGCTGGACGACTCCGGTCGCCTGTCCGAACAGGAAGCGGGTCACGTCGGCGATCAGGGAGTCTCCCTGCGCTGGATCATGGTCCACATGATCGAGGAATACGCACGTCACAACGGTCATGCCGATCTCATCCGCGAGCAGATCGACGGAGCTACCGGCGTATGAGACGTGCTTGCGCGGTCGGAAGGACCGCGCAAGTGTCCGGCACCCCCCTCTCAGCCGGCGGCGGCCTGCTCAGCCAGGGGCTGGTCCAGGCGTTGTCGAAGAGCATCACCGGGCCGGCTCCTGACCGCCGCAGCCCTCCGGAGCGGCCCCTGGCTCCCAGCCAGCTACCGGCAGAACCTCGGGAAAGCCGCTCCGGCAGCTCTCGGATCAAGGTCACGGGAGACGATAGGAGGGTGGAGCTGCGTCGAGCCGACGGCGGGGTGATCGCGGTCGAGGTGGTGGGGGAGCCGGACGCGCCTGCGGTGCTGTTCTGCCACGGGTTGGCCGACTCCCGGCTGGCCGCGTACGGCTTCGCGGGCGCGGCCCACGCGCTCGGACTGCGCCTCATCGCCCCGGATCGCCCCGGCATCGGCGGCACCGACGCCCGTCGCCTGCCGCGGGTCGTGGACTGGGCTGCGGAAGCCACCCTGGTCCTGGACGCGCTGGACGTCGGCTCGGTGGCGCTGCTCGGCGTCTCGGGCGGCGGAGCGTTCGCGGCCGCCTGCGCGTCCGAGCTGCCTGACCGCGTCCGCAGCCTGCTGCTCATCGCGCCCCTTGGCCCGCCTGCCTGGCCCACCCGCGGGATGGCAGCCGGGCAGCGCGCGTCCTTGCAGATCGCCCGGCACGCTCCGGCCTTCGGCGGCTGGTTTCTGGGCCGCCTGGCCACGCTGGCGCGCCGGGCACCAGGGCTGTTCCTTCGCCTGGCGACCAGCGAGATGCTCGCCGGCGACCGGCGTGCCCTCGCCCAGCCGGAGGCGCGCGCGGCCTTCCTGACCAACTACCTGCGAGCGTTCCACCGCGGCAGCTGGGGAGTCGGGCAGGATCTGCGCGTACTGACCCAGCCCTGGGGTTTCGACCTCGAGTCGATCAGGGTGCCCACGTCGATCCACCACGGGGACGCCGACACCACCGTCCCGCTCCAGCACGCCCGCCGCTTCGCCGCGGCGATACCGGGCGCACGCCTTCACATCCATCCCGGCCAAGGCCACTTCTCGATCCTCACCGCACCCGAGCAGACGCTGGCGTCACTCGCCGCATAGCCGGTCGAGGTCGCCGCCGGAGACCACGGCGACGGCGCGTCCGGTGGCCAACCGACGAAATGGTCTGATCTGCTGAAACGCGGCCGCCACCGAGTGAGGATCCCGCGTAGAGGTGTGGAGGTTCCCGGGGGACCTCCGTACGCCGACGTCGTCGGTTCGGGTGGTCACGGCCGGCTTCCAGATCGTGAAGCGGCTGCGGGAGCTGCACGAGCTCGGTGGCGATCCGGCGTACGAGCGGTTCCCAGCTTCGGAGGAGTTGTTCCTCGTGCCGGACCACGCGCAGACATGGGCCGGGAAGCTGAAGCAGCCGAAGGACAGCCCGGTCAACGTGGTGGGCGAGGCCGCGGTGTTGCGCGCGAAGTTGTGGCAGTACCTGCGCGAGCAGGCCGACGCCGGGCAGCTGAGGCGATCGAGGACGGCCGGGCCGCCGGCGTGCCCTGGAACCACTTCACCGAAGTACTGTGCGTGACCTCCAAGCAGGGCGCGTACCAGAAGGCACGGCGGCTGAAGGCCGAGCAGGTCCGCGAACCCGGCCAGCGCCGTACGCCCGAGGTCGCTCGTGACCACGAGGAGCGCGCAGTCGCCGAAGACCGGGCCGAGAGGGCCCTGCTGCTCGTGCAGCAGCGACGCTTCCCCGTCGCCCGGCACATCGGCCGGCTGCTCCTGGAGCACCGCGACGGCATCGTCCTGGACAGCTGGGCGGCGTACTGGCTCGGCGAGATCGCCGAGACCATCGACGACCGCGACGACCCGGAGAAGCGCGCACGGTTCACCGACTGGGTGGAGAGCTTCGTCCGAGCCGTCCACGGGCACGCCCGCGTGCGCAACCAGCCCTCCGCCACTACCGAGGAGGCTCGCCGGGCCCTGGCGCCGGCCACCGAGTTCACCTTCCGGGAGCGGCCCAAGATCCCCGAGCAGATCCGGCGTTCCAGTCTGGGAACCCGGCGCGGCGCGAGCGACGACGAACACGCGGTGGGCGTACGGCCCGCTGACCCCGCCCCGTGCATTCCGTCACCCCACGAGCCGCATTTCGTCGGTACGTGTGTCCTGAACGCAAGGAGGAGTTCTATGTAGGAAGAGCGCCTTATTGCGGTGCTGCGTGGAAGATGAAGGATCTGGCCCTTCGGAGTCGCC
>NZ_JBHXVG010000112.1:0-3690 GCF_042672405.1 Streptomyces sp. NPDC127197 | reverse complement strand
AGGGCTGCGGCGAACACCGGGAAGGCGGCGTAGAGTTCGCGGCCCATCCCGGCCCGCTGGCTGCCCTGCCCGGAGAACAGGAACGCCAACCGGCCGGCCGCCGGCGCCCCGGCCCCGCGGCTCCGTACGACCCGGGACGCGGGCTCTCCCGTGGCCAGTGCCGTGAGGCCGTTCAGCAGGCTTTCCCGGTCGGTGCCGAGGACCACCGCCCGGTTCTCGTGAGCGTCCCGTGACGTCACCAGGGACAGCGCCACGGCGTCCGGGTCCAGCTCGGGCCGGTCCGCGATGAACGACCGCAGCCGCTCGGCCTGCGCCCGCAGGGCGTCCTCTCCCCGGCCGGAGACCAGCAACGGGACCAGACCGGCCCGCTGTTCCGTACCGCCACCCGACGTGGGCTCGGCCACCGGCACCCCTTGCAGGACCATGTGGCAGTTGGTGCCGCCCATGCCGAACGAGCTGACGCCCGCGAGCGCCGGCCCGGCATCCGGCCAGTCCGTCAGCGACTGCTGCACGCGCAGATTGAGTTCGGCCAGCGGAATCCGCGGGTTGGGTGTCTCGTAGTAGAGGCTGGCCGGAATCTTGCGCATATGGAGGGACAGGACGGTCTTGAGGAGACCGACGATTCCGGCGGCACCCTCCAGGTGTCCCACGTTCGTCTTGGCCGAGCCGACCGTCAGCGGCAGCCGGCGGCCCGCGGCCGTGCCCAGGACGCCGCCCAGGGCGGACGCCTCGATGGGGTCACCGAGGGCGGTGCCCGTGCCGTGCAGTTCCACGTACTGGACATCCGCCGGGTCGACGCCCGCCCGCTCGTACGCCAGCCGCAGCACGTCGCTCTGCGCCGCCGCACTCGGCACGGTGAGCCCGTCCGTCGCGCCGTCGTTGTTGACCGCGCCGCCGCGGATCACGCAGTACACGGCGTCGCCGTCGGCCAGCGCCTTCGCCAGGGGCTTGAGGAGCACGGCCCCGCCGCCCTCACCGCGGACATACCCGTTGGCCCGGGCGTCGAAGGTGTAGCAGCGGCCGTCCGGCGACAGCCCGCCGAACCGGTCCGCGGCGAGGGCGCTCTCCGGAACGATGTTGAGGTTCACGCCCGACGCCACGGCGAGGTCGCAGCCGCCCGAGCGCAGGCTCTCCCATGCCTGGTGCACGGCGACCAGGCCGGAGGACTGCGCGGTGTCCACCGTGAGACTGGGACCGCGCAGCCCGAGGGTGTACGACACCCGGTTCGCGATGATGGCGCGCTGTGTCCCGGTCAGCGAGTGCTGGGTGACGGCCGACAGCCCCTGGCGGTTCAGCAGCACCGCGTAGTCGTTCGCGATCGCACCGACAAAGACGCCGGTACGGCTGCCCCGCACCTGTCGCAGGGGGATGCCGGCGTCCTCGAAAGCCTCCCAGGCGAGTTCCAGCATGAGCCGCTGCTGGGGGTCCATCATCGAGGCTTCACGCGGTGAAATGCCGAAGAATCCGGGATCGAACGCGTCCACTCGGTCGAGAAAGGCCCCGTGCCGGGCGGCGGGGGGGAGTTCCTCGGCATTCCAGCGGTCTTCCGGAACTTCCCCGATCGCATGCCGTGCGTCTCGGAGCAGCTCCCAGAAAGCACTCTTGTCGGGGGCCTTCGGGAGCCGGCACGAGAGCCCCACAATGGCGATTGCGTCGTCCGGTATCCCGACCTCGGTGAAGCCGTCGCGGAATTGAGACATGCGACCGTGATCCCCCAGTGAGTGAAATGCGTGAGAAACGCCCCTTGCGGCACACGCAAAGGCAGTTTCCGACTGTAATCAAATGATCGTTGGCCCCTACACCCCTATCGATCCCCTAGTGACCGCTGAACCCGCGCGGCGGCAGGGGCGGACATGCCGAGGGGTACGGGTCCCCGCGCGGGAACCCGTACCCCTCGACGTCGCCTCAGGCCGGCGGAGCCTGCACGGACAGCGCGTGCCAGAACACGTTCAGCGGGTCCCAGCGCGCCTTGACCGCCTGGAGCCGCGGGTAGGCGTCCTTGTAGTACAGCTCGGACCACGGCACCCCAGAGGTGTTCCACTCCCCGTCCGCCAGGTCGACATCCGGGTAGTTGACGTAGGCGCCGTCGGCGGCACCGCCGGGTACCGGTACGCCGCCGGTGTCCGCGTACACGTCCCGGTACAGCTCGCGAATCCACCGTGTGTGGACCGGGTCCTGTGCGGGGTCCTCCCAGGTCGTGACGTACACGATCTTGAGGACGGAGTCCCGCTGCGCCACCGCGGTCCGGTCCGCGGGGACGGCGTTGACCTTGCCGCCGTAGGCGATGAGCGCGACGACCCCGGCCGGGTTGTCGTAGTCGGTGCCGGTCAGACGGGCGTACAGGGTGCTGATCTGCCGGTCGTCGAAGCTGCGGCGCGCGTACGCCGCCTTGATCTTGGCCCGCCCGGTCATGTCGCCGTCCCCGGCGATCCCGGGCCAGCGGGTGGAGTGCAGCCACGGCAGCCGCCGGGTGTCGCTGTGCGGCTGCACGCCCACCCCCTCGGAGACGGCTGTGAGGTACGTCTGCAGCCGCTTCTCCGCGTCCGGGCCGGTCGCGTCGAGTTGCGTGGTCATCGCGAGGGCACCGGACTGGCTGCGGGTCAGGGCCAGCACGCTGTAGAGGTCGCACCAGGGGGAGTCGGGGCCGCTGTTCTGTTCGAACCACCTGCCGTGGTTCCGGACGAGCCGCGCGAAGGCGGCCTCGTCCAACCCCCCCCATGGCCACACCGTGGTGTTGAGGAGCACCTCGGACGGCGGCTGCGGCAGCAGCCGACCGGGCTCCGGCGGTGCGTCCGCGTCGGCGGTCCGCAGCCAGTACCTGACGACCACGCCGAAGTTCCCGCCGCCGCCCCCGGTGTGAGCCCACCACAGATCATGGTTCGGATCGTCCGCCTCGCGCGTTGCGATCACGGTCCGCGCGGCGCCCGACGCGTCGACCACGACGACCTCGACCGCATGCAGGTAGTCGACTATGGAACCGTGCATCCGGGACAGCGGGCCGTAGCCCCCGCCGAGGATGTGCCCGCCCGCACCCACATCGGGGCAGGCCCCGCCGGGCAGCGTCACCCCCCACACCCGGAACAGCGTCTTGTAGACCGCTCCCAGGGTGGCGCCGGCCTCAATGACGAACGCGCCGCGCTGTTTGTCGAATCCGACAGCCGACAACTGTGACATATCTATCACGACGCGGACATCCGGATGGGCCACGAAATCCTCGTAACAGTGCCCTCCGCTGCGCACGGCGACCCGCTTGCCCGACCGGACGGCTTGGGAAAGAACCTGCTTGATTTCAGCGGCGGATCCGACCAGGTGTATCTCGTCCGGATCGCCGACGAAGCGGAGGTTCTCGCCCCGCCGTAAGTCCTCGTACCTGATATCGCCGCGAGTCACGGTATTGATGCGCTTCATGCTGGTTCGTCCTTCCTTTCGACACGGAATTCACGCTGTACTGTTGCGGTCGGATCCTAATTCACCTGCCGCACAAAGGTTTGGAGCGCTCCGGAAGAGAGGGCCGGTATGCCCCGCATGATCGGCGGCCCGGTGCCGGCGGGAGTTCGCCAGGGGACGCCCCTGCGCCCGTGCGGCACTGTCAGAGCTAGCTTGATCTTTAACCTGTGCGGCGGGGTCGTGGGGTCGTTGACTTCTTCGTTCGCTGTTTCGCGGTGCCTGGTTTGCGGACGGTGTGCACGT
>NZ_JBHXVG010000111.1:0-3820 GCF_042672405.1 Streptomyces sp. NPDC127197 | reverse complement strand
TGCCCAGCCCTGCACATCGTCAACCGTGACGTCCCCGCCCATGCCCGGCTCAACGAGCGTCCGGCCTACCGGTCACAGCAACTGCGGCTGCAGTATTAGGCGCGGCCGACGGCACCACGGAAAGTAACCACCCTCGCAGTCCGTCGGGTCCAGATTGCTCACAGTTAGCCGGCACGGCCGCTGCTCACGAAGCCCGGATTCCGGCGTTTCCGCAAGGCCCAGTGCTGATGATCAAGGGGAACCTACACACCGGTATGCCACGTCAGCAGTTGCCGGAAACGCAGCTGTGGGTGATGACGTGGCTCCCGTCGCAGTCCGCCGAGGATCTCGATCTGCGGCAGTGGGAGCCCTGTCGGGGCGTGTGTGGTAATCGGGCAGCGTGACGCGCCGGAATGCGAGTGAGCCGGCATGGGGCTGACCTCGAAGGGCACCCCGTAGCGGCGCATCGCGGCGGTGAAGGCCGAGCACACCGCCCGGGCGCTGGGCACCGCCACGACGGAGGCGATCACGACGAACCGGGAGTGGTCGTCGATGCCGGTGACCATCTTGCACTCCCGCCCGTCGGCCAGCGGAACCCCACCGACCAGGTCCATCTGCCACAGGTACATGGGCGCCTCGCGCTGTCACCGGCGGTACTTGCGCGGATGCTGCTGTTCCTGGGCGCGGACCAGGCCGTTGCGGGACAGCACCTGGTAGACCGTGGCCCGCGACGGCGCCGACTCCAGCCCGCGGCCGGCGAGCTCGTGGGAGATCCGGCGGGCACCCCACCGGGGATGCCGGCGACGCAGCTCGCAGATCTCGGCCTCCACCTCGGCGGACAGGCGCGTGGGGCTGTTCCGCGGGCGCCGGGAGCAGTCCAGCAGACCGGGCATGCCCTCCTGCTCGAACCGCCGCCGCCGGCTGTGCAGCGTCTGACGCGAGGTGCCATACCGGGCCGCGAGCTCACCGATCGGAGACCCACCGAGCACCTCGCGGACAGCCCGGTAGCAGTACAAGTCCTTGCCCGGGATCTTCGCAGCAGACTATGCGGAGCGTCTGGCCGCGGCGCGGCGTAGGCTGCGTCCGCGCAGTGACGACTCTGGCGAGAGAGGCGGTTCTGGCTGACTGCAGCAGCGTGCAGAGCCCGTGCGTGGGCTGGCCGTCAGGTGTCGTATCGACCGTCCCAGGGGGCCGAAAAGCCCAGGCGGTCGGGGTAGAGCTCGGCCCAGTCGTCTTCGCCTTCGCCGTCTTCGTGGCGTTCAGTGATCAGGCCGAAGAGCACGCCGTCAGCGGTCAGCTGGAACGGGCGGATCGCGATGTCCCCGTACTCGCGCTGAGAAAGGTCGTCGAGAAGTGCTCTCATCCGTGCCTCGGCTCGAGATGAGACGGAGTCCCCGTCGTAAGGTCGTCGCTGCTGCTCAGCCCACGTGCCTGCGCACCAGATGTCCGAGTCGATGTGCCGACCCTCGGAGTCGAAACGGTGTAGCACGACGTAGAGGCGCTTCTGTTCCTCCCACCCGTCGCCGAGCCTGAACCCTTCTGGAAAGGCATAGGTGACCGAGGCGAAAAACTGGCCTCCCGCATACCGCCCGATGGTCTTGGTGCGGTAATCGGGCTCGTGGGAGATCGGGATGATCTGGGGGACTGCCATGGCGAGAACCATAGACGTGGGTCGGAAAGTGTCTGGGCCGAGAGACGGCTTAAGAGCTCGTAACACGATCACGATCCGGGCTTCTTGAAGCGTGTCCACGCACGCGCGGGTCGTTGGCGGTGCGCGCCCCGAAGACGGGATTTCCTTCGGGGCGCGCGGCAGGGGTTCCGGTTCAGGCGTTGTAGCCACCGTGGGCGTCCAGCACCGCGCCCGTGACGTACGACGCGGCGGGGCTCGCCAGAAAGGCGATCGCCGCGGCGATTTCTTCGGGGTGACCCATGCGTTGCAGGGACAGCGAGCTGACCAGGGCCTTGAGGGTCTCGGGGTCCGGCCCTTCCATGCCGCCCTCCATCAGTCCGGCCTCCACGACGTTGGCCGTGATGTCCCGGGGCCCGAGGTCCCGTGCGACCCCCATGGTGTACCTCTCGATCCCTGACTTGGTCGCCGAGTAGTCGGCAAGGCCCCGGGCACCGACCCGGGAGCCCAGTCCGGAACTCACCGTGATGATGCGGCCGCCCGCGCGCAGCACTCGGGAGGCGGCCCGGATGACGGCGATCACGCCGAGGTAGTTGGTGGCGTGCATCCGGTCCAGTGCGGCGGTGTCGGCGTCCGGGTCGTCCACCGTGCGGCCCTGCTCCACCGAGATCGCCGCGTTGTTGACGAGGATGTCCAGGCCGCCGAAGTGCGCGACCACGTCGTCGATCAGCGCCGGCGCCTGACTCATGTCTGCCTGGTCGGACTTGAAGGCGATGGCCTTCGCTCCCTTGAGGCGCACGTCGTCAACGACGGCCTGCGCCTGCTTCTCGGAGCTGACATAGGTGAAGGCGACGTCGGCGCCCTGCTCGGCCAGCAGTCGTACGGTCGCGGCTCCCAGTCCGCGCGACCCCCCGGTGACCAGGGCGACCTTGCCCGTGAGTGGCTTGCTCATTCTTCTCACCTCGTTGATTGACCCTTCCCGATAGTCGTAACGCTAATTGTTACGACACCTGGTTGCAACCATCGCTGTTACGACCGCGCTGTCGTAACATAAAGCGTTGCGGCCGGGAGGAGGGGTTCATGAGTGCCAACAGCAGGTTGACCCTTGCCGCCCACGCGCTGGCCTGGATCGGTCTCTACCAGCGCCAGGGCCATGAGGTCGCCACCTCCGAGCAGATCGCGACCAGCGCGAACACCAACCCCGTGGTGATCAGGCGGCTGCTCGGCGAGCTGCGCAGGGCCGGGCTCGTGGAGTCCCGGCGGGGTGTGGGCGCGGGCTGGTCGCTGGCGCGCGAGCTGGGGTCGATGACCCTGCTCGACGTGTACGAGGCAGTGGAACCCGGCCCGCTGTTCGCGATGCACCGCACCACCCCGGACCAGGGATGCGTGGTGGGTTACGGCATCCAGCCGGCGATGCAGGGCATCTACGAGGGCATCGAGGAGAGCCTGAGACACGAGCTGGCCCGCGTCACGCTCGAGAACGTACTCCGGGACGTACTCGCGGCACCTCGCTAGCCTCCCCGTTACGCCCTGACATCACCAAGATCCCCATCCATGCCCAGGTCGGCGAACAGCCTGGCAACCAGTCACGCCAAAGACGGTTGCAGTATTAGACCGTGTCCTACGAGCTCGTAACTTGATCTTGTTGAAGTGCCCTGGTCCGGCGTGACCGATGTGACGATTCCGCCGCTCGGGAGGATGTGAGCACCCGGCCGTGGATCGTGGACGACGACTTGTGGGCGCTGATCGAGCCGCTGCTGCCGCCCTGGCCGGAGAAGTCGCCGGGTCCGCGGCCGGTGGCGGACCGGCTGTGTCTGCAGGGCATCCTGTACGTCCTGCACAACGACATAGCCTGGCAACTCCTGCCGCTGGAGCTGGGGTTCGGTTCCGGACAGACCTGTTGGCGGCGCCTGGAGCGATGGCAGCAGGCTGGGGTCTTCGACCAACTGCACCGCATCCTGCTCGCCGAGCTGAACGCGGCCGGCGAACTCGACTGGTCCCGCGCGTGCGTGGACGGCTCCCACATCCGCGCGAAAAAGTGCCTCTATGGGCTTCGTCAGGCCGTGGCGGGTGTCGGGGGCTCGTAGAAGGTGCCGTCTCGGAGCATGGCGAAGAGCATGTCGATGCGTCGTCGGGCGAGAGCGATCAGGGCTGCAACGTGGTGCTTGCCCTCGTGGCGTTTCCTGTCGTAGTAGGCCCGTGACTCCGGTTGTG
>NZ_JBHXVG010000110.1:0-3902 GCF_042672405.1 Streptomyces sp. NPDC127197 | reverse complement strand
AGGGCCAGATCCTTCATCTTCCACGCAGCACCGCAATAAGGCGCTCTTCCTACATAGAACTCCTCCTTGCGTTCAGGACACACGAACCGACGAAATGCGGCTCCCGAGGTGACGGAATGGGCGGAGAGGGTCAGCGGGCTGTCCGGCCGCCGCGCGTTCGTCGGCGCTCGCGTCGTGCCGGGTTCCCAGGCTGGGAACGCGGGACCTGCTCGGGGATCTTGGGACGCTCCTGGAAAGTGAACTCAGTGGCCAGAGCCAGAGCCTGGCGGGCCTCCTCGGTTGTGGTGGAGGGCTGATTGCGCTGTCGAGCATGTCCGTGGACGGCCCGGACGAAGCTCTCCACCCACCCGGTGAACCGTGCACGCTTGGCCGGGTCGTCGCGGTCGTCGATGGTCACGGCGATCTCGCCGAGCCAGTACGCCGCCCAGCTATCCAGGACGATGCTGTCGCGGAGCTCCAGGAGAAGCCGGCCGATCTGCTGGGCGACGGGGAAGCGTCGCTCCTGCACAAGCAGCAGGGCCCGCTCGGCCCGCTCTTCGGCCACTGCGCGCTCCTGGTGTTCACGAGGACCTCGGGTGTTCGGCGCCCGCCGGGCTCGCGAACCTGCTCGGCCTTCAGCCGCCGCGCCTTCTGGTAGGCGCCCTGTTTGGAGGTCACGCACAGTGCTTCGGTGAAGTGGGCCCCAGGGCACGCCGGCGGCCTGACCGTCCTCGATCGCCTTCAGTTGTCCGGCGTCGGCCGTCTCGCGCAGGTACTGCCACAACGCCTCGCGCAACACCGCCGCCTCGCCGACCACGTTGACCGGGCTGTCCTTCGGCTGCTTCAACTTGCCAGCCCACGTCTGCGCGTGGTCCAGCACGAGGTAGTCTTCGCCACCAGCCGGTTCCCAATCTGGGAACCGGCCGTGACCACCCATACCGACGACACCGGCGTACCGCGGTTCACCGGGAAGCTCCGCACTCGTTCACGGGACGCCCACGCCCCGGAGGCCACGTTTTAGCAGGTCAGCGGATTCCGTCGGTTGGCCGGCGGCGCACCACTACGATGACGCCGTCGGCGGCGGTCATGTCACGTGGGGCTGCCGGTCGCACTGTCACACGTATCATATTGGTCTTCACCGTTGTCGGATACGCAGACGAAGAGCGTTATCTCTTTGCCTTCCGCGATGTCCCGGTTCCAGTGGTTGGTGTCACCGGCACCATCGGAGTTCCTGAATTCGTCGTAGTAGGTCCCGTCGACATAGACCCTCATTACCACGCCGGCGGAATCTGCCTTGTTGTCGCGGAGGTAGAAGTGGTCGCCGTTCTCGTCGAACCATCCCTTGCCGGCACAGTCGACGTAGCCGGCATAAGCGTCGGTGCACACGCTGACGATGACCGCCGCGCTCGCGGGGGCGGCCGCCACGGTGCTGGCCAGCGCGACGGCGGCGCAGGTGCCCGCGATCGTCGCTACTCGTTTGAACATTAATCGTGCTCGCTTTCGTGTGAAGAGTGGGATGTGCACGGTGGCCGGCGCAGGCTTATGCCGCTTTGGGCGGCGAGCCCGTGGACCGGCGAATCAGGGGTGGGACAGGCGATCGCTGCTTTCTCGAAGGGAACGCAGCCGGCCGAGCAGGCTGGCGATGTCAGCGTCACCGAACTCGTCCGCGAGCATTCGCTGCACCCGCTCCTACAGCGGAGGGGGGGGGGGGGGGCGGGGCCCGCCCCCCCGCCACACCCACCCCGCCCGCGATCTTGCCCTCCCCCCCCCCAAACCGCGGTGCCCCCGGGCCCCCCTCCCCCCCCCCGCGCCCACTCCGCTGGCTTCACGGAAAGAGTTTATATGCTCACCTGCCGCCGCGGGCACGCCAGTTACCCCCCGTTATGTTCTTCGCGGTCCTGCAAGAGGGCCGCTGGTCTCCGGGCCCGGCATGGCTGGTCCCCCCTGTCGAACGGATGACCTGGGGGGTGGTGCCACCGGGCCCGAGAGGCGCCGTTGGAGACGCTGATGAGAGGTCCGACTACCGCCCGGCCTGACGCAACGCCCGGCCAATTGCGGGCGGCAGGTCTGCATAACGTGGATGCGCGCACGACGCCAACGCCCCGGCCAGCACGCACGAACCCGTTCGGGAGGACGGCTTGTACGACAGCGACGAGATAGGCGTCTTCCTGGGCCTGGACGTCGGCAAGACGAACCATCACGGGCACGGGCTCACCCCGGCCGGCAAGAAGGTCTTCGACAAGCAGCTGCCCAACACCGAACCCAAGCTGCGCGACGTTTTCACCAAGCTGAAGGCCAAGTTCGGCACCGTGCTGGTCATCGTGGACCAGCCCGCCTCCATCGGAGCCCTGCCGCTCACGGTCGCCCGGGACACCGGCTGCCAGGTCGCCTACCTGCCCGGACTCGCGATGCGGCGGATCGCCGACCTGTATCCGGGCGAGGCGAAAACCGACGCCCGCGACGCGGCCGTGATCGCGGACGCGGCCCGGACGATGCCGCACACCCTGCGCTCGCTTCAGCCGACCGACGAGATCACCGCCGAACTGACCGTGCTGGTCGGCTTCGACCAGGACCTGGCGGCCGAGGCCACCCGCACCAGCAACCGGATCCGCGGCCTGCTCACCCAGTTCCACCCCTCGCTGGAGCGCGTCCTTGGCCCCCGGCTCGACCACCAGGCCGTCACCTGGCTGCTGGAACGCTACGGATCCCCCGGCGCCCTGCGAAAGGCCGGCCGCCGCAAGCTCGTCGAGGTCATCCGGCCCAAGGCCCCGCGCATGGCAGCGCGGCTGATCGACGACGTCTTCGACGCCCTCGACGAGCAGACCGTCGTTGTTCCCGGCACCGCCACCCTCGACATCGTCATCCCGTCGCTGGCCCGCTCGCTCGGCGCCGTCCACGAACAGCGACGCGCACTGGAAGCCCAGATCGAGACCCTGCTGGAGGACCACCCTCTTTCCAAGGTCCTGACGTCGCTGCCCGGCGTCGGCGTCAGGACCGCCGCCACACTGCTGGTCACCGTCGGCGACGGCACCAGCTTCCCCACCGCCGCCCACCTGGCCTCCTACGCCGGCCTCGCCCCTACGACCAAGTCGTCGGGGACCTCGATCCACGGCGAACACGCGCCCAGGGGCGGCAACCGCCAGCTCAAACGCGCGATGTTCCTCTCCGCGTTCGCCGCCCTGCACGACCCCGCCTCCCGCACCTACTACGACAAATGCCGGGCCAGAGGAAAGACCCACACCCAGGCCCTGCTCCGTCTGGCCCGACAACGGATCAACGTGCTGTTCGCGATGCTCCGCGACGGCACCTTCTACGAACCCAGAACCCCCCGCCTCGCTTGACGAAGGACATAGAGGCACCCCCCCGCCTCGCGCAACACCGCCGCCTCGCCGACCACGTTGACCGGGCTGTCCTTCGGCTGCTTCAACTTGCCAGCCCACGTCTGCGCGTGGTCCAGCACGAGGTAGAGCTCCTCCGAAGCCGGGAACCGCTCGTACGCCGGATCCCCGCCCAACTCGTGCAACTCGCGCAGCCGGTTCACGATCCGACCGGTCTTGACCTCCCCCAGACGGATCGGCGGGCGCTGCTGACGGGGTCTCGCGGCAGCCTTCGAGGTCTTCCTCACCACGCTCGAAGTCTTCACCACCAGCCGGTTCCCAATCTGGGAACCGGCCGTGACCACCCATACCGACGACACCGGCGTACCGCGGTTCACCGGGAAGCTCCGCACTCGTTCACGGGACGCCCACGCCCCGGAGGCCACGTTTTAGCAGGTCAGCGGATTCCGTCGGTTGGCCTATGTACGACCACTACCTGCAGACGGCGTCACTCGGCGGGCCGAGCCTGTGCCATCCACCGCGGTCCCCCGTCCCGCCACCGGTCCCCGGGGTCGTACCGGAGCCGCTGGCCGGAGAAGACCAACT
>NZ_JBHXVG010000109.1:0-3934 GCF_042672405.1 Streptomyces sp. NPDC127197 | reverse complement strand
GGGAGCGGCCGAGGGCGTGATCGTCCGGTTCGTCCTGCCGGCACTTCCCCCTTTTCTGCCGGTGGCGGCGGCATGCTGGTGGGCGCGGACGATGGTGGAATCGATCTGCACCAACCAGTCGATGTCACCGGCCGCGTCCGCTCGGGCCTGGACCTGCTGCAGAGCTCGGGTGAACACGCCGTCCAGGGCGTAGCGACGAAAGCGGGTGTACACCGTCTTCCACGGCCCGTAACGGGCCGGCAGGTCTCGCCAGGAGATCCCAGTCCGGATCTTGTAGACCATCCCGTTGACGACCTGTCGGTCCTCCACACGTGGTCGCCCGGTGGAAGCCCGCGGTATCAGCGGAGCGAGTAACTCCCACTCGTGATCGGTGAGTTCATGGCGACGTATCACCCGACCATGATCCACCATCCGATGATCTTTGAAGACGGACCCTAGTACTGCATTCCTCAAAGGCAGTACACATACCGGCGTCGTAGGTATCGGGTGGGCGGGGCGGGTCTGCCCCAGATCCAGGGTCTGGCACGGGTGTTGAGTTGGGTGGTGGTCAGTCGGGTGGCCTGCGCGATCTCGTCCGGGCCGACGAAGGTCTGGCCGGCCAGGGCGGCCTTGCGGAAGATCCGCCACCAGGCCTCCTGGAGGTTGAGCCAGCACGCGCCGACGGGGATGAACACGTGCTTGATCCGGGGGTGGGCCTCAAGCCATGTCCGAGTGGAGAGGCTATTGTGGGAGGACAGGTCGTCGGTGATCACGTAGATATCCCCGCTGGGATTGGCTTCCTCCAGCATTTGTAAGAACTGCTGGTAGAAGCCACTGTTGCGGGACGGGGCGGTCATCGTGATCTCCTGCCCGTCCGCCACGCGGAGTCCGCCGTAGACCCAGGTCTTCTCCGGTCCGCGGGAGTAGTCGAGCTCCGCTTTGACGCGGTGCCCGTCCGGTGACCAGCCCGGCCCGGGCGGGAACGTGCGGGGGATCACCGGCCCGAGTTCGTCGGCGCAGACCACCGTCGCGCCGTCGGGCGGGCTGGCGTAAAGGCCGATGATCCGCGTCCGTTTCCCTCGAAATCGCGGTCCTTCGACCTCGCCCAGGAGCGGGTGCGGCGCCATCGCACGCCCTCGGCCAGCAGGATCCGGCGGACCTGGGACCGGCCCACCTCGATCCCGTGCCGACGGGCGGCCTCGGCAAGCGCGTCGAGTGTCCATTCCGGCGCCCCTGACTCGTCCTCCGCAGCGAGTTCACCCCCCGTCGGGGCGTCCTCGATCACTGGTTATGGCCTCTGTGGCTGCGGTTCATCAAAGGCCCACCTGACCCGCGGGGGCTCCCTTCGGCCCGGCCGCCTGTCCGCCCGGCACCGGCTCTGGCGGCAGCCCGGCGTCAGTTGTAGCTGGGTACCATCCAGCGCGCCCGGTAGTACTGGGCGTTGGTCTCGCGCCAGAACTTCTCATGGCTGCCGGAGGAGTCTACGAAGGTGATCGCCGGCGTCGTCCAGGCGTCGGCACCTGCGACGGGCGCGTGGCAGGCGGTGGGATCTCCCGCGCAGGTCGTGATCACTCGGCGGAGACCGGGTCGTTGCCGACGCTCTTGGCCATGCCACCCTTGTTGACCAGCGATTCACGGGTGTAGTCCGTGCACCAGCGGTTGGTCTTCCCATCGGCCGCCGTCGCGGAGGTCGGCCACCGGGATGAGACGTAGCAGGGCGTGGCCCCGGTCTTGGAGAACTGGACGATCCCCGCGTTGGACGACACCTACATCCGGTCGGGGTCGCCGTAGACGGGCTCGAGGTCGTGACCGTAGGCCGGGGACACCCCGTTGGGGTTCAGCGGCAGGGTGAAGGACTCAGGGGTCCCGAGCGTCCCGGTGCCGCTCGTGTAGGGGTAGCGGACGAGCTGGGTCTTCCCGATGGCCCACAGCGCCCTCATCCTCGCCTGCGTCCTGCAGCTGACGGACACCGACGACGGCGCCGGCTTCTGGTGGCAGTACGCCGCAGGGGCCGGTCAGGCTGCCGCCGCGTACTGCCTCCACCTCCACCACCTGGCCCTGGGCGAGAAAGAAGCCGCGGACTGGTGGCACCGACAGGCCGACCACGTCCATCCACCCGACGACCGATTTGGCCGGCCGGCAGAGCCGAAGCCGGCACCGCCACGGTCCCGGCACGCAGCGGGCAGACAGGTCACCGACGCGCCCACCACCACGATGCTTCGCGTACTGCGCCACCTCGCGAAGTCCACCGCCCGCCAACAGTCTGCCGTGGTCACCGAGCTCATGGCCTACGTTCCCACCGCGGTCGCCGCCGGCTATCTCCGCCAGCCCGAAATGGACCTGCCGATGCCCGGCCCGGACTTCGCACGACGAGTCAGCGCTCTCCTTGACGCGGCCGGGGACCGACCTGACGCACCACGTGAACTTCCCGCACGCCAGCCTCTGCTTACACGGACCCGCCTGCGTGGCACCAACCAGGCCACCTCACGCCCTCGCCCCGCCGAACCGCCGGTGCACTAACAGACGGGCGAGACCACCAGCCGATGAGACCACGAGGGGACGACAACACCGGGCAAGTGTGAGGAGACTGCGCACGGTGATGTGTGGCAGCGGGTCGCCCACCGCACTGCAGCCGCTCGCCGACGCACTCGCCCACCCAAAACCCGAGACGACTACCACGCCCGCGAGGAGGATCGCCGCGCCGCAGAAGCCGCCCGCCGTGAACGGGAGTGGGGGAGTGCCGCTGGAGATGCGTGGGCCGACTGGGGCACCGGCCTGGACGTGCCCGTCGTGCGGCGCCGGACCGACGCCCCCGGCCTGCTCGCGTCACCTGCTGCGCAGGAAGGCCAGCACGGCGGCCACCCGCCCCAGCCGCTCCCACGACCTCCGCGAGCGCGGCCAGGATGAGTGCCGTCACGAGAGGGCCACTTGCCCCGGGTGCTGCCAGACGACGTAGGCCCCCGCGGCACACAGGAACAGGGGCATTACGAGCGCGAGGCACACGACCAGAGCCACGAGCGCATCAGCCCCAGTACCGGCCGGCCGTCCGCCTAGGATCAGCGACTTCACGATCTCGCTGACATCGCAGCCGATGGCCTCGGCCGCCTGCGCCGCGATGCGGGGCGCGTCCGGGAAACGGCGTACGGGGACCTCGATTCAGAGCTCGCGCAGAGCCTCGGCGAATCGGGGATGGACGCCGCCCGGATCAAGAATCGAGGGTCAGGAGTGTGCGCCCTGCCAGCCGCTGCACTGTGCTCGGGTGTAGGACCCGTCGCTGTTCATGTTGGTGTAGCACGCCCGGAGGTACACCGGCGTGCCTTCGTTGAGCGTCGAGAGGCTCTTGTACTTGTAGGTGTTGTACCCGCAGGCCGTGACGCTGTGTTGGTGGAAGTCGTTGATATACAGTTCGGCCGTCATGCAGTAGCCTTCTGCTTTCAGATCGTAGGCGTCGATGTAGTCGCCCTCGTGGGTGAAGGTCACCGTGCCCCCCTCGACTGTGATGCGCTCGTCCGTCCCGGCGTACGCAGCGGTGGCGGCTGCGAGGGGCAGCGTGGCGGTGAGCGCAGCTACGACGCCCATGCGGGCAACAAGCCTCCTCTTACTGGACATGTCATTCCTCTCTGGTTGCGCGTGAAGTGCCGTGCGTCGACAGGTTGTTGAGCGTCACGAGATATTAGAACGAGTGCGCAACCGTAGCGCTCTGACCACGGGTTTTTACCGGGAATCTTCACCAACCGCACAGTATCCAGCGGTGACGGCCCGGGCGGCGGACGAGCTGCGTGACCCGGGCGACATCGCCCCCTCAGCACCGGTCAGAGACCGGGAGCTGGAGCTGGCCGAGGTTTTGATCAGGTAACTGACCGGCATCGAGGTACGCGAGCTCCACGACGAGTACGGGCACGCCCTGGAGCAGCTGGTCGCGGCCAACGCCGGCGGCGGCACGCTGGCCGCGCTG
>NZ_JBHXVG010000108.1:0-3940 GCF_042672405.1 Streptomyces sp. NPDC127197 | reverse complement strand
CTGTCCTCCGCCGGGGCGCGGCCTTCGGCACTCGGCCCTGGCGAGCTCATCCCCAAAGCCACAACCTATTTCGCTGAGAAAACGTCACTGAGCCTCTGCTTTCTCAGGAAGATCTTGGTCGATCCCCTGGATAGCAGAGGCCCCTCCCGTACCCCGCCCGCCCTTGACACCGTCGCCCAGCACTTAACTTCGTGGCATTGGTCCAGCATCTGGCGGTGGCAGTAGCCCTCGGGCTGTCCGCCCCGCCCCTGAAGCCAGGCCGGCACCGGCAGCAACGGCCGGATGGCCGCCCATTCCGCGTCCGACATGTCCGAGGGATACCGGCGTTCCCGGTCCGAATGGTCGGCCGCGTTGCCGTACACATGCGCGAGGCAATCACACGATGGAGCAGCCGAGTTGAACTGAACCGGCTCGGACGCGTACAACAACGACACCAGGGCCTCCCGGCACTGCTCGGCTAGATTCGCATCCCCGAGCTACCGAGAGGCCCTGTCTTCATGCGCGTACAACGGGAAGATCACCCCGGCGGGAAACCTGTTCGACCCGCACGTTCCATGATCGGTTGAGATACGGCTTATCAACATATACCGAACAACCCCAGCCCACACCCCCACCCCACGACCCGAACCATCCCGCCCTCCCTCTCAACCGACCAGCAACACCCCAGCTCAACAACCACCCCACACACCAACTAGCCCCCTCCGAGCGTCACCGGAGGCCTGTTTTTGGCCTCCGGCGGCGTCGGTGCGCGTGGTGTCGTTCGGGGCGGTGCGTGTTCAGGTCGTGGGGAAGGAGTCCGCGGTGCGGATCCGGTCACGGATCCAGACGCCGGCAGGCTTGAGTGAAGCGGTGCCGGTCCAGGGGCCGTTGCTGTTGCAGGTGCCGGTCTTGAATACGGCTCCGGTGCGTTCGTCGTCGGAGAAGTTCCAGTTGACCCAGCTGATCTTCTTGGCGGCCATCAGGTCGAGGTACTGCTGGCTGCGGGTGAAGTTGTTCGGACCGTCACCGGAGGCTTCCTGGGTGCCGAACTCGGTGACGAAGATCGGGATGCGGTCCGACGCCCGGTTGAGCGCGTCCAGGTACTCCTGGCCGTGCGAGGCCGCGTAGAAGTGGAACGTGTACATGATGTTGGTCGCCTGGACTGGGTTGTTGATGATGTCGCTCTCGTTGCGGCCGTCGGAGATTCCGAGGGAGCCCCAGCCGTGGGTGCCGATGAGAATCGGGGTGACGGGGTCCTGTGCGCGGATGACGGGGATGAGCTGCTCGGCGTAGAACTTGATCTGCGACCAGCTGACGCCGTTGGGTTCGTTGGCGATGTCGTACAGCAGGTTGGTCTTGCCGCGGTGACGCTGTGCGATCTCGGTGAAGAACGTCTTGGCGTGGGACAGGTTGTAGTTGGGGTCGCCGGGCGTGAGCTGGTGCCAGTCAACGAGGGCGTACATGCCGCGGTCCGTGGCCATTTCGATGAGCTGGTGCACCCGATCGGTGAACATCCTCGGGTTGGTCTCGTAGCCGCCCTCCTGGACATAGAGGGAGATGCGCAGTACGTCGGAGTTCCAGTCGGTGGCGAGCGCGTCCAGGGAGCCGTTGGTCAGGCAGTGGCTGTACCACTGGAGGCCGTGGCTGCTCATGCCGCGTAGCTGGATCGGGTTGCCGTACTGGTTGCACAACTTGACACCGCACACCTTGAGCCGGCCGTTGATCGCGGCGGGGGTGGTGCCCGGCGGTGTCTCGCCTCCGCTGCTCTGGGTGGTGGCGGTGACGGCGTTGGAGGCCGGTGAGACGTTGCCCGCCGCGTCGCGGGCGCGGGCGGTGAAGGTGTACGCCGTGCTCGCCGACAGGCTGCCGACGGTGTGCGAGGTACCGCTCGTCGTGGCGACCTGGGTGCCGTCGCGGTACAGCAGGTAGTCGGTCACGCCCACGTTGTCGGTGGCGGCGTTCCAGGCCAGGGACACGCTGGAGGATGTGGTGCCGGTGGTGCGCAGGCTGGTCGGGGTGGAGGGAGCGGTCGTGTCGCTGCCGCCGCTGCTGTCACCCAGCAGCTTCCACAGGGCGGGCGTGTTGGGCGGCTCCCAGCCGGTCAGGGATGTGTGGCTCTGTAGGCATTCGTAGTCCTTGCCGCCATAGGACACTCGTGTGCCCACGGTGTACGAGGTGTTCGGCTGCCATTGCGGGTAGGCGGAGATCTGAACGCTTGCCGCGGGGGCGGGCGCGGGCATGACGGCGAGTGCGGGGGAAGGGGCGAGGCCGAAGCCGAGCGCGGCAAACAGGGTGCTGGCGAGCAGAGTTGACAGGGGTCTGCGCATGACGTCCTCTCGGTGGGTGTCAACTGACGGTGATCTTGTCGGCGTTGGGTCCGCCGTTGGCGGTCGTGGCGGTGGCACGGATCCTGTTGGGGCCGGCGGTCAGGGGCACGGTGAGCGTGGCCATTGCCCAGGAGGACCAGGCGCCGGTGGGGTTGAAGGGGTGGGCGGCGGAGACGGCCGTACCGTTGACGGTCATGTCCATGGGGCGGTTGAGGGTGGTGCCGTTGGCGTAGCGCAGGGCCAGACTGGCGGGGCCCGCGGTGCTCGCTGGGACGGTCCATTCGACGAACGAGCCGCTGACGTTGTCGTAGTTCACGAAGCCGGTCCCGGAGAAGCCGGTGTGGTTGGACTCGACGACGCCCTGCGAGATGAAAGCGTCCTCCGCCTGGTAGTCGACCGCGGCAGGGCCGTCGACCAGTTGGTAGCCGCGCATGTTCCGCAGCAGCAGGTAGCAGTCCTGCAGCGAACCGGAAGTATCGCCGAGCGAGCGGTAGATGCCCCACTTGGGCCGCACCCGGTCGAGCAGAAAGGTGTCGACACCGGTCTTGGTCCCGTCGACGAGCGTGGTGCCGTCCTTGCGGAGAATCCACCGCACATTGCCCGCGGTCCCGTCACCGATCTTCATCTGGAAGTCGACGTCGACCCAGGAGTCGTGCAGCGGGACGAGATCGGTCCGGCCGACCAGGATGTCCGCCTCGAACAGTTTCAGTTCGATGGTCTGCACCCCGTTCACCCGGCGCAGCGACATCACGGTGATCGGTGAGCTGCCAGTGCCCGGCTGCTTGGTCTGCATGATGTGCGTGAAGGACGTGGTCGCCTTCAGCGAGCTCGGGATGTACATCTGATACGTCGTGCGCCATGTCTCGCCCGGGAGCCAGCGCAGATACGAACTGCCCGACGTAAGCATGCCGGTCACTTCCTGGCGCTGACGGTCCGCGGACGTATCCCGGTCGACCATGTGCATGTTGAACCTGAAGGCGTCGCCCACCGGGTAGATGTGCAGTTGGCCCGCGGTGTGGGAGTCAGCTCGGTCGTCCTCGATGGTCTCGAACGCGCCGAGACCGGCATTCGACGGGGAGGGCGACCAGCGCAGCGCCCAGGAGGCCGGCGAGCGTTGCGGCCGTAGCGGTGCCGGACGGCAGCCGCAGGGACGCGGGGAGGGCGGCCGCGGCAAGACCGCCGACGGCCGCGCCGAGCAGCCCACGGCGGGAGGTTCCGGTGCGGTGGGCGTGAGAGCGGGGGTGCGTAGGTGGCATCAGAGGGCTCCTCGCTTTGAGGGTGGAGCTGACGTGCCTGATCGGGGCGCCGGACGGGGAGCACGACTGTTAGGAAAGTTTCCTTACATCTACCGTGAGAGTAGGTTCCTGACGGAACACGGTCAATAGAAGTTCACGGGTTGGCCGTGTCGGCACCCGGATTCGTTCCGCGGCAGTCACCGAGGCCCGCGTGGGCGCGGATTCCCGGACGCGCCCCAACATCCTCCGGTCGTAGGCCCGTCCCTTCGATGATCAGCGGAATGCCTAAGCTTGTCGTTTAACCCGCTGCTGTCGAACGCGTACGAGACGGCGGGGGAACGCGACAGGGATGAAAAAAAAAAAAAAAACCCCCAAAACCGCCAAAAAAAGAGGGTGGGG
>NZ_JBHXVG010000107.1:2500-3956 GCF_042672405.1 Streptomyces sp. NPDC127197 | reverse complement strand
AAGGGAGCTTGACTGCGAGACCTACAAGTCGAGCAGGGACGAAAGTCGGGCTTAGTGATCCGGTGGTTCCGCATGGAAGGGCCATCGCTCAACGGATAAAAGCTACCCCGGGGATAACAGGCTTATCTCCCCCAAGAGTCCACATCGACGGGGAGGTTTGGCACCTCGATGTCGGCTCATCGCATCCTGGGGCTGTAGTCGGTCCCAAGGGTTGGGCTGTTCGCCCATTAAAGCGGTACGCGAGCTGGGTTCAGAACGTCGTGAGACAGTTCGGTCCCTATCCGTCGCGGGCGCAGGAAATTTGAGAGGAGCTGTCCTTAGTACGAGAGGACCGGGATGGACGCACCGCTGGTGTACCAGTTGTTCTGCCAAGGGCATCGCTGGGTAGCTATGTGCGGACGGGATAAGTGCTGAAAGCATCTAAGCATGAAGCCCCCCTCAAGATGAGATTTCCCATTCCGCAAGGAAGTAAGATCCCTGAAAGATGATCAGGTTGATAGGTCTGAGGTGGAAGTGTGGCGACACATGGAGCTGACAGATACTAATCGATCGAGGACTTAACCACATTTTGAATGATGTCACACCTGTTATCTAGTTTTGAGAGAACACTCTCAATTTGTTTGGTGGCGATAGCGAAGAGGTCACACCCGTTCCCATACCGAACAC
Source organism: Streptomyces sp. NPDC127197 (assembly GCF_042672405.1). Lineage (NCBI taxonomy): Bacteria > Bacillati > Actinomycetota > Actinomycetes > Kitasatosporales > Streptomycetaceae > Streptomyces > Streptomyces sp. NPDC127197. Next base: position 3,290 of record NZ_JBHXVG010000107.1, on the reverse strand, counting down.
GGAAGTTAAGCTCTTCAGCGCCGATGGTAGTCGGGGGTTTCCCCCTGTGAGAGTAGGACGCCGCCAAGCAATTGCACGTTAGTGTAATTTTTAAAAAAAGTTGTTGACTTTGAAGAAGTGACGTTGTATACTAATAAAGTTGCTTTAACAAAGCGGACAAACAAAATGATCTTTGAAAACTAAACAAGACAAAACGTACCTGTTAATTCAGTTTTTAAAAATCGCACAGCGATGTGCGTAGTCAGTCAAACTACTTTATCGGAGAGTTTGATCCTGGCTCAGGACGAACGCTGGCGGCGTGCCTAATACATGCAAGTCGAGCGGACAGATGGGAGCTTGCTCCCTGATGTTAGCGGCGGACGGGTGAGTAACACGTGGGTAACCTGCCTGTAAGACTGGGATAACTCCGGGAAACCGGGGCTAATACCGGATGGTTGTTTGAACCGCATGGTTCAAACATAAAAGGTGGCTTCGGCTACCACTTACAGATGGACCCGCGGCGCATTAGCTAGTTGGTGAGGTAACGGCTCACCAAGGCAACGATGCGTAGCCGACCTGAGAGGGTGATCGGCCACACTGGGACTGAGACACGGCCCAGACTCCTACGGGAGGCAGCAGTAGGGAATCTTCCGCAATGGACGAAAGTCTGACGGAGCAACGCCGCGTGAGTGATGAAGGTTTTCGGATCGTAAAGCTCTGTTGTTAGGGAAGAACAAGTACCGTTCGAATAGGGCGGTACCTTGACGGTACCTAACCAGAAAGCCACGGCTAACTACGTGCCAGCAGCCGC
>NZ_JBHXVG010000106.1:0-4034 GCF_042672405.1 Streptomyces sp. NPDC127197 | reverse complement strand
TGAAGAACACCGGGGTGTTGTTGCCGACGAGGTCGTAGTTGCCCTCCTCGGTGTAGAACTTCAGCGCGAAGCCACGCGGGTCACGGACGGCGTCCCATCAGTGTTGCCATCTCAGTCTTGCCATTTACCGATGGGATCCCGCGTCGGTCGGCAGCGGCCCCAGCACGACCTTGGTCTCCAGGTATTCCTGCATGCCGTCGGGGCCCCATTCGCGGCCGTTGCCGGACTCCTTGCAGCCGCCCAAGGGAGCGGTCCAGTCGAAATCGGCGTTGTTGACGATCACGTAGCCGGCTTCGATACGGGAACCGACGTCCGCGGCGTCCGCCGGATCGCTGCCGGTGACGTAACCGGCAAGGCCGTACCGGATGTCGTTGGCGATCTCGACAGCCTCATCCACCGTGTCGTAGGTAATGATCGACATCACCGGCCCGAGGATCTCTTCCTGGGCGATGGTCATGTCGTTGGTGACCCCGGTGAAGAGAGTGGGCTTGACGAAGTGCCCCTGCTCCAGGCCATGCGGCTTGCCGAGGCCACCGGTGACCAGGTGGGCTCCCTCATCCAGGCCGGCCTGGATGTAGTGCTGGACGGTCTGCCACTGCTCGGCGGAGATCAGCGGGCCCATGTCGATGTCGTCTGCGCGCGGGTCGCCGATCCTGATGGACTCGATCCGCGGGAGCAGCACGGACAGGAACTCCTCCAGCCGCTCGCGCGGCACCAGGGTCCGGCTCGGCGCACTGCAGATCTGGCCGGTGTTGGCCACCAGCCAGGTGAGCGCTGTGCCCGCCGCGACGTCCATGTCCGCATCGGGCATGATCACCTGCGGAGACCTGCCGCCGAGTTCGGTGGCCACGCGCTTGGCGCTCCGGCCGGCAGCGGCATTCACCTGGAGCGCGGTCTCACCCGAGCCGGTGAAGGACACCAGGGCGACGTCGGGGTGCGACGCGAGTGCATTTCCGATCATCGAGCCGCGACCGATGACGAGGTTGAAGACGCCTGCGGGGACTCCGGCGGCCTCCAGGATCTCGGCCAGGACGACAGCCGAGTACGGGGCCAGCTGGGCCGGCTTGAGGACGACGGTGCAGCCCGCCGCGAGCGCCGAGGCGGTCTTGCCGGCCGGCTGGAGGGCGGGGAAGTTCCAAGGAGTGATCAGAGCGGCCACGCCGATGGGTTCCTTGCGGACGTGGGTGGTGCTGCGCTCTTCGGTAAACGCAAACGTCTTGAGTACCTGGGCGGCTGCCCGGAACTGGATGATTCCGGCGGCAACGTGCCTGGAGCGGGACAGCGGCAGCGGACAGCCCAGCTCTGCGGTGACAGCCTGGGCCATGTCCTCGGCGCGCTGCTCGTACTCGTCGGCGATCCGATCCAGCAGATCTATGCGCTCCTGGCGGGTGGTCCGCGAGAATGCGGGGAATGCGCGGCTGGCCGCGGCAACCGCCAGGTCGACGTCGGCCTCGCCACCGAGTGCCACCCGTCCGGACACCTCGCCGGTGGCAGGGTCGGTCAAATCGATGACCGTTCCGTCGAGGGGCTCGCGCCAGGCGCCGTCGATGTACAGCTCGGTGTACTCACGCATGGTGTCTCCGTTGGATGCGCAGTTCTTCGCCACACAGACGACCATGTGGCGGAGGCGGCCTTTCGTGTACGAAGGCTCCTTGCGGAATCCATCGTCGTGACGGAGAGACCTGGCATACAGGGAGATCTTTTCCTGGGAAGCCGTCCCTAGGAAAGCCAGTACCAGGCACGCGCAGACCGCTTCCGAGCAGCCGGGGAGAGCTTCGTGGCCGCCTGCCGGCCTCGGTGTCACATCAGCCGTCCACCGGAGCCAGGCATCGAACGGGCGTTCCTTCTGTGCATTGCGCAGTGCTGGTGTGGGTGGGTCATCTGACGGATGCGCTGTCGTCGAGAAGACGAGGAGCGGCAGTCGGCATTGGCTGCTCTCGCACGGCGCACCCGGAGAGGGAAGCCGTGTCATGGTGAATGGGAGTGCGTGTACTGGCCAGTGGTAGGCCTGAGCCGCCCTGTCGATCGGCGACGATCTCGGCAACGATCGACAGGGCCGTCTCCTCGGGCGTGCCCGCGCCGAGGTCAAGGCCGATCGGTGAACGCAACCGGGCCAGCTGGTGATCGGTTACCCCTGCTGCGCGCAGGCGCTGTATGCGGTCCTCGTGGGTGCGCCGAGACCCCATGGCCCCGACATAAGCAACCGGCAGCTTCAGCGCTCGTTGCAGGAGCGGCATGTCGAACTTGGCATCGTGCGTGAGCACACACAGCACCGTTCGGTTGTCGAGCCGAGTGGCTGCCAGGTAGCGGTGAGGCCAGTCGACGACCACTTCGTCCGCCTCCGGGAAACGCGCCTCGGTCGCGAATACCGGTCGGGCGTCGCAGACGGTTACGTGGTAGCCGAGGAATTTGCCGAGCCGTACCAGAGCTGCCGCGAAGTCGATCGCTCCGAAGACGATCAAGCGGGGGGCCGGGACACTGGATTCGACCAGCAGTGTCAGCGGACGACCGCAGTAGGACCCCTCCTCACCGATCACGACTGTCCCGGTGCGCCCGAGTTCCAGCATTGCTCGAGCCCTGGCTGCTGCGGTGCGATCCAGCTGCGGCTCGTCACCCAGCGTGCCCTCATACGCCCCGTCGGAGTGGACTGCCAGCGCGCGACCGAGCCGTTCGGCCGGCCCGTCGACAACACGAGCCAGCGCAACCGTCTCCTGTGAGCGTGCGGCGGACAACGCGGCAGCGAAGACATCCCGGTCCGGATCACCGGCACGGACCGGCGTGACCAGGATGTCGATGACCCCGCCACACGTGAGGCCGACGGCGAAGGCGTCCTCGTCGCTGTACCCGAACTGCTGCAGGACGGTCTCACCGTCTTTCAGCGCCTGCTGACACAGGTCGTACACCGCGCCTTCCACACAACCGCCGGAGACCGAGCCGACGGCCGTGCCATCGCCGTCCACGGCAAGGGCAGCGCCAGGCGCACGGGGTGCGCTGCCGCTGACCGCGACCACGGTGGCGACGGCGAAGTCACGGCCTTGCTCAAGCAACTGGCACAGCTCTCGTGCGATGTCCAGCATGGGTTTCTCCCCGGACTACGGCGGTGCGATACGGCGCCGGACGGTGGCGCCGGCGACGAGGACGGCTCCGCGGCTCATCGGCTGCGGAGCCGGTCTCTCAGAGCATGAGTCGGTCGATGGTGATCGGGAGGGAGCGGATGCGGCGGCCGGTGGCGTGGAAGACGGCGTTGCCGATGGCCGCGGCCAGCCCGACCAGGCCGACTTCGCCGACTCCCTTGGTCCCCACCGCGGTTGCCCGGTCGGGTCCGCCGACGAAGAGCACCTCCATGTCGGGAATGTCGGCGTTCACCGGCATCAGGTAGTCCCCGAAGGTGGCGTTGGCGATGCGCCCGGTGACCTGGTCGGTGGCCGTCTCCTCGAACATCGCCTGGCTGATGCCGCCGACCGTGCCGCCGATGATCTGGCTGGTGGCGGTCTTCTCGTTGAGGATGCGCCCGCCGTCGATCGCGGAGACCACCCGTGCCACCCGCAGCAGGCCCAGTTCCGGGTCGAGGCGCACCTCGACGAACTTGGCTCCGAAGGCGCCGGAGAGCGCCATCCCCAGCTCCTCGGACTGCGGGGGAGTGCTCCTGCCGTCGGCGCTGAGCTCCTCGAGGCCGTGACGGGTGAGGATCTGCGTGTAGGTCTCACCCTGTGCGGGATCTCCGATGCGGTGGATGCGCCCGTCGGTGACGGTCACGTCGTCGGGCGCGGCGCCGTGCAGCGGGGAGGCGGTGTCGTCGCGCACGACGTCGAGGAACTCCCGCAGCAGGCGCCGGCAGGCCGCGTGCACGGCGTTGCCGAGGGCGCCGGTGAGGCCGGAGCCGCCGGCCTGGGGGGCGTAGGGCATGTCGGAGTCGCCGAGGTCGAACCGCACCCGGGCGACGTCGACGCCGAGGAGCTCGGCCGCCAGCTGGGTCATGACCGTGTAGGTGCCGGTTCCGATGTCGGTGGCGGCGCTGCGCACGTATGCCGAGC
>NZ_JBHXVG010000105.1:0-4216 GCF_042672405.1 Streptomyces sp. NPDC127197 | reverse complement strand
GTCGGCCTGGGCCTCGCGGTCGCCCGGGGCTTCGCCGAGGCCATGGGCGGCACCCTCGACGCCGAGGACACCCCCGGCGGCGGCCTCACCATGGTCCTCACCCTCCGCGCGGCAGGAGCTCGCCCCGTGCTTCTTTCCTCCGCACCCCAAGAAAGGCAGGCTCAATGAACCGGGTGCTCGTGGTCGACGACGAGCCGCAGATCGTTCGCGCCCTCGTGATCAACCTCAAGGCGCGCAAGTACGAGGTCGACGCGGCCCAGGACGGGGCGACCGCCCTCCAGCTCGCCGCGGCTCGCCACCCGGACGTCATCGTCCTCGACCTGGGGCTGCCGGACATGGACGGCGTCGAAGTGATCAAGGGCCTGCGCGGCTGGACCCGCGTGCCGATCATCGTGCTGTCCGCCCGGCACTCCTCCGACGAGAAGGTCGAGGCACTCGACGCGGGCGCCGACGACTACGTCACCAAGCCCTTCGGCATGGACGAACTGCTGGCCCGGCTGCGCGCGGCCGTCCGCCGCGCCGAGCCCACCGGCGGCGGCGAGGACGAGGTGATGGTGGAGACCGAGGAGTTCACCGTCGACCTCGTCGCCAAGAAGGTCAACCGCGGCGGCAAGGACGTACGGCTGACCCCCACGGAGTGGCATCTGCTGGAAGTGCTGGTGCGCAACACCGGCCGGCTGGTCAGCCAGAAGCAGCTGCTGCAGGAGGTGTGGGGACCGTCGTACGGGACGGAGACCAACTACCTGCGCGTGTACATGGCACAACTGCGCCGCAAGCTGGAGGCGGACCCGTCGCACCCGAAGCACTTCGTCACGGAGCCGGGGATGGGATACCGCTTCGAGAAGTGAGCTTTCGAGCTGTGACACAGGGGTTACGTGACTGTCGGTGCACCCCGGTAGGCTTCAGACATGAGTGCTGTTCCTCGTTCCGAAAAGCCGGTGGGCCGGTTCCGGCGCATGCTTGACCGGCTCTCCTCTTCGCAGGAGGACCTGGAGTCCGAGGAACTGCGGGAGGACGCCGAGACCGCAGGCTGTACGCGGATCGGTGACTGCCACGACCGACAGATCGTCACGGTTACTGGTACCTTGCGCACGGTCACACTGCGGCCGCGCGCGGGAGTCCCGGCCCTGGAGGCCGAGCTGTTCGACGGCTCCGCCGCACTCGACGTGGTGTGGCTCGGTAGGCGCTCCATCGTCGGGATAGAACCGGGGCGCAAGCTGATCGCATCGGGCCGGATCTCGATGAGCCGGGGCCGCCGGGTGCTCTTCAACCCGAAATACGAACTGAGACCCCTCGGACGGGAGTAGCCGGTGACGTCGCTCGACAAGCCGACTGAACACACCGAAGACACCGATCAGGACGCCCGCGCGGTCACGGAGGCCGCGCTGTTCGAGGCGTTCGGCGGCGTGCGGGGCATGGTCGAGACGGTGCTGCCGGGCCTGCTCTTCGTGACCATCTACACGATCAACAAGGACCTGCACCTGTCGGCGATCGCCGCCCTGGGCGTGTCCCTGCTGCTCGTCGTGGTCCGCCTGGCGATGAAGGACACCGTCAAGCACGCCTTCAGCGGTGTCTTCGGCGTGGCTTTCGGCGTCGTCTTCGCGATGATGACCGGCAACGCCAAGGACTTCTACCTGCCCGGCATGCTCTACACGCTGGGCCTGGCGCTGGCGTACATCATCACGACCCTGTGCGGCGTCCCGCTGATCGGCCTGATGCTCGGCCCGGTCTTCAAGGAGAACCTCTCCTGGCGCACCCGCAACCCCGGCCGCAAGAAGGCATACGCCAAGGCCAGCTGGGCCTGGGGCCTGATCCTGCTCACCAAGTGCGCGATCCTCTTCCCGCTGTACTGGTGGGCCGACACCACACAGCTGGGCTGGGTGCTGGTGACCCTGAAGATCCCGCCGTTCCTGCTGGCGGTCTGGCTGACCTGGGTCTTCCTGGCCAAGGCGCCGCCGCCCATCGACGTGTTCGCCGAGATGGAGGCCGAGGAGCGCGCCGAGCAGGAGCGCAAGGCCGCCCTTGCGGGGGAGCACGGGGAGCTGCCGACCGGCGCTCGCCACCGGCGGGACTGACAGCCGTCGATACGAGGATGGGGCGCCCTGAGATCTCAGGGCGCCCCATCCTCGTATCGACGGCTGTCAGTCCCGCCGGTGGCGAGCGCCGGTCGGCAGCTCCCCGTGCTCCCCCGCAAGGGCGGCCTTGCGCTCCTGCTCGGCGCGCTCCTCGGCCTCCATCTCGGCGAACACGTCGATGGGCGGCGGCGCCTTGGCCAGGAAGACCCAGGTCAGCCAGACCGCCAGCAGGAACGGCGGGATCTTCAGGGTCACCAGCACCCAGCCCAGCTGTGTGGTGTCGGCCCACCAGTACAGCGGGAAGAGGATCGCGCACTTGGTGAGCAGGATCAGGCCCCAGGCCCAGCTGGCCTTGGCGTATGCCTTCTTGCGGCCGGGGTTGCGGGTGCGCCAGGAGAGGTTCTCCTTGAAGACCGGGCCGAGCATCAGGCCGATCAGCGGGACGCCGCACAGGGTCGTGATGATGTACGCCAGCGCCAGGCCCAGCGTGTAGAGCATGCCGGGCAGGTAGAAGTCCTTGGCGTTGCCGGTCATCATCGCGAAGACGACGCCGAAAGCCACGCCGAAGACACCGCTGAAGGCGTGCTTGACGGTGTCCTTCATCGCCAGGCGGACCACGACGAGCAGCAGGGACACGCCCAGGGCGGCGATCGCCGACAGGTGCAGGTCCTTGTTGATCGTGTAGATGGTCACGAAGAGCAGGCCCGGCAGCACCGTCTCGACCATGCCCCGCACGCCGCCGAACGCCTCGAACAGCGCGGCCTCCGTGACCGCGCGGGCGTCCTGATCGGTGTCTTCGGTGTGTTCAGTCGGCTTGTCGAGCGACGTCACCGGCTACTCCCGTCCGAGGGGTCTCAGTTCGTATTTCGGGTTGAAGAGCACCCGGCGGCCCCGGCTCATCGAGATCCGGCCCGATGCGATCAGCTTGCGCCCCGGTTCTATCCCGACGATGGAGCGCCTACCGAGCCACACCACGTCGAGTGCGGCGGAGCCGTCGAACAGCTCGGCCTCCAGGGCCGGGACTCCCGCGCGCGGCCGCAGTGTGACCGTGCGCAAGGTACCAGTAACCGTGACGATCTGTCGGTCGTGGCAGTCACCGATCCGCGTACAGCCTGCGGTCTCGGCGTCCTCCCGCAGTTCCTCGGACTCCAGGTCCTCCTGCGAAGAGGAGAGCCGGTCAAGCATGCGCCGGAACCGGCCCACCGGCTTTTCGGAACGAGGAACAGCACTCATGTCTGAAGCCTACCGGGGTGCACCGACAGTCACGTAACCCCTGTGTCACAGCTCGAAAGCTCACTTCTCGAAGCGGTATCCCATCCCCGGCTCCGTGACGAAGTGCTTCGGGTGCGACGGGTCCGCCTCCAGCTTGCGGCGCAGTTGTGCCATGTACACGCGCAGGTAGTTGGTCTCCGTCCCGTACGACGGTCCCCACACCTCCTGCAGCAGCTGCTTCTGGCTGACCAGCCGGCCGGTGTTGCGCACCAGCACTTCCAGCAGATGCCACTCCGTGGGGGTCAGCCGTACGTCCTTGCCGCCGCGGTTGACCTTCTTGGCGACGAGGTCGACGGTGAACTCCTCGGTCTCCACCATCACCTCGTCCTCGCCGCCGCCGGTGGGCTCGGCGCGGCGGACGGCCGCGCGCAGCCGGGCCAGCAGTTCGTCCATGCCGAAGGGCTTGGTGACGTAGTCGTCGGCGCCCGCGTCGAGTGCCTCGACCTTCTCGTCGGAGGAGTGCCGGGCGGACAGCACGATGATCGGCACGCGGGTCCAGCCGCGCAGGCCCTTGATCACTTCGACGCCGTCCATGTCCGGCAGCCCCAGGTCGAGGACGATGACGTCCGGGTGGCGAGCCGCGGCGAGCTGGAGGGCGGTCGCCCCGTCCTGGGCCGCGTCGACCTCGTACTTGCGCGCCTTGAGGTTGATCACGAGGGCGCGAACGATCTGCGGCTCGTCGTCGACCACGAGCACCCGGTTCATTGAGCCTGCCTTTCTTGGGGTGCGGAGGAAAGAAGCACGGGGCGAGCTCCTGCCGCGCGGAGGGTGAGGACCATGGTGAGGCCGCCGCCGGGGGTGTCCTCGGCGTCGAGGGTGCCGCCCATGGCCTCGGCGAAGCCCCGGGCGACCGCGAGGCCCAGGCCGAC
>NZ_JBHXVG010000104.1:0-4475 GCF_042672405.1 Streptomyces sp. NPDC127197 | reverse complement strand
CAGATGCGGGGGCACCAGGTGCGCGGTGCCGCGCGTTGACATCACCATCACGGCCACTCCTGGCTGCCGGTTCGGTGCTGTCTCGCGTCCATGACTCCGCTGTCACGCGCCTGTGACACAGCTCCGGCGGAACCGGGGGCAAAGCGGGCCCCACGTCCGGCGGGAGGCTGAACCGGTCCGTGGAGACCTCACCTGAAGCCGCAGGTGAAGGCGGCAGCGGACCGAAGAAAAGCGCCCCCGCCCATGACGGGGAGCCCTTGGATGTCCCCCAGGCCTGACCTCCCGCGTGGGACGCGCCACGCGGGAAGCCGTGCACGCCAAGCTCACGCTCCTGGTGAGCCAGGGGCTCCCGCGGCGAGGTGGGTCGGTGCCTCCTGACCGATCTGGTGGGCGGGACCACCGTGCCCGCCCCCTGGCGGTCGCTCGTCGACCGACGGTGCGCTGGACAGGACCTAGAAGACCCACTTAGACTCTCCGTCTAGAAATAGAAACAAAATCAAAATCCAGTGTCGGAAGGTGCGCCATGGACCACCTCGCAGCGAGCGCGAAGGCGGACGAGCTCAAGGGTGTCGTTGCCGCCGCCTCGATCGACGCGGACGAGCACTTCATCCGCGAGGCCGAGAAGATCGCTGTCGCGCTGGGCCGCATGTTCCCGGGCCTGTGCGAAGTGGTCCTGCACGACCTGCGGGATCCGGAGAACGCGATCCGGGCGATCGAGGACAACCTTTCGGGCCGCCAGGTCGGTGACTCCGCCACGGAGCTGGGCCTGGCCCGCATCGCCGACCCGGACTACCCCAGCGTCATCCAGAACTACCCCAACCGGTTTCCCGACGGCCGCCCGGTGAAGAGCACGTCCATCGGCATCAAGAACACCGAGGGCGAGTACATCGCGGCACTCTGCCTGAACCTCGACGTGTCCGTCCTGTCGCCCGTGACGCTCGCGCTGTCGAACCTCGTGGCCACGGACACCGAGCACCGCGAGCAGCCCCTGGAGACCCTGCGGGACCGCAACGCACGCGAGCTGCGCCAAGAGGTGGAGGCACGTGCCGCCGAGCGTGCCGCGACTCCCCGCTCGCTGAGTCGGGAGGACAAGAAGGAACTCGTGCGGCAGCTGCAGCGCGATGGCTACTTCGACTCGCGCGACGCCGCGCAGATCATCGCGGACCTGCTCGGCGTGTCACGGGCGACCGTCTACAACTACGCCAAGTGAGCCGCTCATGACCGCCGCCGGATCGACCACTCTGTTGCACATCACCGAGGAGCAGACCGCCGCGCTCGTGGACGAGGAGCTGGCCCTCGAAGCGGCCCGTGCCGCCTTCGCCGCGACGGTGGACGGCCCGGTCTTCCCCAGTCTGGCCGTGCACGGCTCCGATCCGCGCAACCGGTTCACCCTCAAGCCGTCCGCATCCGCGACGCACGCCGGGGTGAAGATCGGCACCTACTGGCCGGGCAACCCGGAGCACGGGCTGCCGCGCCACCACTCGACCCTGCTGCTGTTCGACCAGACAGTCGGCCGGATCGCGGCCGTCCTGGAGGTCGGCACCGCGAACGCCTACCGGACCGCCGCGGCCGACGCCCTCGCCGTCGATCTGCTGGCCCGCCCCGACGCCGCCACCCTGGCCGTGTTCGGCACCGGTCACCAGGCCGCCTACGAGATACGGGCCGTCAGCCGCGTCCGGCCGATCGGCGAGGTCCTGGTCGTGGGACGAGACCCCGACCGTGCCACGCAGATGGCCCACGAACTGACGGCACAGGGCCACAACGCCCGTCCCGTCGGCGCCGAGGAAGCCTGTGCCCGTGCCGACGTCATCGTCACCGCCACCACCGCCCGCACCGACGACCCGCCCCTGTTCGAGGCCGACTGGGTCCGCCCCGGCACGCATCTGTCCTGCATGGGGGCCGACGCCCCCGGCAAGCGGGAACTGCCGCCCGAACTGTTCAGCCGCGCTCGCGTCTTCTGCGACCTTCCCGAGCAGGCCCGCCGCATGGGCGAAAGCCAGCACGCGCCCGCGGCGACGGTCCTCACCCCCCTCGGTGACGTCCTCACAGGACGCGCCGCAGGGCGCACCGATGACCGCGACATCACGCTCTTCGACAGCTCCGGAATCGGTCTGCAGGACCTGCATCTGGGCCTGGCCCTTCTGAAGAAGATGGACATCTCCCTGTGAACAGCCCCCTGAGCAACACCCCCTCCACCGCCACCCGGACCCTCGCCGACCCGGACACCCCGTTCGCCGTCGTCGACGTCCACAAGACGCGACGCAACATCGCACGCCTCGCAGAGCGGGCCGACCGGCTCGGGGTCACCCTGCGCCCCCACGTGAAGACGGCCAAGAGCCTCGACGTCGCCGCCCTGATGCACGACGGCGCACAGCCCTGTCCGGTCACCGTCTCCACCCTCGCCGAAGCCGAGACGTTCGCCGACGGCGGCTACACCGACATCACGTACGCCGTCGGCATCGACCCGCACAAGCTCCCGCGCGTGATCGCCCTGCTGCGCCGCGCCGTCACCCTGCGCATCCTGCTGGACAGCGTCGAGCAGGCATCATTCGTCGCCGAAGCCTCCCGCGAGGCCGGCATCCCCATCCCCGCCCAGATCGAGATCGACTGCGACGGCCACCGCGGCGGCCTGAAGCCCGACGACCCCGCCCTGACCGAGATCGGCCGCATCCTGCACGACGCGGGCTGTCTGGACGGCGTACTGACCCACGCGGGCGAGTCCTACTTCGCCTACACCGCCGAGGAACAGCGCAAAGCGGCTGACAACGAACGTGACACCGCGATCGCCGCGGCCCAGCGGCTGCGTGCGGCCGGCCTGCCGGTGGACACCGTCAGCGTGGGCTCCACCCCCACCGCCCACGCTGCCGAGGACCTCACCGGGGTCACCGAACTGCGCGCCGGCAACTACGTCTTCTTCGACCTGGTGATGGCCGGCCTCAGCGTCTGCGACATCGACGACCTCGCCCTCTCCGTCGTCGTCACCGTCATCGGCCACCGCCCCGAGTACGGATGGATCCTCACCGACGGCGGCTGGATGGCCATGTCCCGCGACCGCGGCACCGCCGCCCAGCAGACGGACCAGGGCTACGGCCTGGTCACCGACCTGGACGGCAACCCGATCCCCGGCCTGGTCATGACCGCCGCGAGCCAGGAGCACGGCACCCTCACCGCCCGCGACGGTGCCCACCTGCCCGACCTGCCCGTCGGCACCCGCCTGCGCATCCTCCCCAACCACGCCTGTGCCACCGCCGCCCAGCACCACGGCTACCACGTCATCGACAGCACCCGGAGCACAGACGCCGCGCCCGTGATCGAGGCTTTCTGGCAACGCGTCACCGGCTGGTGACCGGCCTCGGCGTGCTCGGGCCGGTGTGGCCTCGACGGCGCCGGTGGCGTACGTCGCCGAACGAAAAACTGTCTGCGGCTCGCGGCACGCCCGTGCGACAGATCGATGGCAAGAAATCGATGGCAAGAAATCGACAAGGTTCGTCCAAGCCTGTCCCACCAGTGTGAAGCCGCCTCGGGGCTACCCAGGGCAGCCACAACAAAACCTGATCTGAACAAGGACGCCAGCACGATGAGGCGGACCACGGACGCCGGGCCTGGCACGGGCGCCGACGGCATGCCGCGCCACTCCGACGAGGCCCTGAGTGACAACTGTGAGGAGTTCATCCGGAGGCTGTATGCCGAGCACGGCACGCCGCTCCTGCGTTTCGCCGCACGCCTCCTCGGTGGCGACTGGCACCGTGCGGAGGACGTCCTCCAGGAGGCCGCGATCCGGGCGTGGAGGCATGCGTCCAGCCTGAGCACGAAGACGGAGGAGGCCCGAGCCTGGCTGTACACCGTCGTGAAGAACCTCGTGATGGATCACCACCGCGCTCGGCAGATCCGCCCGCCGGAGGACATGTCGTGGGAACTGGATGTCGTCTCCGTGACGGACGGCATCGATGGGATGCTCATGTCTCAGGTGGTCAGGGACACCTACGCCGAACTGAACGAACAGCACCGCGAGATCATCAAGCTGATGTACTTCATGGAGTGCAGTGTCGCCGAGGCCGCAGCACACCTCGGCATACCCGCCGGAACAGTCAAGTCCCGTTCCTACTACGCGGTGCGCGCGCTGAGGAAGGCCCTGTCCGACCAGGGAGTCATCCGCTGAACCCGGCAGGAGCGTGCCGGATCCCGGTGCCCGGGGGACAGGCACCGAGAGCCGGCCGGCCGGCGAAAGTGGATCGCACCTCGCCCGGCATCCGGCTCTACGAGCGAAAGTGCCGCGTGGTTCACTCCTGCGTCGAAAAAAGCTGGACCGGACGGAGTGCGGACGACCACCTCAGAGGCGTCACTCTGAGCTCGTCAGATGCGCCCGGTGCGCCGTAGTTCGGCGGCGGCTGTGGTGCCGTGCCCGCGCGCAGTCGCGCGATGGCCCGCTCGGGGTCCGGTGCCGGCACTCCGTCCCACTCGTGCGGAGCCACCGC
>NZ_JBHXVG010000103.1:0-4680 GCF_042672405.1 Streptomyces sp. NPDC127197 | reverse complement strand
GACTGGGCGGAGCGGATGAGGCCCCAGAGGGCGGCGTGTTCCAGGTCGGGGGTGTCCTGGGGTGAGGTGACGACCGCGTTGCGGGTGAGCAGGACGAGCCGGGAGCCGGCGAGACGCTCGTCCGCCAGCCACCCCTGAACCAGGTCCAACGCCCAGTGCAGAGCCGCCCGTTCACCGCGCGGGCAAGGAGCGACCACGACGCCGGGAGCCGAGCGCCCGGAAAGGCCGCCGAGGCCCTCGTCGGCGGACAGCCAGACCGTCTCCGGCTCCTCCGCCGTAGATCCGGCCTCCCGCACCCCGTCGACGGACACCCACTCCACGCGGAACAGCGCATCACGCAGACCCGCCGCGACAGCGGCCCCAGCCGCCCGGCCGGACAACGGCCGCAGCGCCAGCGAGTCGACCGTCAGGACCGGACCGCCCAAGGCGTCCGCCGCGTCGAGCCGCACCTCGTCCTGACCGGTCACGGCCAGCCGCACACGCAGCACCGTCGCGCCCGCGGCATGCAGGCGCACCCCCCGCCACGAGAACGGCATCAGCGCCGCCGCGCCGTCCTCGGTCAGGCCGCTGAGGCCGACCGTCTGCAGCGCGGCGTCGAACAGGGCAGGGTGCAGCTCGAAATCCGCGGCGTCCCCCGCCAGGTCCTCCGGCAGCGCGACCTCGGCGAACACCTCGTCACCGCGCCGCCACGCCGCCCGCAGCCCCTGGAACTCCGGCCCGTAGTCGAACCCGCTCGCCCGGAACCGCTCGTAGCGGCCGTCGATGTCGAGCGGCTCCGCCCCGGCCGGCGGCCAGACCCCGCTTAGGTCCTGCCCGGCACCGGAGTCGAGGCGGTCCGGGCTCAGGGTGCCGCTCGCGTGCCGCGTCCACGGCAGGCCGTCCTGCGCCGCGTCCCCGTCGGGCCGCGCGTGCACGGTCAGCGCACGCCGGCCGGACGCGTCGGCGGCACCCACCCGCACCCGGAGCCGCAACCCGCCGTCCTCGGGCAACACCATCGGCGCCTCAAGGGTCAGCTCCTCCAGCAGAGGGCAACCGGCCCTGTCCCCGGCCCGTACGGTCAGCTCCGCCAGCGCGGTGCCCGGCAGCAGGGCTGCACCCTCGACACGATGGCCGCGGATCCACGGCTGGGCGGCGAGCGAGACCCGGCTCGTGAACAGCAACTCGTCGCCGTCCGCGCTCTCCAGCACGGCCCCCAGCAGCGGATGGTCCACCGCCTCCAGACCCAGCGAGCGTACGTCCCCGGCCGCACCGGACGCGGCCTTCGGCCAGTAACGCTGCCGCTGGAACGGGTAGGTCGGCAGATCCACCCGCCGTGCACCGCTGCCGGCGAACAGCGCCGTCCAGTCGACGCGGGCACCGCGGGCGAACACCGTCGCCACCGCCTCCACGACCGACACCGGCTCGGCGCGGTCCCGGCGCAGAGCGGCGGCGAACGCCACGGCATCGCCGGGCAGGCAGTCCTGCCCCATCCCGGAGAGCACCCCACCGGGACCGAGTTCCAGGCAGCTGCCGACCCCCAGCTCGCCCAGCGTCCGCATGCCGTCGGCGAAACGCACCGCCTGCCGCACATGACGCACCCAGTAGTCCGGGTCGGTCAGCTCCTCGGCGGTCGCCGTCCGACCGGTCACGTTGGAGACGACCGGAATCAACGGATCGCCGTACCGCAGCGAGCCCGCGACCGCCCGGAACTCGTCCAGCATGGCGTCCATACGGGGCGAGTGGAAGGCATGACTGACATTGAGCCGCTTGGTACGCCGGCCCCGATTGGCGAGTTCGGCGGCCACCGCGAGCACCGCCTCCTCGTCGCCGGAGACGACGACGGACTGCGGCCCGTTGACGGCCGCGACGGACACCCGTTCCGTGCGCCCGGCCAGCACCTCCGTGACCTCGTCCTCGGTGGCACGCACGGACACCATCGCCCCGCCCGTCGGCAGCTCCTGCATCAGCCGACCGCGAGCTGCCACCAGCGCGCAGGCGTCCGGCAGCGTCAGCACCCCTGCCACATGCGCCGCCGCCAGCTCGCCGACGGAGTGGCCCAACAGCGCGGCGGGTCGCAGCCCCCACGCCTCGACCAGCCGGAACAGCGCCACCTCGACGGCGAACAGACCGGCTTGGGTGTACTGCGTCCGGTCCAGGAGCGCCGCCTCGGGCGTGCCCGGCTCGGCGAACACCACCTCACGCAGCGGACGGTCCAGATGCGAGTCCAGGTACGCGCAGACCTCGTCGAAGGCCACGGCGAACACGGGGTGCGCAGCATGGAGTTCACGCCCCATGCCCGGGTACTGGCTGCCCTGCCCCGTGAACAGGAAGGCCGTCCGGGCGGCACGGTGGCCCGCGCCCGCCACCAGCCCCGCAGCGGCGGCACCCGCACCCTCCGTGTCCCCGGCGAGCGCCGCCAGCGCCCCGTCGAGCCCGCCGGAACCGCCGGAACCGCCGGAATGTAGCACCGCCCGGTGCTCGAAGACCGAACGGCCCGTGGCCAGCGAGAAACCGACATCAACCAAGTCAACGGTCTCCGCGCCGCACACGAACTCCCGCAGCCGGGCCGCCTGTTCGCGCAGCGCGTCCGCCGACCGCGCGGACAGCACCCACGGGACGACCGGCATCCCGGCCCCGCGCACCGGCGCGCCCTCGGCGGGCTCCTTCACCACCGGGGGCGGAGCTTGCTCGAGAACGGCGTGCGTGTTCGTCCCGCTCACGCCGAAGGACGACACGGCCGCACGGCGTGGCCGGTCGACGACCGGCCACGGCCGCTCCTCGGTCAGCAGGGACACGGCGCCGGAGTCCCAGTCGACGTGGGTGGAGGGTGTGTCGACGTGGAGGGTTTTGGGGAGCAGGCCGTGGCGCATGGCCATGACCATCTTGATGACGCCGCCGACGCCGGCGGCGGCCTGGGTGTGGCCGATGTTGGACTTCAGCGAGCCGAGCCAGAGGGGCTGGTCGGGGGTGTGGTCCTGTCCGTAGGTGGCCAGGAGGGCCTGCGCCTCGATGGGGTCGCCGAGGGTCGTGCCGGTGCCATGGGCCTCCACCACGTCGACGTCCGCGCCCGTCAGCCCGGCGGCGGCCAGCGCGTCCCGGATCACGCGCTCCTGGGCGGGACCGTTGGGTGCCGTCAGACCGTTGCTCGCTCCGTCCTGGTTGGCCGCCGTGGAGCGGACCACGGCCAGCACCGGGTGGCCGTTGCGCCGGGCGTCCGACAGCCGCTCCAGCAACAGCAGACCCACACCCTCCGACAGGCTGGTCCCGTCGGCACTGTCCGCGAACGCCTTGCACCGGCCGTCCGGCGCCAGCCCGTGCCCCTGACCCCGGCTGAACTCGTCGAACAGCGTCGGCGTCGACATCACCGCCACGCCGCCGGCGAGCGCCAGGGAGCACTCGCCGTTGCGCAGCGACTGAGCGGCCAGATGCAGCGCGATCAACGAGGAGGAACAGGCGGTGTCGACCGTCACCGCCGGGCCCTCCAGGCCGAGCGTGTAGGCCACCCGGCCGGAGGCGACGCTGCCCGCGCTGCCGTTGTAGACATAGCCCTCGACGGCATCCGGCGACTCACCGACCAGCGTGCCGTAGTCGTGGTACATGACGCCGGCGAAGACGCCCGTACGGCTGCCGCGCAGGGTCCGCGGGTCGATGCCGGCCCGTTCCACGGCCTCCCAGGAGGTCTCCAGCAGCAGCCGCTGCTGCGGGTCCATGGCGAGCGCCTCACGCGGCGAGATCCCGAAGAACGCCGGGTCGAACTCGGCCGCGTCGTACAGGAATCCGCCGTGGTCGTACAGCCCGTCCAGATCCCAGCCGCGGTCCGTCGGGAACTCCGACACCGCGTCCTCGCCCGCGGCCACCAGCCGCCACAGGTCCTCCGGGGTGCGTACACCGCCCGGGTAGCGGCAGCTCATCGCGACGATCGCGATCGGCTCCCGGCCGCGCTCGGCGAGCTCGCGGTTGTGCTGCCGCAGCCGCTCGGTCTCCTTGAGGGACGCCCGCAGGGCGGCGACGACCTTGTCGTTGGGGTTGCTCATGTGGTCACTCACGCTCCGCGTCGGATCCGGCGCTGTCGCCGTCGAAAGCAAGGTTGATGAGGAGGTCGACGTCCATCTCGTCGATGTCGTCGAGGGAGCCCGGTGCGGCCGCGCGGGGCGCCTCCGCGCCCGGGGCGGGAGCCTGCACGGTCTCCTGCGGGAACAGCTTTCGCTCCACGAAGCGGGCGATCGCCTGCGGAGTCGGCTGGTCGAAGACGAGCGTGGCGGGCAGCCGCAGCCCGGTGGCCGTGTTGAGCCGGTTGCGCAGCTCGACCGCCGTCAGTGAATCGAACCCGATGTCCTTGAAGGCACGGTCCGGTTCGATCGCGGCCATCGACGCATGGCCGAGCACGGCCGCCACCTGGGCGACGACCAGATCCTCCAGCGCCTGCGCCCGCTGCTCACCGGACACCCGGGCGAGCCGCTCGGCGAGCGACAGCTCCGTGGGCCGTCGCGTGCCGCCGTCCGCGGTGCCACGACGCACCCGACGCTGGGCAAGACCCCGCAGCAGCGCCGGGAGACTCTCGTCGTCGGCCCGCCGCCGCAGCGCCCCGACGTCGAGCCGGATCGGCAGCAGGTGCGGCTCGCCCGCCGCGCAGGCCGCATCCAGCAGCCGCAGTCCGTCCTCGCTGGTCATGGCACCGACTCCGTGGCGGGTCATGCGGTG
>NZ_JBHXVG010000102.1:0-4952 GCF_042672405.1 Streptomyces sp. NPDC127197 | reverse complement strand
TGCGCCTGAACCGGCGCCGCTTTCACGGGCCTGGTTCCTCGCCCTCGGGGCTACTCAATTGA
This sequence comes from Streptomyces sp. NPDC127197, assembly GCF_042672405.1. Lineage (NCBI taxonomy): Bacteria > Bacillati > Actinomycetota > Actinomycetes > Kitasatosporales > Streptomycetaceae > Streptomyces > Streptomyces sp. NPDC127197. The sequence goes on along the minus strand of NZ_JBHXVG010000102.1, from coordinate 4,890 downwards.
TGGTTTGCGGTTCGAGCCGGTGCCTGTGCGGATTCTTCCGCACAGGCACCGTCACGCATCTGGCCTGCGAAGCCGCTTCGAGGGTTCCAGGACGACGCGGCGAGCACGACGTCCGGGCGCGGACCCGCTCGGTGGATGCCGGGTCGGCGTCGGGGATGAGGAGCACAGCGACGCGGACGCGGGGCGGCACCGGGCTGCTGCCTGGCCAAGGCGGCCCTGGCCTTCCCAGCCGGAGAGGGAGGAGTAGGCGAAGGAGGCGTCCGCGAGCTTCGAAACGCGCGAGACGTCCAGCACGGACGCCGAGGACAGGGTGCGGCCGGTGAATGTGCTGCTGGTAACCTCTACCGCCTCTCTGAGGGACGTCAGGACCTGGTCGGCGCGGGCCACGGCGTGGACGTAGGGGCCAACGCGGGCGGCTTCACCTCGCCGAACGCGGCGTTGATGTCGTCCCGTACCTCTACCGCGTAGTGCTCCAGCAGCTGCTTGCCGCAGTGCCCGTGCGCGAGGATGTCCGCGATATTCGCCCCGGCCGCGTTGTCCAGCCAGTCACGGATGGTCGGCCTGTTGTCGTTCGTGCTCACGACCCGAGTGTTCGCCGAGACGGTGCGCTTCCCGAGCAAGCACGCCGGGTTACCCGGCAATGTCCGCCTCACCTCGGCGAATGCCCGGTAGAGCGAGGCGACGGAGGTGGACTTGCCCGCGTTCTTGCCCGTCTTGATGGTGAGCTTCTTCGCGATGTCGGGGACGGGGACGCCCTTGTCCTTGAGCGCCAGGGCGAAGGTGAGCATGTCGTCGTCGATGACCTTCGGGCGTCCGCCGTGGTTGCGACACGGGTCGAGATCTTCTCGGAGAAGGTCCGCTTGCAGACAGGTTCGAGCGCGGCGAGCTGGCTGGCGAGTTCCTGCTGTGCGGTCGAGCAGCGCGCGTACCCGATCCGGATCGGCTTGGCCGCCGCGGCGGCCGGCACCGCGTCGTCTGGCGGGCCCGGCTTCCACGGGCCGCCCGGGACCCCAGTCCTCCGGAATGAGGACTTCGAGTTCCTCGCGGAGGGCAGGGACGAGGATGAAGCGGGCGGTGTGGTACTCGGACAGTCGTTTTCGTTCTATCGCGCTTGACCGGTCGTCAGATCCGCCCCGGCAGTGGGCCAAAGCCTGTCTCGCACGACGCGCGGGCTTTGAGAGGACTTCTGCGAACGGTGACCTGGGGAAACGTGATCGATTCCGGGGCTGTCGCAGAACTCTCGCATGAGAATCACTGCGCGCAACGACCGTCACTGAGCGCTACGTCAGCGGTTGGCGGCTGGGTTGGCTCGAACTCCGCTGCGGAAATGAGGTGGCGGGTGTGGCCGGGTGCGAAGAGAAGGACGTGGTCGGCCAGTGCCGTGACGTCGTCGGGGTCATGGGTGACCAGCAGCGTGGGAGTCCTCTCCTCGCGGGTGAGGGTGGCCAGCAGGTCGCGGAGCTGGTGGCGGGTGGGCCGGTCAAGGGCGCTGAACGGCTCGTCGAGCAGCAGGAGGCGAGGCTGGCCGGCCAAAGCGCGGGCCAGGGCGATGCGCTGGCGCTCGCCCCCGGAGAGGGTGCGGGGTTTCTGCTCCGCGAAGTGGGCGGCGCCGACGCGCTCCAGCCAGGCCGTTGCCTGGTCGTGGCGCTCGCGGTGCGGGACGTGTCGTAGGGCGAGGGTGAGGTTGCCGAGCGCGGTGCGGTGTGGAAGTAGGGCGGCGTCCTGGAAGACCATGCCCAGGTGACGGTCCTGGGTGCGGACGTGGATCTTGTTCGCGGGGTCGGCCACCGGGGAGTCGTGGAGGTGGATAGTGCCGCTCTGCGGCCGGAGCAGTCCGGCGATGAGGGCGAGGGTGAGCGATTTGCCGGAGCCGGACGGGCCGAAGAAGACGGTGGTGCCGGACGGTGCGGTGAAGTCGGCGTGAATGGAGGCGCGGTCGCCGGAGGACCAGGTGGCGTTCATGACCACGGGCGGGGCGGTGGGATCGGGCAGGGTCATAGGGCGTTCCGGGAGAAGCGGTTGACCAGTACCAGGACGGCGACGGCGACGGCGACGAGGGAGAGGATGACGGCGAGGAGGGCCGCGCGGTCGTCGTTGCCTGCCTGAACGGCGTCGTAGACGGCGATGGGCATGGTCTGGGTCTGGCCGGGGATGTTGCCGGCGACCATGACGGTGGCGCCGAAGTCGCCCAGCGCGCGGGCGAAGCCGAGGGCGACGCCAGCGATGATGCCGCGCCTCGCGAGGGGCAGGGTGACGCGGGCGGCGACCTGCCATTCGGGCAGGCCCATGGTGCGGGCGGCCTGCTCCAGGCGGGGGTCGACAGATTCGATGGCGGCCCGGGCGGTGCGCAGGCAGAACGGCAGCGAGGCGACCGTGGCTGCCAGGACCGCGCCCGCAGGGGTGAAGACCAGGGGCTGGCCGGTGACGTTCTGCCAGGTGTCGCCGACGACGGTGTCGTTGCCGCACAGCACCAGCAGGTAGTAGCCGAGCACCGTGGGCGGCAGCACGATCGGCAGGGAGGCGAGGGCTTCGAGCAGGCCACGGCCGCGGAAGCGGCCCTTGGCCAGCAGGTAGCCGCCACCGATGCCGAGGACGGCGGCGAGGGCGGTGGCTGTCGCCGCGACCTGCAGCGACAGCCACAACGGGAACCAGTCCATCAGCCGGTCGAGGTCCTCTCGCCGGGCAGGACGAAGCCGTACTTGTCCATCACCTTGCGCCCTTCCGCGCTGTTGACCAGGTCGGCGAACTTCTTAGCGGCGTCCTGCTTGTCCTTCGGCGCGGTGACGACCAGGACCTGCCGCAGCGGCTCGTGGGCCTTCTCCGGGACCAGGGTGTACGCGCCGTCGGTGCGGGTGATCACCAACGAGAGGGAGACCAGCGCGGATTGGGCGTTGCCGGACGTGGCCAGGCGCAGCGTGTCGGAGATGTTCTCCCCGTACACCAGACGGTCCTTGACCTGGTCGTAGATCCCGGCGTCCTTGAGGGCCTCGACAGCGGCGACGCCGTAGGGGGCGTGCTCGGGGTTGGCGATGGCGATCTTGCCGTACTTCGCGTCGGTCAGGTCCTTGATAGAGGTGGTCTTGTCGCCGGCCTTGTTGGTCCAGATCGCGAGGCGGCCGTAGGCGTAGTCGGCACGGGTGCTCTCGATGCCCTTGCCGGCCTCGACGACGTCGTCGACGTAGTTGGTGCTGGCGGAGGCGAACACGTCGAACGGGGCGCCCTTGGTGATCTGATGGGACAGCTGGCCGGAGGAGCCGAAGGTGAAGACGACCTTCCCGCCGATGTCCTTCTCGTATCTCTTGCCCAGGTCGGTGAAGGCCAGCCGCAGGTCGGAGGCAGCGGCCACGGTGATCGAGGCGGGCTCGCCGCCTCCGACGCCTGAGTCGGCGTTGGCGGAGCACGCGGCGAGCAGGGTGGTGGCCCCGAGCAGGGCAGCGGTGTGGCGAAGGCGTCTGGATATCGCGGGCAGCGTCATGAAGGCGGTGCTCCCAGCAGAAGAGGGTCCGATGTCGGGGCGCGGCTTTAGAGGGTGGTACCGCAGGAAGTGAGCTGGTCGTAGCCGCCGATGGCGGCGAGCCGGGAGGTGTAGGCCCGGTCGGCCAGGAGGTCGCCGAGGGCGCGGGCGGCTGGATGGGCGGCCCATTGCTGACCGACCCACAGGGCGACCTGGTGCTCCTCAATGGGGGTGAAAGGAAGTGCGAAGGCCGCCGCGGCGGCGGTCATCGTCACGGCCGCGCCATGACCGGCGGCGGCGTGGCGGGCGGCGTCCACATGCCCGGCCGCCACCGTCCCGCCCGACGCATCGAGGGAGACGCCGAGGCGGGCCAGGGCGCGCTCCAAGGAATGCTGGCTGAAGGTGGACGCCTCACGCCGCACGAGAGGCATCCGCCCGGCGGCGACATCTTCGAGCGCGACCGGGCTGTGGTCATCGGGGGCGGCCAGGCCCACCTGCCAGCTGCCCAGCCGCCATCCGATCGCAGATGCGGCGGGGCGGGGCAGGCTGTCGGCGGGGCCGTGGACGCAGGCGGCGTGTGCCCGCCCCGCTTCCAAGGCTTCGATCGCCTGGGCGCTGGAGCCGTGCACGGCGACGACCGCGTGGCCGCGGGCACGGAGCATCGCGGCGGCCAGACCGACCGCCGGATCGCAGCCGAGCACGACGAACGCATCCTGCTCACCGGGGTGCAGCATGCGCAGCCGACCGCGGTCGGCTACCGCGTCCGCAGACGCCCAGGCGTCCAGCCCGGTGGCATGAACACCGCATGGCATTACCTCGGAACCTCTTGCCATGATGCCGCTGATCTGTCGCGGTACCCCGATGGGCAGCACCCCAGAACCCGCAGTACCCGCCACAGCCGCTGAACCGGACGCCGACCAGAAGCGACTCACACCGGGCGTGAAGGGCATCGGCAGTGCCAGTTTCCTGGCGGATGTCGGCCATGAGATCCCCACCGCCCTGCTACTGGCCGCCCCGGCGAGGGCGTCGATGGGCAACCTCGGCGCGAGCGGATTCCGACACTCAGGCTAGGGATGTCACGGATGCGAGTGAGTGCATGAGCTGGGGATGCTCTACCAGCAACAGGTAACCGCTCTACGACACGACCTCACCAGGGGCGCAGGGCCCCACAACCGCGCAGGGCTCAGCCGAGGGCATGCCACGAGGCGGTCGAATGACTCCATGGAAGCGTTTTGCGCAGACACCGAATCCTTCGAGCACCACCGATGTCCCAAGGACTGGTCCGCGCCATGGTTGTGGCGGTGCCACCGCATTCAGGAAGAAGGGAGGGGCCATGCCCGGCAAACAACCGGAGAGCACGGCCGGCCGGCCGGCTCTCGATCACATCAGCTCGCTGCCGATGCGTGTCCATCGGATCCTGCGGCCGTCGATCCGTC
>NZ_JBHXVG010000101.1:0-5052 GCF_042672405.1 Streptomyces sp. NPDC127197 | reverse complement strand
TCCGGCACCGCCCAGCACCGCGACGCCCAGGTACGGCACGCGCTGATCCGCCTGCTGCACTGGGCCAAGCGCCACGGCCTCGCGGTCGCGATCGAGGACCTCGACTTCGCCGCGGAGAAGACCCGCGAGAAGCACGGCCGCCGACGACGCTTCCGCAAGCTCATCTCCGGCATGCCCACCTCCAGGCTGCGGACCCGGCTCGTGTCCATGGCGGCCGAACTCGGCATCACCATCGTGGCCGTCGACCCGGCCTACACCAGCAAGTGGGGCGCCCAGCACTGGCAGAAGCCCCTCACCTCGAAGAACCGCACACCCACTCGTCACGACGCGGCTGCCGTGGCGATCGGACGACGCGCCCAAGGGCACTCGATCCGGCGACGGACGACACCGCCCCCTGCTCACCGGAGCGATGGGCAGGGGCATCGGACCGTCCAGGCCAGACCGGGCGCTGTGGGGTGTGAGGGACCCCGCCCCCGCGTTCCCGGACCACCCACAGGATGCGTGCCACCGGACGCGGAGAGTACGCGGGCGACCAGGACATCCAAAACCGTTCGGGATGTCCGCAGTGGCCAGGTATGGGTACAACACTCACTCCTGCTCACTGATTAGGAACGGTCGGAGCGCTCGCACGGTCTGGGGTCAGACGGTGATGGTCTTGTACTCGGTGTAGGTGCCGAGGCCGACCGCGCCGTACTCGCGGCCGATGCCGCTGGCCTTGAAGCCGCCGAACGGGCCGTCGAAGGCGATGGAGGCGCCGTTGACAGTGATGGTGCCGGTGCGGACGCGGCGGGCGACCGCCAGGGCGTGTTCCTCGTCGGAGGACCAGACGCCGCCGGAGAGGCCGTACTCGGAGTCGTTGGCGATGCGGACGGCGTCGTCCTCGTCGTCGTAGGCGATGACCACCAGGACCGGGCCGAAGATCTCCTCCTGCGCGATCCGCATGGAGTTGTCGACGTCGGCGAAGACGGTGGGCGTGACGTAGTTGCCCTTCTCCAGGCCTTCGGGGATCTGCGGGCCGCCGGTGACCAGGCGGGCGCCCTCGTCGATGCCGAGCTGGATGTAGTTGCGCACCCGTTCCTGCTGGTCGGGGCGGATCATCGGGCCGATGAAGGTGTCGGGGTCGTTCGGGTCGCCCACCTTGAGCGACTCCACCAGGTCCTTCAGCGCGGCCACGACCTCCTCGTACCGGCTGCGCGGGGCCAGGATCCGGGTCTGGGCGATGCAGGACTCGCCGTTGTTGAGCAGGGAGCCGAACTTCACGCCCGCGACGGCCTTCTCGATGTCGGCGTCGGGAAGGATGATGGCGGCGGACTTGCCGCCCAGCTCCAGGCTGACCCGCTTGAGCTGCTCGCCGGCGATCGCGGCGATGCGGCGGCCGGCTCGCGTCGAGCCGGTGAAGGCGATCTTGTCGACGTCCTGGTGCGAGACCAGGTACTCACTGGTCTCCCGGTCGGCGGGCAGCACGCTGATCACGCCCTCGGGCAGGCCCACCTGCTCCAGCAGCTCGGCCAGGAAGCCCATGCTCAGCGAGTTCTCCGGGGAGACTTTCAGGACCACGGAGTTGCCGGCGACCAGGGCCGGGATGATCTTCGAAGTGGCCGAGGAGAAGGGCGAGTTCCACGGGATCACCGCGGCGACGACGCCGACCGCCTCGCGGCGCACCACGCTGCGCACCGGGGAGGCCGGGTCGGAGGGCTGAAGCGTCTCCTCCCAGCCGAACTCCTCCGCCGCCTTCAGGTAGGCGTTCGCCTGCCGGGTCAGGCCGGGCTGTCCGGCGCGGGTGAACCAGCCGGCCGAGCCGTTCTCCAGCGAGATCAGGTGTGCGATCTTCTCCGCGTTCTCCTCGCGCAGTGCGTTGAACCGCCGCAGGGCCGCGATGCGCTCCGCGGGCGGGGTCAGGCGCCACTCGCCCGCCTCGAAGGAGGCTCGTGCCGCGGCGACCGCGCGGTCGATGTCCGCCGGCTGTGCCTGCGCGGCGCGGCCGACCACCGACCGGTCGTGCGGGGAGGCGATGTCGAGCAGCTCCGGGTTGCTCGGCTCGGCCCAGGTACCTCCGATGAAAAGCCGGTCGTAGATGATCATGTGCTTTCTCTCTTCCGGTGCGCCATCTAACTGTCACTTCAATGTAGCACTTCTATTCATTAAGTGCGCATTGAAGTGGTTGCAAGGATGTAATCCTCTACATCAGAGGTACTTTTAAGGGATGAGAGCCGACGCAGCGCGCAACCTGGAAGCCGTCCTGACCACCGGAGCACGTATGCTCGCCGCCGACCCCGCCGCGAGCATCGCGAGCATCGCCACCGAGGCGGGTGTGGACCGGCGCACGGTCTACCGACGCTTCGCCTCGCGCGAGGACCTCCTGGCGGCCATCTACGAATCTCGCCTTACCGCCATCGAGCACGCCATCGAGGACGCGCGGCTCCGGGAGGCACCCGTCGCCGTCGCCCTGCACCGCTACGTCGAGAACATCATCGCCGTCAACCGCACCTGGCCCGTCGACCTCGCCCGCATGCTCGCCGACGACGCGATCCGCCAGCGGCGGGACGCGTCCGTCCGCGAGGTCGACGCCTTCCTCCGGCGCGCCACCGACGAAGGCCTCCTGCGCCCCGGCCTCCCGGAGGGATGGGCGAGCGCGCTGCTGCCCGAGCCGGTGAACCTGGCAGCGCATCAGCTGGCACACCTGAGCCCCGGGCAGGCGGCCGACGTGGCGGTCGACACGTATGTGCGCGGCATCGGCATCCCGAGCCACCGTGCCCCGCATCCGGCGGAGACCGGGGAGCCGGAGCGAGCCGAACTTGTGCCCAGCGGCTCGCTTCGCCGCGAAAGCAGGGCTCCGCACACATAGGCTCGAAGCGTGTACACATGTGGCTGGTTCGTCGGTGAGGGGAGTGAGGCGCCGTGGCGTCGCTCGTGACGATGATCGGCAGGAACGGCGAACGAGGGCGGTTGTCCGCGTTCGTGACGGCCGCCGAAGGTCAGGCCCTCGTCCTCAAGGGGGAGACGGGTGTGGGCAAGAGCACCTTGCTCGACCATGCCGCCCAAGTGGCAGCGCAGGCAGGCCACGAGGTAGTCCGGGCCGCCGGGGTCGAGGCGGAGTCCGGGCTCCCGTTCGCCGGTCTGCACCAGTTGTTCCACTCCCTGCTGCCCTCCGTCGACGGTCTGGACCAAGTGCACCGCACCGCGTTCGACACCGCCTTCGGCCGCAGCGCCGGGAAGCCGCCGTCGGTCATGTCGGTCGGCATCGCCGTCCTCGACCTGCTGTCCCTGGCCTCCTCGGCGAAGCCGCTGCTGCTGGTCCTCGACGACGGCCAGTGGCTGGACGCCTCCAGCATCGCGGTGATCGGTTTCGTGGGTCGCCGGCTCACCGGCAGTTCGGTGAAGCTCGTGGTCGGACTCCGCTCGGACATCACATCGGGCTTCGACACCGCCGCCCTGCCCGAACTGCCCGTCAGAGCCCTGTCGGACACGGCCGCCCGACAGCTTCTGGACCTGCGCCACCCGGACCTGGACACAGCTGTCCGCCGGCTGGTGCTGGACCAGGCCCGGGGGAACCCGCTGGCCCTGCTCGAACTGCCCGCCCACGTCCGCGTCGGTCACGCGGGACTCGCGACCGCCGGAGTCCTCGGACTCCACGATGCCTCACTGCCGTTGCCCCGACGCCTCCAGCACGTATACGGCACACGTGTCAGAAAGCTCAGCGACGGCGTCCGTGAGGAGCTGCTGCGCGGTGCTCTCGACGGTGTCGGAGCGACACCCGGAACGGCGCCCGCACCCGGTCTGGGGCGCTACCGCATGCGCGACGCCGACGAGGCCGCGGCCTGCGGTCTGCTGGACGTCGACCCGCTCAGCGGCGACTTCGTCTTCCGGCACCCGCTCGTACGTTCCACCGTCGTCCAGATGGCCACGCCCAACCAGCGGCGCGCGGCGCACGCGGCCCTCGCCCACGTGCACCGCGACGACGTCGAGCGGCGGGCCACGCATCTCGCGGCCTCGACCGTCGACCCGGACGAAGAGGTGGCGGCCGCCCTGGAGGCGGCGGCCGAGTCCGCGACCCGGCGGGGCGGCGCGGTGGCTGCCGTGGCCTGGCTGACCCGCGCCGCGGAACTCAGCGAGAACCACGAGGACCGTTCCCGCAGGCTCGGCGACGCGGCCTTCGTCGCCGGACACGCGGGGCTCTTCGACCAGGCGCAGCAGCTCGTCCGCTCCGACCGGGCCGACCGGGCACCGGGCACGGCCGAGTCCCCGGCCGCCGTGGTCACCTCGGCCTACATGGCGCTCTTCGAGGACGGAGACGTACAGCACTCGCACCGCCAGGTGACCGCGGCGATCGAGAACCTGCTCGACCGCGAACCGCACAAGGCGTCCGAGGTGCTCACACGTCTCGTGAACCTGCTGTTGGCGATCGACCAGTACGCCGGTGACCCGGCGCAGTGGGAGGAGACCCGCGTCTTGCTCGGCTCACTGGGCGATCTGGCCCCGTCGCGCTCGCTGATCTACCGCGACGCGTGGGGCGACGTGGTCCGGCACGGTGCCGAGGTAGGGGACAGAGTGGAGCGTGAGTTCGCCCGGCTTGTGGACATGGAGCCCTGGGACATAACCCGGCTGGGGGTCGCCGCCTACCACGTGGACACCCTCAGCCAGTACCGGCCCTATCTGCAGCGCACCGTGGACCGCGAGGCCGAGACGGGCTTCGTGCGCAACAGCATGACCACGCAGCACCTGATCATGCTGGACCAGATGACGGTAGGTGAGTGGGACGAGGCCGAGCGCACGGGACAGCGCTGCCTGGAGCTGACGACGTCCCACGGATACCTGTTGCTCGCTCATCACACCCGTGCGTATCTGGGTCTGTTGGCCGCGTTGCGGGGCCAGGTGGACCGCGCCCGGGAACTGCAGGCCACCGTCGACGCCTGGGCCCGCCCCCGCGGCATCGGCCTCCTCACCCAGATCACCGACACCATCGGCACCACCGCCGCCCTCGCCGAAGCCGACTACGAAGCCGCCTACCTCCACGCCATCGGCATCACACCCCCCGGCACCTTCACCCCCTAC
>NZ_JBHXVG010000100.1:0-5477 GCF_042672405.1 Streptomyces sp. NPDC127197 | reverse complement strand
CGTCCCTGTCCGTCCCCGTCGGCCACGATGCGGCGGGCCTGCCGATCGGCATGCAGCTCCTCGGACGTCCCCTCGGCGAGAGCGCCCTCCTGCGGGTCGGCCACGCCTACGAGCAGACCCAGCCCGCCCGCGAGCTCGCGCGCGCAGCGTGAACGAGTGCTTGGCCCGGCCTGATCACTCCGGCCAGGCCGAAGGCGCCGGTTGGCTCCGCTCGGTTACTGAGTTTCGCCGCGTGATGTCGCTGGAGCGCTTGCCCTGACCTGTAGCGGAGGGCAACCGCGACGCGACATCACACGAAGATCATCAGTAGGTGCCGCAAGGAGAAGGCGTGCCCGAGCAGTGCTCGAACTGCAGAGGGACGACCGGCCCGGCGCCCAGCGGCCGGGCGGTGCCCGCAGGCGTGCACGGGGTGGCGGTGCGTACACGACTCGCGGCGAGAAGGTCGTCGAACGGATGGGCAGTTGGTCGCTGCGCAGCCGGTCTGTGACGCGACCGCTGTCATCTGGCAGATGTCTCACGGCTGCGCCCACCGAAGACTCCCGCGGGTGATCCGCACCGGCGAGCTGCTCATGACGAATTACCGAAATGTGTGACCGATATTTATCGGCTTGTTTTTCGATTCACTCCAATCACATCGTCCTATTCTTTATAGGGGTAACGGAACAATGCACAGTGACAAGCTTTCACGCTCCATGAACCGGCGTGGATTCATGGGAGCGGCCGCGGGCATCGGAGTGGGGCTCGGTGCTGCCGGGCTGCTCGGCGGCGGCCAACTCCTCATAGGTGACAAGTCGAGTGCCCCCTCCGCCACTTCCGGGGACACGATGCAGGTGTCCACGATTGCTCTCGGCGAGGTCACCGTCACCCGTGTTGTGGAGTACAAGGGGCCGGTGGGGATGACGTCGCGCCAGTTGTTCCCGGAGAGCTCGGAGGAACTGTGGCAGGAGAGCAGTTCCTGGCTCAACCCGGACTTCTGGAACCCCGACACCGACATGGTCCCCATCGCGCTCCAGACCTGGGTTCTGCGCAGCGAGGGCAAAACCATCCTGATCGACACGGGAGCCGGAAACGACAAATTCCGCCCCTACGCTGAGGCGTGGCAGTACATGGACACCGGCTTCCTGCGCCGCTTGTCCCGTGCCGGTGTCCGCCCGCAGGACGTCGACATCGTCGTCAACACCCACCTGCACAACGACCACGTCGGCTGGAACACCCGGCGGGAGGACCGCGACTGGGTGCCTACCTTCCCCAACGCCAAGTACCTGATTCCCAAGGTCGAGTTCGACTTCTGGAACCCCGAGCTCCCCCCGATCAGCGCCAAGGATCCGAAGGCTACCCAGAACGTCTGGGAAGACAGTGTGCTGCCCGTCCAGGAGGCGGGTCTGGTGCAGCTGTGGGACGGCAGTCACACCATCGACTCCCACCTGACGCTCGACCTCGCACCAGGGCACACCCCCGGATCGTCCGTGGTCCGGCTGCAGTCGGGAACCGACAGAGCGGCGTTCATCGGTGACCTGCTGCACACCGCGCTGCAGCTCGAACACCCCGAATTCAACAGCTGCTTCGAGGAGGACGAGAAGCAGGCACGCGCGTCCCGACGGCGCATGCTGGAGTGGGCCGCCGACAACAAGGCCCTCCTCCTGCCGGCACACCTGCCCGGCCATGGCGCCGCCGAGGTAGCTCGCGACGGCAGCCACTTCAAGATCAAGGAGTGGGCGGGCTTCAGCCGCATCTGAGGCGGCAGGACGAACCCTGACATGCCGCGGATGACCATTCGTTCTCACCGGGGTGCCCGGGTCGTCATAGGCGAGTTGGAGTATGGCGAGCCTCTCGGTCAGGCGTGGGCCGGGCACCGGATGGTCATCTGCTCGGATTCAGGGCGGGAACGGAACCGACGGCAGGGCGAAGTTGTTGTCGAGGAGGTGGTCGGGGTCGTAATGCGCCTTGAGCGCGATGAGCCGATCCGGCACCGCACCGGGAAAGGCGTCCTGAAGTTGTCGCCGTCCGAGGCGTGTTTCGCAGCTCAGGCAGAGCCGTTCAGGTGCGGGTGGAGCCGTTCCCACCGCTGGTCGAGGTCGTTGCGCAGTGCGGGCACGGTGGTGGCCATCCCTGTTCACCTTCGCCGCGCCGCGCCAACCGTCCGGCGGAACCGTCCCGCGCGGCGTAAGGCCCAGCCGTGATCAGTTGGGCACGAGATCGGGGAACGCGCCGACGCCACGACGGTCTCGCCCTCACAGGCGTAGGTGCCGCGCGCGTTTCCTAGACGCAATGATTTTGCTTTAAGGTGGGTTCTATGAGCAGGCAGATGGTGCGTCCCGGCGGGCGCAGCGCCCGGGTCCAGGAATCGGTCCACGCCGCCGTACGCGAACTCGCGTCGGAAGTGGGCCGGGACGCCCTGACGGTGCCGCTGGTCGCCCAGCGTGCGGGCGTGACGCCGTCGACGATCTACCGCCGTTGGGGGGACCTGCAGGAACTGTTGTCGGACGTGGCGGTCGAGCGTCTGCGGCCCGACACCGCGCCCAAGGATCACGGGGACCTGTCGTCCGACCTGACGGCCTGGGCCGAGCAGTTCCTCGACGAGATGGCCTCTCCCGTCGGCCGCGCCTACATCCGCGACGCCCTGCTCGGCGACCCGGACGGCAGCAACGCCGGCCAGTGCTCGGCCTACGCCGCCGAGCAGATCAACCTCGTCCTCACCCGAGCAGCTGAACGTGGGGACAAGACGCCGGACGTCGAGACGGTCATCGACCGCGTCGTCGCGCCCACGATGTACCGCATCCTCTTCCGCCCGGACGGACTCGACGCCGCGTACGCGCGCCGACTCGTGGCAGAGGTCCTCGGCCAGACCGGCCCGTGACCAGCTGATCGCACCGGCATGCCCCGCCAGCAGTGCCTCCGACGGCCGGGCCTCGGAGGCCGGCCGGACCCCGCCGCGTCCCCGGCCCTCCGGCGGACGGCCGCGAGGGCGTACCCGGAGCACTTCACGCCCATGAGGTGAGCGCTCCGGCACCCGCAGCGCCACGGGGTTGCCCCTTGGCGGTCGTGGCCACCACAGTGCGGCGCCCAAGGAGGCGAGGGTCCCCTCGGCAGGAGTGGCTCTGAACCACGGGCATCGCCGACCTCCAGTTCACGCTCAGGACATGTCTCCTCACCTTCTTTGCAGCGGGGCCGAACCTACCCCTCCGTTTGCCCGTAGATCGTGCAGGACAGCCCGAACAGCGCCAGACCGGGCACACCGGTGACTGGTGAGCCCGCCGTATCGGCCCGCCATGAGGACGGTTACCGACACGCGACCAGGACGAAGACGTGAAACGCGCAACAGACAGTGAGACACCAGGCGACGCCGCGGGCCTGTGGTGCGGTCTGCTCGGACCGCTGCTGGTCCGGCGGGCAGGGGCCGTGCTCGATCTCGGGCCGCCCAAGCGCCGGGTGCTCTTCGTACGCCTGCTCCTGGAGGAGGGCCGGGTCGTCTCCACCGACCGCCTCTGCGAGGACCTGTGGGCGGGACGTCCGTCACCCCGGGCGGTGGTGTCCCTGCAGGCCGACATCAGCAGACTGCGCACTGTTCTCGAACCAGAGCGACCGCGTCACGGCAAAGCCGGTCTGCTGGTCCGTGAGTCCAACGGGTATGCGCTGCGGATGCCGGCCGAAGCACGTGACACCGTCCGTTTCGAGCGCGGGGTGGCCCGGGCCGGCCGCTCACTGGCCGGCGGCCGAATACAGCAGGCGCGCCAAGAGGTCGAGTACGCGCTGTCGCTGTGGCGGGGAACAGCGCTGCAGGACGTGCGGGACTACCTGTTCGCCGCGCGGCAGGCCGCCCACCTCGACGAGACCCGCATCACCGCGGAGGAACTGCACATCAGCACCCTGCTCCACGACGGCGACGTACAGCAGGCCGTCAGCGCCGCCGAGGCGCTCACCGAGCGGCACCCGCTCAGGGAGGGGGCGTGGAGTCTGCTGTTGTGCGCCCTGTACCTCGCGGGCCGCCACGCCGAGGCCCTGGCGCGGTTCGAGCAACTCCGCAAGCGCCTGTCCGAGGATCTCGGGCTCCAGCCGAGCCCGTGGGCCGACGCCTTGCAGGAGGCGATCCTGCGCCACGACCTCCCCTTTATCAGGCATGCCTTGCGGTCCATCGTGACCGCCGGATACGACGACGTCTCCCCGCCACCCGAACTGCGCGCGCCCGGGTCCGAGGACACCCGGCCGCAGCCGCGGGCGGATTCGGCGGCGCACGACCCGGTGCCGACACCGCGCGGCCCGAGGGATGGGGCTTCGGCCGTGACCTCGGCCGGTCGTGCCGTCCTGAGCCCCGCACAACTGCCCGCCGCTCCGGCGTTCTTCACGGGACGACAGGCCGAACTGGACGCCCTGCACGCGCTGTTGCCGAAGCACGACGCGCGGAGCGTCGCTCCCTCCGTCACGGTCATCGGCGGAGTGCCCGGCGTCGGCAAGACCACCGTCGCCCTCCATTTCGCCCACCAGGTCACCGATCTCTTCCCCGACGGGCAGCTTTTCGCCGACCTCCTGGGCTTCGGTCCGAGCGGCGACATCGTGGACCCGGCGGACGTCCTCCAGGGGTTCCTGACCGCGCTGGGTGTGCATCCGACGGACGTCCCCGCGCGCACCGGCGCGCGTTCCGCCCTGCTGCGTACCGTGCTGGCGAAGCGCCGCGTCCTGCTGGTGCTGGACAATGCGCGGGACGAGCAACAGGTCCGTCCGTTGCTGCCCGGCGCCTCCGGCTGCATGGTCTTGGTCACCAGCCGCAACCAGTTGCACGGTCTCGTCGCCACCGCCGGGGCCCGGACCCTGACGCTGGGCGTGCCACCCCTGGCCGACGGGCGGGAGGCACTGGCCCAGCGCCTGGGCACGCCACGCGTCGACGCGGAACCCGAAGCCGTCGAGGACATCGTCCGGCTCTGTGCACATCTGCCGCTCGCCCTGTCCATCGCCGCGGCCCGCGCCGCGCTCCACCCGGATTTCTCCCTGCGGTCCCTGGCCGAGGACATGCGGGCCGGCGAGGGCAGCCTCGATGTTTTCGGCGGCACCGACACGACCGCGGACGTACGCGCCGTCTTCTCCTGGTCGTACCGTGCCCTGACCCCTCAGGCCGCCCGGCTCTTCCGCCTGCTGGCCCTGCACCCGGGGCCCGAGATCTCCGCGGCCGCCGCCGCGAGCCTGGCCGGACTGCCACTCGCCGCCACCCGTCGGCTGCTCTCGGAACTCACCCGTACCCGCATGGTCGACGAGCCCGCCATGGGCCGTTTCGTCTTCCACGATCTGCTGCGCGTCTACGCCACGGAACTGGCCCACGAGCGCGAGACGCTGACGGCGCGTACCGAGGCCCTCACCCGTATGTACGACCACTATCTGCAGACGGCGTCGCTCGGCGGGCCGAGCCTGTGCCATCCACCGCGGTCCCCCGTCCCGCCACCGGTCCCCGGGGTCGTACCGGAGCCGCTGGCCGGAGAAGACCAACT
>NZ_JBHXVG010000099.1:0-5805 GCF_042672405.1 Streptomyces sp. NPDC127197 | reverse complement strand
CGCCTCACCGGCGAGCACACCATCTCCTGGCGCGACCCGACACCTCGGGATCAAACACCAATTCCGGGATGAAACATCGGGAGAAAACGACCTCTAACGCTGCGCCGCTTCAGGAAACGCTGGGAGGGGCGGGCCGTTCTCCTTGCCGACCTGAGGAACGACTACCACGTTCGAGAGGTGCGGCAAGCCTGCATGGACGTCTGGTGGGCAGCGAAGCCCTTGGCGAATGTGGTCGACCTCGACGAACTTGAGCACCAGCTCAATGACGAGCTGTGGACCTGCACACAGCTCGTCATTCAACTGGCGAAGGTGAACCGGGAGGTACCCAGCGAATCGCCCGCCCCGAAGGGGATCCTGGACCAGATCGCCGACCGCAAGCGTCAGCTCGCCCAGCTCCGTGACGAGTACGAGGCGCTCTACGCCGAGACCGGTGCCGATCCCGCCACAGTGACCGACGCGGTTCGCGAAGCGCTACTGCACGCTCAAGCCCTCAACGAACACCGCCCAATCGCAGACACAGTCACGTGGACCCAGTCGCTGCGGGAGATCGTCGCCGAGTACAACACCCGGACCGAACAGGTGGAGCAGATTCCCGAGTCCTGACCGACAGGCGTTCGCTCCTTGTGGATCACGGGTTAGTGGCCGCCGTCTGACCGAGCTCTGACCTGCGCAGGTTCCCGTAAAAGGGGTTGCACCCCCCCCCAGAAAGAGAGTATAATTGATTTTATATTTCAGGCGGCAACCTGAAACGGTCACCACCCGACTCAGGAGCAGACGTGATCACATCACCTCTCACCCCCGAACAGCGCACCGTCTACTGGACCGTGACGGCATACGACGCACACGGCCGGACCGTGTACGACACGACCGCGCTGCACTCGGTCTCGCCCACCCGCTACTGGCACAACTACTGGGCCTCCCGCCACGAGACCGCCCGGATGAACCTCGCCGAGCACCACCTCGTCGTGGCCAGCACGCTCACCTCCATCGAGGACCTGCCGGGCCAGGGCACACCGACGCTCCTGCCGGAACTCCCGGACGGCGCACACGAGGTGAAGCGCTTCTTCAGGTTCGCCCGCGTCCTTGAGGACGGCTCCCTGACCGGCTTCGGCCCGACCGTCCTGCCCACCGGCGACGACGTCCGCCACTTCTACGACTGGACCGTCAAGAACCAGGAGCAAGCCCAGGCCGTCCGTGTCGACGTCTCCACCCTCCGGATCCTCGACATCACGCTCACCCACTCCATCCGTGAGCTCCAGCTCGCCGACCTGCCCGGCGACGCCACCACCGCGCTCGTGGGCCAGCTGGAGGCAGAGGGCCTGTACTGGATCCCCGTCCACGAGAGCGCGGGAACGTACCTGCGCATCCCCCTCGCCGACGGCTCCGAGATCACCATCAGCGGCACGACCGCCGACGGGCACGAGGTCAGCTCCCAGCACGCGATGGACGACCACGGCGGCTGGTTCGCCGAGTGGGACGACTTCAACGACAGCTTCGTCGAGGTCTACCGCTCTGCCCGCAAGGGCCTCACCTACGCCGCGGACACCGCCGCCTTGCTGTCAGCCGTACTCAAGTGCGCCCGGGAGCACGGCGGTGGGCCCGTCCTCAAGGACGCGCGCCGGCAGCCGCACGCCTGAGGCGCCTGCTCGTCACCCCTCTGTCGGCCGGGCGCGGCAACGCCCGGCCGACAGGCCACCAACTCAGCTCACAAGGAGAACTCCGCTCATGAGCCGCACCCTGCAGCTCGGCCTGTTCCCCACCGAACACGACGCCGACCCCCTGGCAGACCTTGTCCCGGACAAGGCCGACATCTACATCCTCAACCTCTCGGGCGGGAAGGACGGCCCCCGCGCCGCCGCCCTGGCCATGGACGCCGCGCGCCGCCGGCGCCGAGGACCGGGTCTACACCATCCACGTCCCCTACGACCTGTTGACCTACATCGCCGAGCGCGGTGACTGGCCCGTGCTCCCTGCCGGAGCGAATGGCGGTCTCCGAGTGAGCCTGTCTCGTGCACGGTAGGAACGAAAAGCGGTGCCCCAGGCCATGGCCTGGGGCACCGTGCTGCGTCCCTCAGAAGGCGGCAGCGGTCAACGTGCGAACCGCCTGTCATAGTGGGCTCTCTGTGCAAGTTGGTGGAGAACGCGCTGGAGATCGGCCCACACCGCCCGCCCTTCGAATCCGATCAGCATGTCAACTTTCCACTCCTGCGAGGCCGGTTGTTCGGATGCCCATCACCTGGGTTTCTGGCCAGCTCAGGCGGGTCGGGCGAGCGGGGCGAGCAGGCCGTCGCCGGGCCACAGATCCTGTTCGGCCACGAGGCTGGCGAGGAACGCGTCGACCTCGGCCAGCACGGCGGCGCGCTCAGCGGGCCCGTATGCGATGAAGTCGTCGGCTGCGGCGTCGTAGGCGCGCACGTGGCTGTGCGGGCCGGTGCAGACGAGGGCGCGCGCGATCTCGGGCAGACCGAGGCTGAGAGCATCGCAGTCCCCGGAGCGGACAAGCTGCAGCAGGTCAATGGTGACGCGCTCCCAGTCGCCGACGGTCGGCCAGTCAGCGCCGCCGCCCAGTTCGTGGGTGAGGGTGGCCAGCGGGACGATCTCGCCCTGCTCGCGTCCTTGGGTGAGGCGCTCGTGAATCCGGGCGCCGTCGGGCTGGCGCACCTGCGGGTGGAGCAGGGAGTCGGCGGCGACGACCGTGGTGTTGATCTCCTGGGTTCCTGGGCCGGGGTAGTACGGCTCGTGTGCGAAGAGCAGGTACACGTCCGAGGTACGGACAGCCGGGCTGGGTTCGTGCTCGGGCATGAGGAGGCTTCCCTTCAAGAGTGACGTGTTGGGGGTGGGATGAGGCGCCAGGGATGTAGCCGGCCGGACGCGCTGCGAGTGCGAGCCCATCGGCCGCTGGGAGGCGCGGGTCTGGTCCGCGTCCGCTGCGCCGTCCTCGGAGGCGGAGCGCTCGATGATCTGGGCTACCTGGTGGGCGAGTTGGAGCAACAGCCGTTCACGGGCGACAAGTTGGTCCGAGGCCGCGCGGGTGTCCTGGGTCTGAAGCAGGCCGGCGGCGTCCCACAGCAGGTGCTGGCCGAGCTCGACCGAGCGGCGCAGCTCGTAGCGGTCGCTGCCGGCGGCGGCCTGGACGAGCGAGGTGTGTAGCGCGGCGAGGCGCTGCAGGTAGAGGCAGGGGCCGTCGCCTTCGACGGTGCGGACGTGTTCGCGGGCCCGGGCGTCCAGCCAGCTGGGCAGGTGCTCGGCGAGCAGCGGCGCGAGGAGTATCGCCGGCAGCACGACGTCGATGGGGATCCCGTGGCTGGCGGCGAACAGTCCAGTGAGCAGGCTGACGAGGGCGACGGCAGCGGCGGAGAGCCGCAGGGATCCGGGGACAGTGGCCAGGGCGATGCGCTGAGCGGGGCGCCGGGTCAGCCAGCGCAGGGACAGGCGCTGCATGCGGGTCGCGGCCGGGGTGAGCACCCCGATCTGGTGGGGGATCTCAGGCGGGCTGCCGTCTCCAGGGACGGTCCAGGCGAGCCAGCCCCATGGGGTGCGTTCGTAGACGAGGACGGGCTCGCACGCGGCCGAGCAGGTGCTGCCTGGGACGTGACCGGTCCGCAAGGCGCGGAATCGTTCCCTCTCCCACCGCCCCGGGTCCCGGGCGAAGGGGCGCTCGTGGTGCGCGGCCGCGGCTGGCGGCGGTGTGCGGTGTGTGCCTGTCACGGGCTGCTTCCTTCCGGTTGATCGGTCAGGGCAGAGGCGCACGTCGTGCAGCGGCCGTCGCCATCGGGATGGGCGCGCCGGGGGGTGGGGCCGGGGCAGGTGCGGCAGAGCGGCCAGCCAAGGCAGGCCGGGCAGAGGTCCTCGCCGGGGGCGGTTCCGGGCACGCCGCAGCCGGCGCATTCCACAAGGGCCCGGTGGGTCAGGGCCTCGCTCACCGTGCGCGCGGCCGCGGAGCTGGTCGACCGGGGCGGCAGGTCGTCCCAGGCAGGTGTGTCGTGGTGGTCGGCCGCGATGGCGGGCGGCGGGTAAGCCTGGGCGGCGCGGAGCCGAGCGGCGATGATCGCGCCGACCGTGGTCCGCACCGGGTGGGGCAGAGGCTGGGCGGCGATGACGTGCAGCAGCTGCTCGCGGCTCCAGCCGGACTCCAGCATCACGGTCACGACGCGGCCTTGATCGGTGAGCGCCTTGCCGGTCAGCAGCAGCTGGGGGCGAGCCGCCCCGAGTTCGAGCAGCAGCCGGATCCCCGGGTGCATCTCATTCGCCGCGGGCGCGGCCGGCGGGGACGTCGGCCTGCCCGGCTGGCCGGTCCCTTCCGGTGTTCGCGCGGCTTCGCTGGCGCCGCACGGAGGGACGGATCTGGTGTTCTGCTTGTTGGTCTTCTTTCTCTTGGTGTTCTTAGTGCCGGGATCAGCCAACGTAGGCTCAGCCAATCCTGGAAAACCCGACTCTGGTTGCGACCTGGGGTTTTGCAGGCCGGGCAGATCGGTGATGCAGTACAGCGCCTGGCCGAGCGTGCCGTTGGGATTCCGCTCGCGGGTGCGGTAGAGGAATCCGTGCCGCTCCAGCTGCCCCAGCCCCGTGGTGACCGCGTCGACGCCCTCGCGGCCGCGGCGCACCAGTTCGGCGACGGTGACCTGCCAGCCGTCCCGATGCGTGCTGACATACCCGAAGATCCCCTTCGCCTTGAAGGAGAGCCGGCTGTCGCGGAACAGGCCGTTGGCGATCTGGGTGAACTGATCACCCGCCATGACCCCGCGCCGGATACCCGCCCCGAAGCCGCCATCGTGTTCGTCTTCGATCACGAGGGTGGAGGTGGCTTCCACCAGGGCGACGTCGAGGGTGGCGGCGGGGCGATCGGTGATCGAGTAGACGACCTCGCCGAGCGTTCCGTTCGCCCGGCGCAGTCGTTCGCGGATGAGGTAGCCGTACCGCTCCAGTTCCTTCAGGCCGGCGCGGACCGCCTCCCGCCCGTCAGGACCCACCGCGACCAGATGGGCCAAGGTGACCTGCCAGCCCTCCCGGTGCGTGCTGACATACCCGAAGATCCCCTTCGCCTTGAAGGACAACCGGCTGTCGCGGAACAGGCCGTTGGCGATCTGGGTGAACTGATCGCCCGCCATCACGCCCCTGCGGACCCCTGCCCCGAAGCGGCTCACCGCCGCGCCCCCGACACGGGCCGCGCGTGGCGGCTAGGGCAGCACACCGGGCCCGCCGCGATGGGGCGGTCGTCGGTCCTGGGTGCGCGGGCGTACGTGTGATCCATGCGGTCAGCTCACCCGCCGACCCCGACCAGGCTGACGGCCATGAGCCCCGACCATCGGTCACGATCCGGCAACATGCCCGTCTAGCTGCCGTGGTCGGGCTCATGGTCGGGCCGACCACGCCCCTCCACCCCAATGCGCAGCGGTTGCGCACCCGACTGCGCAGCCCCGAACGGGCGGTGCGCAATCGGCCTGCGCAACCGGCCAAGGATCCTGCGCAGTCGGGATGCGCGGTCCGGCTGCGCAGTCGGCCCGAGGATTCCTGATCTTCCGGTGCGCAGGTCCGGATGGCGCACTACGCAGGCGCCAAGGGGAGGCCGGGAGGCTGCCGTCTGCGCATCGCGGACGGCCCGGTGGACGAGCGTCACGTGGTCGCCCAGGCGCTCGCCTGGCCCGGCGACCGTGGACCAGACGCGATGTCCCGTCCTCGACTCACGGCACAGCCGTGGTCGGGCCTGTGGGGTGGATTCAGGGGGTCGTTGCAACACGCGGTGAGTTGATCAAGTCGCGAGCAGTTTATGCAGACGCTCGGCTGGGGTTTCCCAGTCGAGCGTTT
>NZ_JBHXVG010000098.1:0-6026 GCF_042672405.1 Streptomyces sp. NPDC127197 | reverse complement strand
AGCCACAACGGAGATCCGGTCGACCGTACGCGCAGCCATACCCTCAGTGTTCCGCCAACTCCCGCTAACCGAGCACTAATTGAAATACAGGTCCCTGCCGTGCCGGAGTACTGCCGCTGCACGCCCGCCGAAGCGGTGCCCTTCTTGAGGAAGCCGGTCTCGTCGATGATCAGGACACCGTCGGGCTCACCGAGCCGTTCGGCCACGTATTCCTGCAGGTCGTCCCGGACCTCATCCGGCTCCCACCGGGCCCGGTTCAGCAGGTGCTGCAAACCGGCCGGGACGTCGTGGCCGACATACTCCGCGAGCTGCCAGCCGTTCTTCCGGCCGACAGGGCCGAGCAGCCCGCGCACGTAGTCCCGCATCCGCCGCCGCAGATCGACCCGGCCGAACCGGTAACCGACCCGCAACAGCACCTCCTCAAGCTCCGAAGCCCAGACACCAGGCCGTACATCGTCTTGCACGATCAGCACAACAGCAATCAAGGGCTGCTAGTCACGAACTTCGACCACATGACGACACGTCAGCTGAATATGCTCAGAAACCAGCCCCTGACCAGCAGCGATAGCGAAGTGCAACTGGAGTACTAGTACTCCAGCCGTAGATCGTGATCTTCATGTCTGATTCGCGGCTTGTCGGTGGTAATGGCTGGCCTGGGCTCGGGCCTGGTGGCGGCGTCGCCAGGCGGACCAGCGGAGCCGGTGGGCCACGTCGTGTACGGGCCGCACGACGAACGTCGTGAACAGTCGCTGGATCTCGTTGCAGGTGAGCGGGATCAGCCCGTCTGGGGCGGGATGGCGGGTGTGTTCGTCTGCGCGGACGACGACGAGGAAGGCGTGGGCGAGCATGGCCAGGGTGACCCAGCGAGACCACGAGGCGAATCGGCGGACTTGGTGCTCGTCCAGTCCGGCCAGGCCCTTTCCGGTCTGGAATGTCTCCTCCACCCGCCATCTCGACCCGGCGACGTGGATCAGCGTGGCCAGGGGCACCGGGGTCGGCGAGAAGCAGCGGTAGTAGGCGAGTTCACCGGTGGTGCAGTTGCGGCGGATCAGCAGCCGGTGGCTGCCGGGCCGGGCCTCGTCCAGGTCGATGACCGCCCAGTCGTAGAAGCGGTGCCCCTTGGCGCCGGCCCCGGCGGACAGTTTCTGCCAGGCCCGCCTGGGCACCTTCGCGGCCAGCAAGTCCGCCCGGAACTTCCCGGCACCGGTGGTGACTTCAGCCGAGCAGGCGACGGCGAGCACATAGCTGACCTTGCGCTTTTCCAGTGCGGACCGCAGCGTGGGGTTGCGGCCATAGACCTCGTCGCCTGCGACCCAGCTCACGCGGTGTCCGGCATCGAGGAACCGGCCGATCATGCGGGTGGCCAGCTTCGGCTTGGTCGCGAAGATGGTGTCCTCGCTCAGGCCGGCGGCCCGGCAGCGGTCCGGGTCGCACGTCCACGATCGCGGGATGTACAGCTCACGGTCCACCGCCGCATGCCCGCGCAGTCCTGCGTAGACGAGATAGACAGCGACCTGCGAGTTTTCGATCCGCCCAGCGGTGCCAGTGTACTGGCGCTGGACCCCGACGGTATGCGTGCCTTTCTTCACGTCCCCGGTCTCGTCGACCACCAGCACCGCCTCGGGGTCGTGCAGGTGCTCCAGCACGTACTCCCGCACGTCGTCGCGCACCGCGTCGGCGTCCCACTTCGCCCGGCCGAGCAGGTGCTGCATGCCGTCCGGACTCGCCTCCCCGGCCCACTCGGCGATCGACCAGCAGTTCTTGCGCGGCAGGTCCGACAGCAGCCCACGCACCAGGTCCCGCACCCGCCGCCGGGGCTCAACCCGCGCGAACCGGCCCGATATCCGGCCCATCAAAGCCTCGAACCTCTCCTGCCAACGGGCAGGGTCTACGCTGTGACCCGCGGCCACCGAGCGATCTTCGTCAGTCCACACAACTCACGATGATCACTGGTGGCCGCACCTGTCTCCGCAACGCCCCACCAATCAGGAGGACACATGCACCGTGGCGAAGTCTGGTGGGTCGAGTTCGACGAGAGACGCCCGGTCGTACTGCTGTCGGGAGACGAGGCATCCGGGTTCCGGGTGATCCAGGTCGTCGCTCCGGCGGGCGTCGACATCAGTGGTCTGGGCGTTGAAGTGGCGGTAGGAGCCTTCGAAGGGCTGCCCTTCGAAGGCGTGCTGCGGTTCGCCTTCCCGCGTCCGGGCTTCACCCCTTGCACGTGGCTGACCATCGTGTCCCGGGACGACCTGATCGAGCGGGCAGGCGTGCTGTCCCCCGCGAAGCTCAACGAGGTTGAAGATGCCCGCCGCCTCGGTAGACAGGCCAAAGAGTGGACCCCTGCGATAGCTGCGAAGTTCAGCGAGATCAGGGACACCCTCCGTCGCCGCGAGCTCGAGTAGGCGCAGAAGGAACGAACACCCCCCGATGACATGGACGATCAACGGGTGGCCGCACCTGACCCCGCGGCGCCCTCAGCAACAAGATCACGACCTACGGCTGGAGTACTAGCCACACCCTGACGGCGGAACGCGTTGGAGAGCGGCCGCCCGAGGATCAGACGCTGACCACGGGGCGTTCGGGACTCCGGCCATGATCGCGTCATCACGGAACTGCGGCCAGAGCCAGATTCAAATGTCCCCATCAACATGAGGCCGGCCCTGCCCCTACTCTGGCTGTGACGAAGCTGCTAGGAGGGGCAAGGCCGTGATGTCTCAAGATGCTACCCCGGACCCGTACGCCGATCCGCTGAAGTTCGGTCAGCGGGTTCAGATCCTCCGTGAGCGCCGGGGGATGACCCAGTCGCAGGTCGCCGATTTGCTCGGTATTTCCCCACACACGTACCGCAAGATTGAAAACGGTCAGCAGAAGGCACCCGGCCTTGAGTTGGTACTGCGCATCGCCGAGGTGCTGAGGGTTCGCGACCTTGCCGACCTGACGGGACGGCCGGAGGTGCACGTTGACCTGTTCATCGGTCCCGGCCACCCGCGTCTGGCTGCCGTGAAGGCTGCCATCGACAACTTCCCGCTCACGACCGGAATTGAGCCGCCGCCCGTTGCACACCTCGAAGCCCGGCTGTACACCGCGTGGAAGGCACGGCACGCGTCAA
This sequence comes from Streptomyces sp. NPDC127197, assembly GCF_042672405.1. Classification (NCBI taxonomy): domain Bacteria; kingdom Bacillati; phylum Actinomycetota; class Actinomycetes; order Kitasatosporales; family Streptomycetaceae; genus Streptomyces; species Streptomyces sp. NPDC127197. The sequence goes on along the minus strand of NZ_JBHXVG010000098.1, from coordinate 2,917 downwards.
AGAACCACCGTGAGGCGATCGGTAAGCTGCTGCCTGACCTGATCCGGGACGCCCAGACGCTCGTACGACACGCCGACAGCGCCGCCGAGCGGCGCGCGGCGCAGTCCCTCCTTGCCCAGACGTACTCGCTGTCGCAGTTCTTCATCGCCTACCAGCCCGACAGTTCCCTGCTTTGGCGGGTCGCTGAACGTGGCATGGTCGCTGCTCAGGAGAGCGAGGATCCGCACACCATCGGCGTTGCTTCGTGGCTGCTGGCGCAGGCGCACCGCGACAGCGGACCGAGGCACTACGACGCTGCCGACTCGGTCAACCGCGAAGCGGTCCAGTTCCTGGAGCCTCTCCTGTCCGACGCCTCGGACGATGTGCTGGCGATCGCTGGTGCCCTGGAGTTCGAACTCGGCTACACCGCGGCCCGCCGAAGGGAGACCGGTACCGCGTGGCGGCACTGGGACAAGGCCAACGACATGGCTGCACGGCTGCCTGCCGAGTACTACCACCCCGTGACCAGCTTCAGCCGGGCCGTGATGGGCGCGCACGCGGTGACCGTGGCTGTCGAACTGCACCAAGGCGGCGAGTCCGTGCGGCAGGCCGCTCGGGCGGACCAGAGCCTCATCAAGTCCCGCCCGCGGCGCGCCCGACACCGCATCGAGGAAGCGAGGGGCTACCAACTCGACAACCAGCCAGACGTCGCCATCGCGTCGTTGGAGAAGGCGTACGAGGCCGCACCTGAGACGATCCGCTACAACGGCTATGCCAGGACAATCCTCTTGGAGGAAGTCGAGTCGACGCAGGCTCCCCGGCGGCACCGGGCCGCCGAACTGGCCGAGAAGGTCGGCATCCTGGCTGCCTGAAAGTAGCGACCGGATTACGGTCGGCGGTACCGCACAGGCGCCCCTACGGTCAGAGCGTCAGACCCCGGCGAGGTGGTGAGACCTCCCGGGGCATGGCCAACGCTATGTAGGAGCGTCGACATGACGAACGGTACCGCCCCGTCTGAGGGGCGCGCACAGGGCGCCAAGATGACGATCGAGGTGTACACGGTCAGCCGGGACGGGGTGGTGGTGCGCCCGCCGCGTGCCACGGTCAGTGTGCCGCATGGGTACGAGCCCGCCCTCGAACCGATCAGCACGCAGCTGGCGCCGTGCGCCTGCCCCGTCCACCGCAAGGCGGGAGCTGCCCGGTGAACGTCATCCGCGAGGAGACCGAGATTCCCGCGCAGTCCACCGCCACGATGCGCGCAGCAGCGACCTGGCTCCTGGACCAGCGCACGGTGCCGCGCCACCAGAGCGTGAAGCTCTTCAGCCAGGGCTTCCACAACTACCTGGGGCAGCTGATCCCGCAGATCGTGCAGCTCGCCGACGTCCTGCCTCCGGACGATGTTCCGGCGAGGGTGGCGCTGGCCGGTGTCGGCGAGGCCCGGCGGCGTCTGGAGGAGCCCGAGGCTGCGGGCCTCTACGGTGAGGTCGACCGTGTCAGGCGGCTGGCCCGGTCGGTGGTGGCCCTGTGCGACCACTACGACGCGCTGACCGGGCTGGCGATGTGCCTGGCCTGCGACAAGCCGATCGAGGCTGGCGACGCATGGGTGCCGTACGACAAGGTCAGTCCCTCCGGCGGTGCCGCACGGGCGGGCCGGATCCACTGCCGCTGCGCGAACGCGCCACGCCGCCGCTGACGCGGCCCCCTGCCCCGGGTGAGGGGCCCACGGCGACCGCAGGGTCAGGGTCGCACCCACAGATGCCCGTGTCCCGCCGGGGGACCGCAAGCCTGCGGCGGGGCGGGTCTTCCACCCCCGTCCGAGCCCGCGGACAGGACGGACCGGGCGGGGGCACCCCAATTCACCAGGAGGCAGCACCACATGACCGCTGTACTGGAACCGCCGGCCAACACCGTGCCGGGCGGTGTGACCTTCCTTGAGTTGGAGATCACCGGCAGGTGTCAGCTCACGTGCTCGTCGCACTGCTACGCGCAGGCGGACCCGACCAAGGGCCACGGCAGCATGACGGGCGACGACTGGCGCCGCGTCATCGACGAGGCCGCCGCCACGGGCGTGCACACCGTGCAGTTCATCGGCGGCGAACCGACACTGCACCCCGAGTTCGTCCGGCTCGTCGGGCACGCCCTGGGTGCAGGGCTGCGCGTGCAGGTCTACAGCAACCTCTACCGGGTGCGCGCCGAGCACTGGGAGCTGTTCGCCGACCCCCGCGTGAGTCTGGGCACGTCGTACTACTCCGACGACCCGGACGAGCACGACCAGATCACCGGACGGAAGGGCTCCCACGACTCCACCCGCGCGAACATCGTCGAGGCCGTCCGCCGTGGCATCTCGGTCAAGGTCGGCATCATCCACATGCGTGATCGGCAGCGCTCGCAGGAGGCCCTCGACGAGATGAGGGCGCTGGGGGTAGACCGGGTGAGCGTGGACCATGTGCGCGCGGTCGGGAACGCGGCGAAGGGAAAGACGCTCCTGCCGTCGACATCGCAACTGTGCGGGCGGTGCGCGCACGGCAAGGCGGCGATCCTGCCGGACGGCATGGTCGCGCCGTGTGTGATGGGCCGTTTCCTGCCCGCTGGCGACGTCAAGACGGGCTCGCTGAAGCAGGTGCTCGCCGGCCCGCAGTGGGCGCAGGTCGCCGCGAGCATCCCGCGGCCGTACCGGGCCGGGTGCACGCCGGACGAAGACTCCTGCATGCCCTCGCCGGGGAAGACGCTCACGGCCTGCAAACCGAACTCGGACGGGTCGGACTGCTCCCCGGCTGAGACCCCCGCCTGCGCACCCAAGCACTAGGAGGAAGCGATGGACTGGGAGGTGCACGCGCGGCGTCTGGCGGCCGGGGTGACCCGGCCCGAGTCGCGCTGGTACGAACCGCTCGCCGTCACGCCGCGGCACGTGTTCGTGCCTCGCTGGTGGGCTCGTGGG
>NZ_JBHXVG010000097.1:0-6195 GCF_042672405.1 Streptomyces sp. NPDC127197 | reverse complement strand
CCGGCCGGTCATTCGCCAACCGCGAGGACATCGACCAGGCCACCACCCTGGCGACCGACCAGCTCAACTCCCGTGCCAACCCCTGGATCTGGGCAGGTCGGCCCCGCCAACCCGCCAACTACGGCGCCGATATGTGTACACCCCTTTGAGGAACTCAGCACTAGGTCGAGCCGGGGCGGTGGGCCCACAACCAGACCACCAAGCAACGCAAACACCGGGGCGCTGGCAGACCCGTGGCCCGTGCTTCCCAACCGCCTTCACCTCCCTAAAGGGGGCCGCTCCTATTTCTGCCGAAGGAGGTTCAGCGCTCTGCGCCCTCCACTACACCTGAGTCGCGTTCCACCTCTTCCTGTTGGAAGGCGAGTCTGATGTATCGACGTAGGGCGAGCATCTCCCGACGGCTCTGAAAGGGCGCGGCGAGCTTCACGGGCACCGCCAACGCACGCCTCATCGAGAGCGCCATGAGTGTCAACACCCCTACTCCAGAGGACAGAAGCGAGTACCACGCAACCCACTGAGCTGGTCCGTGCTTGTCGATTGCTGCCCAGAGAATGACCAACAGCTCGGCAGAGACGAGCGCCGCGCACACGACGGACCACCACATGCCGACCACAATGGGGCCCCGCGAGCGTCGCCAGCTTCGCTCCAGTGGGCCATCGTTGGCCATCTCCCTGATGCGTTCGAGCTGCTCTGACGTAGGCTCACCGCCCTCACGCATACGGGTCAACAGCTCTTCGAAAAGCCCTCGTAGAGACTCCTCGTCTTCATCCAAGCCCGCGACCGCTGCCTTCGAGTAAGCCTCCAGCTCAACGAAGCCGATCACCACGATTACCGCGATAAGCGCTGAAATGATCGCTGCGTAGTCGTTGCTCATAGCCAACTGCATGCGTCCCCCTCAGCAGCTTTCAGTCGGGGAGGGATCTTACGGGTGTAGCGGGACGACTGGGCTCTGTCTTCGCGAAGCTGCGGCCAGGGCCTTAAAGCAACTGCATTGGATTCAGGTGCCACTGGGAGCGTGCAGTACCGCGCCGCGGACCTGGTGCAGCGCGATGCGTGCGAGGCCAGCACCGAAAACCTCTCGGACTGCGGACCGTCACCCCTGCATGGACCCGCTGAGGTCACGGATGCGGTCATGGCGCCGCTGGGGGCGAAATCGCAGTCGGCCGAGGTCAGACTGTGATGGCGAACACCCACAGATGAGGATCCGGACCCGGGATGATCACGTAGTGGACGATGGCGGCGCGCGTCGTGATGACACGCACCGACTCGTCCATGCGGTCGTACTTGTCGGCCGGCGGCCACGACCACGGATCGGCGCACGCACGCAGTACGGCTTCGTGCAGCTCTTCCTTCTCGCGGTTGGGCAGGTTTTTGATGGTCTCGCCGACGTGCGCGGCGAACCGAGCGGGAACCGCCGTCACCCGAACACCTCGTCCATGGACATGGCGCCAGCCTCGGACCGCCCGCCGTCGAGCCACCGCTTGTAGGCGACGACAGCGTGCATGCGGGCGCGGGCCTGCCGCATGTCCTCGGGACCTTCCGCGGCCGCCTGGTCGGCGGCGAGGACTTCGGTGACGTAGTCGTTGATCGACATGCCGGCGCGCTTCGCAGCAGTGCGGACCTTGTCGGCCAGCTCCTCCGGAACGCGGGTGTTCAGCTGAGTGAGAGCCATAGCGCAGATGCTAGCAAATTGCTAGTCCGTGGCCCAGAGGGGCGCTCGTCCACAGGCACATGGAAGCCGGCGCCTCACAAATCCGGGACGAGAACGTGCACAACCGCGCGTACAAACTCCACCGACCTGGTGGCACCCGGCCGCGCCAGGAACAGCCCGCCGCTGGCGGCCGGGGGACGTGGGCGCTCACGGCCGAATGCCTGCGCCCCTACACCGAGCAGGAGGCCGCGCCGTTCTGGCCCGAGATCGCAGTCGACGACGGGTGCGCCGCGGCGGTTACGTCGCGTCGCCGCTCGGCTGAGGGAGATCCAGTTCGAACCAGACCACCCTGTCGGTACGCAGCAGGCGGAGGGTGATTGGTCGCGTTGCATGCGGTATGGCATTGGTGACGACCTCGCTAGCGAGCAGTTCCACACGGTCGCCGAGGTGCTCAAGGCCCCAGCGGGCCAGCGCGCGGCGGACCAGTTGCCGGGCCCGGTCAGGGGCGGTGGCGTCAGTCTCCAAGAACCAGTACGCCACGTCGTCGGGCTCGATCCCGTCGAGACGGGCGGCAAGCAGGGCGATGTCGTCGTCCCGGTGGTCCGGGCCAAGCGTGTTGAGCACGGCGTCGCACAACGACTCGAGTGGCGTCAGCCTGTCCGGGCCGGTGAGTTGGGCGCTGGTTGTGAGCGTCGCGCAGAGTTCCTCGATGCCGGAGGCGACGTCCCGGAACCGGGACTCCACCAGCCCGTCGGTGTACAGCAGCAGGGTGGCGCCGGCCGGCATCTCCAGCTCGACCGGCTCGAAGTTCACTCCGCCGAGGCCGATCGGGGCGCCGGTCGGCAAGTCCACCGCTATTGTGCGACCGTCGGGGTACAGCAGTACCGGTGGCGGATGGCCAGCGTTGGCAAGGGTGACGCGGCGGGTGAGCGGGTCGTAGACCGCATACAGGCAGGTGGCCATGCGGTGGACACCGAGCCGCTGGGTCTGCTCGTTGAGGTGGTGCAGGACCTCCTGCGGCGGCAGGTCGAGCCCTGCCAGGGTCTGGGTCGTGATCCGCAACTGCCCCATGATCGCCGCAGAGGTTACTGAGGGCCCATCACGTCGCCGATGACCAGGGCGACTCGGTTGCCCGGTAGCGGCATGGCGTCGTACCAGTCGCCTCCGACGCGCGCTGTCTCGGTAGCCGGCAGGTACCGGAAGGCCAACTCCACGCCGTGCAGCTGGGGCAGCGACTCGGGCAGCATGGCGAGCTGCACTTCGTTCGCCAAGTGTCGTTCTGCGCTATGAGGGTCTGCCTGCGCGGCGCCATGCAAGTCAGTTCGTCCAAGGGCGCGCACCGTGTGCGCGGCGAGCTCCGTGGTGACCAGCAGATCCTCGTCCCGGAAGGTCTCGCGGTCCGGGCGGCGCAGGAAGAGGACGATGCCGATCGCCTGCGTGGGCTCACCCAGCGTTGCGAGGATCGCGCGATGGCCGTCAGGCAGGTGGTAGACCGGCCCCAGCAGCTCGCCGAGCGCGGCCCCGGCGACCGGTCCGTCGGCGAAATCCGCACCTATGCCGCGCAGAACCGTGCGCAGCGCGCTGTCCGGTCCCACCTCGCACGCCTCCTGCGGCAGGTAACTGTCGCCCAGGGGCGGCTCACTGCGGTCGACGTGGGACAGCCGCAACACGACCGGCTCCGGAGCAGGCCGATCGCCCCACGACAGCGCGTCGCACGAGTACACAAAGACCTCGTCCGCAAGCTCCGGCACCGCCGCTTGGCACAGCCCCTGGAGAGTCTCCGCCGGATTCAGATTCGGTGTGATGCGAGGGAGCGCCGACTCCAGGTAGCGCTTCCGAGCGGGCGACAACGGCTGCGGCGGATCCAGCGCCACCACAGGACCTTCCGGGCTGGCCAGCCGGTTGTCCGGGGTTATCCGGGAAAACCCTGACCACCCCTCCTCCTGCGCTATGGGGGGCGGCGCAACGTTGCGCTCCACCTGCCCCGGCACCACCCGTACCCGGAACTCCCCCGTGCCGGAGATCCCGGGAGATGGCGTGCGGTAACCGACGTCGTCGGCGGCCTGCTGAACGGCTTCGTGCTCGTCGTCGAGGACGGCGCGCACTTTCTCCAGCGTACGGTCCACGTCGTCCAACGCCTGATCATCTTGGTTGACCGCTTCCAGAACGGCTTGCGGCCCGTGCGGTGTCAGATCCTGTGTCGGCGCGGAGGCGTGGTCTCCCATCCGGGTCCGCAGCCCTGCCAGTTCGGCTTCGAGCGCCTGGAGGCGGCGTGCCGCAGGTCAGCGACCTGCTGGGCTGTGTCCCGCTCCCGCTCGGCACGGGACAGCTGCTCGCCCAGGTCCGTCTACTGCTGCACGGCCCGGGACAGACGCGTCTGCAGCACCTGGTGCTCGACCGGGTCCATTGCCGGCAGCGCATGGTGGGCATCGAGCCTGCGCCGCAGCTCCGCGACCTTGGCCTGCGCCTGGCCGAGCATCGCGAACAACAGCGTGGCGATCTGCAGCGCCTGATGCCGACCACGCTCGCTGGCCTCGTAGGCCTGCCGAACCTGCTGCATCTCCCGGTAGACCTCAATAGTGCGGTCTTTGGCTTCTAATGGCTCCCGCGCCAGCGCCAGCTCCTGCGCCCCCTCCGGCGGCGTCGGGCTCGACTGCGCCCGATCCCATAACGCGCGCGCCTGCTCAAGGCGCTGCCCGGTGCGGTCAGATGGTTCGTGGGGAAAACACACATCGGCCACGGCCTCGACCAGGTCCCATCCCAGCCCCTCGCCGGCCAGCAGGTCACGCAGCTGACGCAACTCGGGCACGGACTCGGCGACGAAGTGATCCGGGGTGAGCCGCTGATGGAGCTCCATCACCGACATCGAGGACTCATCAAGCCATGACCGCACCAGCTCGACCAGCTGGTTGATCTCAGCGCACGATCCCCGCGGCGCCCCCCACGGCCGCCCCGGCCGCTTCCCCCTGCCCACACGCCTCTCCCGCCCTGTTGATTGTTCGCCGGATAACCCCCTGTTGTCACCGGACAACCATCCAACCGGCCCGACTGCCCCTTCTGCTCGGCGATCGTCGGAATTCCCATCCGGCACAACACCATCCAGGCGGTGAACTGGTGTACCACACCTCTCCGACCATCCTGTTCCTCACCTTGGCAGTCGCGGCTCTGGTCGCCTTCGCCACCGCGGCGATCGCGTTCGCGCTGGCCCGCTGGGAGGGCGCCAGCATTCCTGCGGCACTCTCCCGCGGCGGCGTCGCCTTCGCCGCCGGGCTCACCCTCTGCCTCGCCATCCTGTCCGCGGTCACCCGGTGAGGACCGCGCCGCAGTGTGCCGCGCACGTGTGCGCCTCATAGACACGGATCACCATGGCTGCTTCCTGAAGAACCAAGGAGACGGGGGACGGATCTGCTGGGCTGATTCGGCTGCCGCACATCCTGTGCAGCTGCTGGCACCGGCACACGGCCGGCTGCGACACTGCCTGGCTCTCACCCGAGACCGCATGCTGCCGTCTCGCCGACCACCGCGCCGCTCACGGCAGGGGCATCGTGATCGTGAACAGCGGCGATGCGAAGGGGAGTTCGCGGGGCTCCCCCCTGCCTGCCGGGGCACCAGTTGACCTGGCCTGCGCACACTCCGTGTTCCAGCAGCCGTGGTCAGGCCCTGGACGTGTCCGGCGCTGCGCGTCCGGTCGATGGCAAACCCTGCCTGGATCCGGGCAGGGGAGGTCGGCTCACTGGCACCTGGGTGAGCCTGCTGTGCCGGGGGTCGACGTGCAGCCGGGCTGCGTTGATGAAGTCCAGCCGGGCGGTCTCCATGCGGTCCCTGGCCTCTTTCCAGGCCGTCTCACTGGTGGCGGTCTGCTGGATGAACTGGTCGCGGTGGTCCCAGAAGACCTGGTCCATGGTCGCTGCTGCGGCGACGACGGCTGGGCTGCCGACCAGCCAGACCGTTCCGAGAGCAACATTCCAGGGCACCCAGTCCACGGCATCGCCGTGCCGCCAGGCCCGGCGCAGGGCGAGCTGGATGCGGGTGGACTCGGCGACGATGGCGGCGCACGCGTCGATCTGTTTGTCGCGGGACCAGTGCGTGCGGTTGGCCCGGCTGGTGAGCAGTGAGCCGGCCAGCACACCGATCAGTGTCGCTGCCACGCCTCCGATCGTGGTCACGGTCGTCGCCCAGTCCACAGACATCCGGTCCCCCTCGCGGCTGTCACGGTGAAGAGGAGTTCTGCCCGTCGTTGCCCTGCTGGTATGCGCACGGCAGTCCGCAAGAGGAGTGATCTGGCCATCTGCCATTCGGGTCGACTCGGGATCTTGAGGCAGTCGTCAACAACTGCTTGCTCATACCCAACTCCCCCTCAGGAATTAGCAGTCCCTGTCGACGCCGCCCCGGTACCGCCGGGTGCGTTGATCAGCTGTGCCGTTTCGGGCGCCGGGCCTGCGTCAGCAGTGAGCAGTGTGCATCGTGAAGTTGCAGGTCACGGGTCTGGTGTGCGTGGGGTTCGGGATACTCGTGCTGGTCGTGGGCGGATGGCCTCGGCGAAG
>NZ_JBHXVG010000096.1:3060-6477 GCF_042672405.1 Streptomyces sp. NPDC127197 | reverse complement strand
GCGCACCGCACGCTTGCGCAGCTCAGGTGGGTAGGAGGAGGGACGTGCCATGACTCTGATCCTTACATGGAATCGAGTCTCCATTCGAACCGGGGTGGTTCAATGACGGTGGTCTTGAACCCCTGGTCCACCAGGGCCTTGTGCACCGTGTCGGTGTCGGCGGCGACCTTGTCCAGCAAGGCGATGCCGACGGCGTTGTCGTGCGCGGACGCGGCCAGCACCACCACCGCGATCACCAGACCGAGAACATCAACCGCGAGGCCGCGCTTGCGGCCCGGGACTTTTTTTGCCGCGTCCCTTCCGGTGGTGTCGGCGGGCACCCCGACGGCCGCGTGCAGGCTCTGGGTGTCGAGCACCACCAGGCTCGGGTCGGCCTTGCGCCCCCGGCTCTCGCGGACCTGCCAGCGCAGCAGGTCGTGGATGGTCTGGTCGGTGCCGTCGTCGCGCCACTTGTAGAAGTAGTACTTCACCGCTCCGACCGGCGGTAGATCGTGGGGGAGGTGGTCCCACTGGCAGCCGGTACGGGACTGGTAGAGCAGGGCGTTGACGATCTCCCTCATCTCGTAGGCGCCCTGGTGGCCGCTGACGGAGGGATGCTGAGCCTTCCAGGAGGCGATGACGGGCTCGATCAGGGCCCACCGCTCGTCGGACAAGTCGCTCTTGTAGGGCTGGCGGTCGCTCACGAGAAACACTCCAGCACGACAGGACTCCCCGATCAGCCCCGATACGCCTGCGCCACACCTTCCAGCGACAGCAAACGCGGCATCTCGTCACATACCGCCCTCTCACATCTCCGGAGGCCAGACCCGCCGTGCCGAGGGCAGCGGATGGGCTCGCCGGCGTCACGGTTATGCCCGGTAACAGTGACGGCACCGAACTGGTCAGCGAGCGCACGTGCGCTATGTGAACTCCGAGGAGTTCACCAACGAGTTCATCAACTCCATCCGGGACGGCAAGGGCGACACCTTCCGCAAGCGGTACCGGGAGATGGACACCTGATGGTCGACGACATCCAGTTCCTGAAGGGCTAGGAGTCGACGCAGGAGTAGCTCTTCCCCACCTTCAATACGACCGTCATGCACGCCGACCGCAAGATCCGCGCTGGTGGCCGAGCCCCGCTCCATCTACGGCCAGGTCACCGAACTCACGAACCGCATCAAGAACGGCGGGCCAAGAACGACGGCATCTCCGGCGGCTCCGGCCGAGGCTCTGCCAGCGGCTCGATCGTCGCGTCCCCCCCTCGGCACCATCGACCTCACCCGGAGTCCTACGTCGAGTCCTCGATCGTGAACAGCTCGCTCCGTAGCCGCAAGGGCGACACCTCCGCGAACGACGACGTCGTCGTGTTCCTGAAGCGGGTACCCAACTTCCTCGTGGAGAAGGTCGAGGTGTTCATCAAGCTGTAGAAGACCTTCCCGAGGGTGGTGTCGAATTTGGCGAGCTGGGTCATGGGCTCCGACTACGCCGCCAACTGCCGTACGCCATGCCCCGGTAGAAGGCGAACGCCGAGGCCGCCATCTTGCGGAACTTCACGCGGAACGCGCCGGGTCGGCTACAAGGAGCTGGTGGAGAACGTCCGACATCGAGCGGGGGCGTGAACATCGCGGCCAAGGGCTACAAGGACAAGACGTACTTCATGTCCCACGGTTGTCAGTGACGTGCCATAGGGTCGACTCCGCCCAAACAACCCTTCGCATGACGAAGGGAGACCCCCGGGCGCGGCCCGCCTCCTACAGCTGCCGCACCTGCTGGATCTCCCTCTCGCCTGTCGTCGGGTCCCGCCGCTGTGATCGAGACAGGAGACCCATGAACGAACGTACCTCACGCCTAGGACATCGACCCGCTGCGCCCTCGGAGGACATGCCACCGTTCCTCACGGTGCACACCACCGTGGTGCTTCTGACAGCGCTGTTCATCGGCTGTGTGGGCGGAGTCCTCCGCTTCCTAAGTGGCAGCTCGCTGGCCGGAGCCGTCCTCGCCGGCCTGATCGGGGCTGGGCTTAGCGTCCCCGTGCTGCGCTCCCTGATCCGGTAACCGGGAAGGGGCTGTGCCACATGGTCACCGGGGTCCAGGGAGGGTCGGACCCCGGTCGCCTGACACGAGAGCGTCGCGGCCGACTGCCAGCTCGGGCACGTACTTGTAGACCGTAGTCCGGGACACCCCCAGCAGCTTGGCAATCGACGTGATCGTGTTCTCCGGGTCAGTGAGGAGGGCGCGTGCGTGCCGGATCTGTTCCTCTGTCATGGCGGGCGGCCGGCCGATCCGTTCGCCCCGGGCCCGCGCCGCCGCCAGGCCCTCGTGGGTGCCCTGCACGATCAGTTCGCGGATGAACTCCGCGAGCGCGGCGAACACGTGGAACACCAGGCGGCCGCCCGGAGTCGTGGTGTCCAGCGACTCGTGCAGGGACTGGAAGCCGATCCCGCGCTTACGCAGGCCGGAGACGATCGAGATCAGGTCTTGGATCGAGCGGCCCAACCGGTCGAGGGAGGGCACCACCAGGGTGTCCCCGGGCCGGAGGTAGTCCAGGCACTTCCACAGTTCCTCGCGCTCCGCGTTCTTGCCCGACTTCTTGTCGGTGAACACCCGCACGCAGCCGGCCGCCGTCAGGGCCGCTATCTGCCGATCGAGCAGCTGGCCCTTCGTGGACACGCGCCCGTACCCGACCCGGGCGCCGGACGGGTTGGCAGGGAAGGCTTCCAGCGGGCTGTCAGCGTCCGCCCACTCAGCGGTAGTCGTCATGCACGACACCGTACAGAAAAGGGGCTCAGGGCCTTTCTGGACGCCCGGAGTTGTTGAACATCCTTCTTGGACACCGGAAGTCGTCTTCGGCCGGGCGTGTCGACGTTCCGGCGCCGTTGTCCAACAACCGGTCGATTACTGAGCAGTCATGTCTCCTGCCTCTCCCCGCCAGCGAGCGAGCTGCGATCGCGCCACCAGGGTATTGGGGTGGTCGGGGCCAAATACCCGTAGGCAATCCTTGAGGAGCTCGGTGTAGGCGGCAGCGGCCCCGGCCGCGTCCCCTGTCTCTCCCTGCCAGTGGGCGAGGTAGGCCTGGGCTACAAGGGTGTCCGGATGGTCGGGGCCGAGCACACGCTCTCGGTCGGCCAGCAGCTGTTCGGTGGCGGCAGCGGCCCCGGCCGCGTCTCCTGCCTCTCCCTGCCAGCGGGCGAGTTGAGATCGCGCCACGAGGGTTTTTGGGTGGTCGGGGCCAAGTACCCGTAGGCAATCCTTGAGGAGCTCGGTGTAGGCTGCGGCGGCCCCGGCCGCGTCCCCTGCCTCCCCCCGCCAACGGGCAAGCTGGGATCGTGCCATCAGGGTGTCGGGGTGGTCGGGGCCGAGCACACGCTCTTCATCAGCCAGGAGCTGTTCGTATGCTGCAACGGCCCCGGCCGCGTCCCCCTCTGCGACCCCCCGCCA
>NZ_JBHXVG010000096.1:0-2962 GCF_042672405.1 Streptomyces sp. NPDC127197 | reverse complement strand
CGGCGCCGGCTGCGTCCCCTGCCTCCCCCCGCCAACGGGCGAGTTCATGGCGGGCGGTGAGGGTGTCGGGGTGGTCAGGACCGAGCACACGCTCGCGCGTAGCCAGCAGTTCGGCGTAGGCCGCCACAGCAGGGACCGGGTCTCCTGCCTCCCCCCGCCAACGGGCAAGCAGGGCCCGGGCGGTGAGGGTGTCGGGGTGGTCAGGGCCCTGTACACGCTCCCGGTCGAGCACCAGCTTCTCATAGGCCGCAGCCGCGCCGGCTGCGTCCCCTGCCTCCCCCCGCCAGTGGGCCAACGCGTCCCGAGCCGCCAGAGTCTGGAGGTGAGCCGGACCGAAGCGGCGGTTGGCGGTGCGAACCAGTTCCTGTGACTGGGTCATGGCGGCACCGGCCTGGCTGGCTTCGCCGAGGCTTGTGACGGCCCGGAAGAGGACGGCGTGTGCGTTTGGCGGCGGTGGGGAGGTGCGCCAGAGGAAAGACTCTGCGTGCCGAGTGAGACTGGCGGTGTTGGCGCGCAGGGCCTGGGCGAGGGCGGTGTCGCGTTCGATTACAGGCCAGGAATCGGTAAGGGCGTCGGCGGCCGTGAGGGCAAGCTCTTCGTACAGAGGCTTGGACAGACGTTCGCGGACGGCGCGTTGGATGAGGCTGTGGACACGCACTGCCTGGTGGGGGACGTCGGCGGCGTGGTCGATGAGGGTGAGCCGATGCAGCGCACGCAACGCACCGACCGCGTCTTCGTCTGTGACCTTGGCCTGGTTCTGATGCCCGGTACCAGTGGCCGTGCGATGTTTCATGAGATAGCCGAGGGCTGGGCGGCTCGTGAAGAGCAGCGCAGGGATGCCGTTGGGGTCGAGCATGGCAGCCAACTGGAGGGTTGCGCAGGCCAGCCCACGTGGGCGTAGCCGGTCTGCGCGTTCGATGGACAGTGACCAGGCGGCGGCGACGGTGACGGACTGGTCGTCGGGGAGGGCGCCGGGTTCGGGCAGGAGGTCGGCCAGGGTGCGGGCGCGGTCTGCCAGGAGGGTGCGGTAGACGGTGCAGCTCAGGTTGGCGTCGATGAGGTAGGCAGCGGCCTGGGCGAGGGCCAGTGGCAGATGTCCGAGGTCGGAGGCGAGGGCGGTGAGCTGCTCTTCGGGCTCTATTCGGTCGTGGGCGGCCAGGGACCGGGTGAGGTAGGCGGTGGCCTCAGCTTCGGTGAACAGGCCGACGTCGATCCGGCGGCGGCCTTCCCCTGTCATGGCGGCGTCGCGGCGGCGGGTGGTGACCAGGGTGCGGCCGTGGGGGCTGGTTGGAGGCCACAGGCCGCGCAGGTCGTCGGGGTCGGCGACGTCATCCAGGACGATCAGCCACCGGCACGGCTCCGCTGCGGCCTTGGGGGTCAGCCAGGCCAGAAAGACCTGTGCGGCCTGTTCGGGGTCGTGGGGGTCGGCCCGGCACAGTTCGACGCCAGCCTGCGCGTAGCCGGTCACCACCGCCGAGCGGGCGCTTGCGGTGACCCAGACCAGAATGTCCAGGGCGCCGTCGCGCCAGGCGGCACGGGCGTAGTCGGCGGCGAGCTGGGTCTTGCCGACTCCGCCCATGCCGGTCAGTACCTGGCCCAGCACGGCGGTGCCGCCGCCTTCGACCGCCGCCCGCAGCCGGTTCACTTCGGCACGGTGCTGGAAGGACTGCGCTCGGGAAGGGATCACGCCCACCTGGTGCGGCCGGGTAGCGGGCTCCCGGGGCGCGCCGTGGTAGTTGACCTGGCCGATCGCCACGCTGTGGTGGGCGGCGTGGACCGTGACCGTCTCCGGTCTTCCGCTGCCTGCAGGGGGTGCTGTTGGGCTGAGGGTGGCCGGTCCGTTCAGCCCTGGGACGGATCCGGCTGGGTAGGGGTGCCGATGGTCGCGCCCCCGTGGAGTACACCGGCCACGATCGAGCCGTGTTCCGCCTTGAGGTTCACATCGCGGCCGGCGGCGATCCCGCCCTGCCCGGCCGATACGCCGCCCTGCGAAGTGTGCTGCCTGAGCAGAGCTCCCAGCTCGGCGGCCGCCTGTTCCCGCTCCTCGTCCTCCAGGCGTTCGAGGAACGCGATAAACCAGGCTTCCCAGGATGCTTCCTGGCGCAGCCGCACTCGCTCCGCCTGCTCTGGCCCTGCGACCTCCAGCGCGCTCGCGGTCTGGTCGAGTCGTTCCAACTCGGCGCTCTCCCGCTGAGCGTTCCCCCGGCCGAACCACCCAGCCACCTGCTGACGGAAACCGGTCCATACATCCGTGCCCGCAGCCTGTACCACCGCTGTGCCGCCCGCCGCGGCCAGCGCGGTCATCGCCTCTGTAAGCATGCCCCGCCTTCCCCCACGAGACCGAACCCGGCCCCTCTTCCCTCGACGCGCAACGTATTCCACCAGATACGTTCCGCAACTGTCGGCGATTCCGTCAAGACGGCGCCCAGGCCGGTGTGAGCTCAAGACCGCCACCCCTTGCGCGGGGCCCAGGCACGGTTCCCGCGGAGAGGTCTAGCCGCGTGTCCATGTCAAGATTCACGTCACCGTATGGGCGCACATGCGACCAGAACAGCGGCGTCATGCCGCGCCGGTCAGCGGGCGTGAGGAGGTCGGCCCACTCCGGTTCGCCGAGGATGTCCTGGAGCATCAGGGTGTTCACGAAGACCAGGGCGGATTGCAGGATCCGCAGGCACAGGACGAACATCTCCTGCTCGTCGCGCCGGTTCGAGGCGATCTCCCCGCCCTTGCCGTAGGCGATCACGGAGTTCGCGCCGTTGGAGGACTCCATGACATTCAGGCCCTCCTCGATCTCCCGCTGGAGATCGCGCAGCCGCAGGTAGCGGGCCACGAAGATGGTCTTCTGCGCGCGGCCGACCTCCAGCATCGCCGCGTAGGTGGGGTGGGAGGCGTTGCGGGTGAAGCGGCGCAGGATCGCCTCGGTCGACGCGGTCCGCGTACGGATCGCGGTCGCATACTTGAT
>NZ_JBHXVG010000095.1:0-6796 GCF_042672405.1 Streptomyces sp. NPDC127197 | reverse complement strand
GCGCGGGTGCGGTCGGCGAACCGGTGCCCGGTGGGCCATGGCGACCCGCTCTCGGCCGGTGCCGGAGCCTTCTCCGGTACCGACACGGTGAAGGTCGCGCGGAGGCACGAGCGGTGGCGGGAGACGCACCGCTCGGCCGCTTCGCCAAGGTTGCGCCAGAGGTGGAACCGGTCGGCGACCTGGACTGCGGTGGGTGCCCCGATCCTGGCGCCCTCGGCGAAGAACGGGGCACGGTCACGGCAGACGACCTCGATCCCCGGATGCTCCGCCAGCCAGGCCGCCACAGTGCCTGCCTCGCGATCCGGCAGTAGGTCAACCGGCCTGCGGGTCTCGACGTCGACCAGCACGGTCCCGTAGACACGGCCCTTGCGCATCGCGTACTCGTCGACGCCGACCACACGCGGAACTTGCGGCTGGGGTTCCGGGAGGGAGTCGACCAGCCGCAGGACCGTGTTCCGGCTGACCCTCGACCCGAAGACGTCGGCCAGCCGGGCGCCGGCTCGACCGGCCAGGGCGAGGCCGACCTCGGCCAGCACCGACCGCATTCGTTCGGTCCGTTGGCTGTACCGCCGGGTCAGGCCCGCGACCTGCTCGACGAACGTCCGCCGCCCGCAGGAGACGTCTTCGCATGTGAAGCGCCGGACACGGAGCCGCAGCACCACCCGCCGTCCCGCCACAGGAGGTCAGCTGGAAACCGCAGATAAGAGCCGTGCACCCGCCCGGACCAGCTTCCGCAGCCCGGGCACCGAGCCCCGGCCGTCCGGCATCTGACACCGACTCGGATCACCTCTCCGTCGTCCTGCACCGACACCACCTTGATCCCCGGATCCGCCAGGAAGAGCAGCTCTTCCAGCCGGAGCAGTACCTCGCCCACAGCCCAGAACCATTAGCCCGAACGCGGTCAGCACCGGCAGTTTCCAGACGATCTCGCGAGACCTATCAGCAAGACCAACAGTCACAGGGAGTAGGCACATCACAGAAGTTGGACCAGAGCCGCAACTTCGTGTACATAGCCACCCCTGCTCCGTCCATCTCCGGTACTGCGTCCTCGTCTTCGTCGTCGCACTCGTGGTTCGAGTACGTCGTGGTGTCGTCATCGAAATGGGCATCTCCCGAGGCACCGCAGCCGTGGCAGCGCCATTCGGCACTCCAGGTCACCTCTCCATCCAGGCCGCACTCGTGCCCGGACGACGCGGTGTCCTCGTCATCCCACAAGGCCTCGCCGGAGCCGCCGCACTCGGAGTGCTCCCACTCCCCGCCCCACGCCACATCTGCCTTCACCGATCCGTGCCCTCCCTCTGGGGCAGGGACTGGTGGGCCGCGAGCGCATGGCGCAGCGTCGGCCACAGCAGATCGTTCCGGCCCCACTCCGGATCGACGATGGTGACCTGCCACGCCTCAACCACCTCGCGGACCGTGTCCGAGTGGCATCCGGGGAAGACCTGCCGCACCGCGCGAGGCGGCAGGCGGTCACCGACACCGGTGTTGATGCGATCACCCCACCGCGTCACATCGACCGCCCCGGAGTCCAGCAGACGGCGCCCGGTAGGCATGTAGACCCGGGTCAGCAGACCGTTCTGACGCGCCAGCTCGTTCACCACACCGGCCAGGCTGGGCCCGGCGAACCCCGTGACGTACGCCCGCTGGTGCCACAGCAGGCCCTGGTGTTCGGCGAGTTCCCCGGGCTGGCTGTTCTCGGTCAGGATCCCGCCCCGGTTGCAGGCGGCGAGCACCGGCACGAGCGGCATCGTCTCGGGGTCGGGGCCGGTGTGGTGGCCGTTGGGGTGCCCTGTCAGGCGTCCCTCCAGCCAGTCGGCGGTGAGCCGTGCCAGGTCCTCAAAGCTGCGGGCCGCACCCCAAGCCCGGCGATCCGTACGACGCATCACACCGACCCCTCCCCCCAGTGCCCGGCGAACTCCACGGCCAGGTCGGTCAGCCAGCGCGGCAGCACCCGCATCATCAACGCCCGCACGGGTCAGCCCCCGTCCGTGCTGTTGTCCCACCGATGTCCGTTGGGACACACGAACGTGTGGTTGCTCAGCAGCTGGTACGGGCCGCGGTCCCTCCACGCGTGGGTACCCTCCACCGCCGTCTCCCCGCAGCGCCAGCAGTTCCAGCCCGCCAGCTCGTAGGGGACCAGCGGGCGAGGCTCCGTCGACCGCGACGCGGGTACCGACGCCGGCATCGACGGTGCGGCCGCGCGCTCCAGGATGAACGCCAGGTGATCGACGGGCTTGGGCGCCACCGCAGGACGCGGCACGGGCGGTGCGATCCAGTCGTCGGCCCGTACCGCCCACTCCTCCAGCCGCATCTTCAGCGGCCGGGAGCGGGGAACGGCCCGCACGATGCACCACACCCCCACCCCGACCACGACCGCGGACACGACGGCTAAGAACTCCTAACGCAATGCCCCCGTATAGGCCGAGTGCTGATGCGCGTGCATCATGACGGCAGTCGATGCAAGCGTGGGGAGCGGGGATGGCCGAGGGCACCACTGTGGATCTCATCCGCCTGGGCGACGGGGAGAGCAGTCTTGGGGTTCGGGTTCTGGGCCGCACCATGCCCGGGGTGTTGCCCTGGCACGACTTCCTGGATGCGGAGATTGTCGTCACGAGTGGGTTCGCCCAGGGACGTCTGGAAGTGTGTCTGGCCCCGGATGACTTGGATGGCTGGGCTCAGGCCCTGGGCGCGCTGGCCGCCGGGCGGGACGTCGTCTGGATGGACGACGGGCGCAACCCCGAGATCCGATTCGAACCGTCTGGCCAGAGTGGGGTTGCCGTGGTTGTGGTGACGGACGCAGTGGGATCGGGGACATCGGTGCGGGTCCCGCTGCGCCTGGCCGATGGATGGGCTGATGAGCACTACGAACGGCTGCAGCATGTCCGGGTTTCCTGGCCCCAGGAGGTTGTGGAGACCTCCCCCGGCGCCTACGAGTGGCGGCGCTGAACTGTTGTCAGCCGTCGCCAGCAGATGATGCTGCACGCCAGGCTGAGGAACGCTTCGTGGATGTCGTCGCGGATCTCCCAGCGGATACGCAGGCGGCGGAACCAGTGCAGCAGCGCGAAGCTCTGCTCGACCACCCACCGGTGCACGCCCAGTCCTGACCCGTGTTCGGTGCCGCGTCGGGCGATGACAGGGGTGATTCCCACTGCCCGGACCTGCTTGCGGTACTTGTCGTGGTCGTAGCCGCGGTCGGCGTAGAGCGTGTCCGGTCGTCGGCGGGGCCGGCCCCGCCGGCCGCGCACCGGTGGGACGGCCTGGATCAGCGGCATGAGCTGGGTGACGTCGTTGCGGTTGCCGCCGGTCAGTGACGCGACGAGCGGGATGCCGTGCGCTTCGGTGATCAGATGGTGCTTGGAGCCTGTTCGGGCACGGTCGACCGGGCTCGGTCCGGTTTTGGGCCGCCTTTCATGGCCCGCACGTGGGAGCCGTCGATCACCGCCCTCGACCAGTCCAGAGCGCCGGCGGCGTGCAGTTCGGCCAGCAGCGACTCGTGCAACCGCTGCCAGACTCCGGCCTCGTTCCAGTCACGCAGCCGCCGCCAGCAGGTCATGCCGGAGCCGAAGCCCAGTTCCTGCGGCAGGAACTCCCGTGGAATGCCGGTGTAGAGCATGAACAGGATGCCCGACAGCACCTTGCGGTCGTCCAGACGTCTGCGCCCCGGGTGATGCGGGCGACGCGGCACGACCGGAAGCAACGGCTCGATCCGCGCCCACAGCTCATCGGACACGATCCACGGTAGCTGTTCACCCCTCCTCATGCGCAGGCCAACGCAGCATCAGACACCCACATTCCAAGGTCAGAACACCATTCTGTTAGGAGTTCTTATGGGCACGGCGCGACGGCTGGTAGCGGAGATGTCCTGGCGCGCCTCGGCAGACTACAACGGCGGGAACACTGACAGGCCCTGATTGCGTTCAGCGCCCGGACCTCCTCCTTCCAGCCGGGCCAGCGCAGATCGGCGTAGAACTCATCGAGTGCCCCGGACACCAGCCACGCCAGCCACGTCGAGTGACCGCCCCCCAGAGCCTCTTGGGCACCGCAGGCGGTCCAGATACGACAGCTCCGCCGCCCTGTCGTGGAGCTTCAGCCACCGGTTACCGGACACGGCGTTTCCCAGCGCGCCGGCGGCCTAGGCGTATGCGGAGGAAGACGAGGTCGGCAACGAGCACCATCACGCCGATGACCAGCAGGTAGAACAGTCCCTCGGTCACCGCTCCGATGATGCCCAGCACGATCGCCACGATGATGAGCAGGAGAAAGAGGGCCATCTGCATCACCTCATATCGCGGCGTTCCTGGCCCGTCTGCGGATCTTCCATGGCGACCGGGCGTGTCCGGCCGGTGCCGGTGTCGATGAGGATCTGCTCGGCCGTGGTGTTGTCGGCGCTGACGGCCCGGGCCATCGCGGCGCGTGCCGCGTCGGGAGTCGTGTCCGGTGGGACCACCAGCAGGGAGAAGTGGTCTCGATCGCCTCGGGTGATGAGCACGGTGTCGTCACCGACCGGGAAGGAGTCGATGTGCACGACCCGGTCGTCGATGATCAGTCGTGTCGGTAGTTCTTCCCAGGCATTGGAGTCCAGGCCGACGCGGTCGACGGGTCCGAGGTGCTCGGTCAGCGCGGTGATCAGGCTGGGCAGCTCGGCGCCGATGTCGCGGGAACGCGGCCACCATGCACCGTCGAGAACTCCCTGACGGGCATGCGTGGTCTCCAGCCGCAGGAGGGCTGTTCCAGGTTTCACGGCATGGTGAATCGCGTCCGGCAGAAGCTTCGCTTCACGCGGGGTGTCGGCGTCGGACATGGTGTGCTCACCCGTCTGTGGGTTCGGCATGCGCTCGCTGATCGCCTGGAATGACGTCTTGGCGGCTGCCGGTTTCACCGTACTCCGTGAGCCCACGCCCAGGCTCACCCGCTCGCTGCGGATCTCCGGGTTCCCATCGAAGCTCGCTGGTCACATGCGGGTTCACCGGACCGCGCCCGGAGTACAGTGGAACCACCGGGAGTACTTCGCACACCGGCTCCCACGCCGGTGCCGTTCTCGGCGAGCAACAACACCGGGACGTCGAAGACAAGCCCGGGGACAGGTCCGCGCCATGACCGCGACCATCGACCGTATGACTATCAGTGAGCGCGTGACCTCACCACCGGCCCGCCTGTCTCTGACCCCGGCGGGGTCCGCCCCGGGTCTCCTGGACGGCGCCTGGTGGCCTCGCTCTCGCGATCTTTCCCGTGAACTCCCCGCCCTCATCGACGTGCTGGACGCGCGCTGGGGCCGGATCACGCGTGTCACGGTGAACCCGACCCACTGGCCCATGATCCCTCACAAGGTGCCCGTGGCCGGGCACACTGTGCACGTGGGCTGGTTCGCCGACGAGCAGGACCCGCACAAGATGATCCTGCTCTCCTACACCGCAGGCCGCTGGGACCTGCTGGTGATCCCGCCGGAGACCGACGCGGCCGCCGCCGCGCGACTGATGGCCGCCGCAGCCACCCCCAACGGGCTCGCCACCGCCAGCGCTCTGATGGCGAACGAGGACACCTCCCGTGAGGCGAAGGAGTCGCTCGACCGAGAAGAGGAGTGGGAGACCGAAGGCGGGCACGCCGCGCCCGGATCCATGAGCTCCGCCCGAGAGATGTGAGGACATGGAGATCGCCATCACCGTGTCCGTGATCATCATAGGAGTGCTGCTCATCCATCTGCTCAATGGCCAACACGACGAACGGATCGCGGCATTCCACTACGGCGACGCCATGCCGGGAATCGGCCGGCGGAGCCGGAAGGGCCGATGGCCGGCAGAGCATGCCGGATCGCCCGCCGCCACTCCTCGCCGCAAGCGACCCGAAGAGGGCGCCGGATGACGCGGACCCTTCTCCTGACCGGGGGCGGTGGGTGCGGCGCCACGGCGCCCACCCACCGGCACATCGCCCCGATGAACGAGGCCACCATGAAGCCACCGGAACCACCTTCGGGCGGGCGTACCGAGGTACGCATCGTCGCCGCGTCTCCCGAGGCCGCCCGTCGGGTAGCAGAGGTACTCCGCCGTTGCTTCGCCGCCACCGAACAGCGCAGCTACCCCGCCGGCAGCGACGGCGGAACCCGCCTCCACCTCACCGTAGACACCACGCACACGGCAGAGCCGGCGCGGTCCTGGCTGGCAGCCAGTCAGTCCTCCGAGCAGGACCTCACACAGACGGACGAAATCTGAGACAAGGACCCTCGACGGTGCCCGGCACGAGTCGGCGGCAATCATGGCAACACTCCGCGAGCGGAAGAATTACCGCGAAGCGATCATGAAGACCCTGTACGAGACCACGGAGGGCAATCGCCTCCTCGGCGTCACCGGGGCGAAGCTGCGCGACGACCTCCACATGTCTGAGCAGGACCTGGCCGCAGCGTGCGCATATCTGGCGGGCGAGGGGCTCATCACAGTCGACTGGGCACAGGGAAACACACCCGCAATGGCCACGCTGACGCATCAGGGAATCCGGTTCATGGAGGCCGAAGAGGAGGAACGCGACTGACCCGGCGCAGGGGCCCCATCGGGTCAGGGACCGCATTGCAAAAGTGTCTCCTGGGGAATGGTGACGGCTCTGGTTCCATTCCCCGTCGCCTGAGCAGCCGGTCTGCGAGCGCGGGATCGAGTCCGCCCTCGTCATGATTATTGCTGGGAGTTATATAGGCGATGTCGCCATGTTGCATCCTGTCAATCCCCTCGCAGCGTGGAGACGATCTATGCGGCCAGTCCCTCGGCGAGGGTGGCTCGGTAGTCACGTTCGTAGTCGATCGGGCTCTTGA
>NZ_JBHXVG010000094.1:0-7039 GCF_042672405.1 Streptomyces sp. NPDC127197 | reverse complement strand
TCCAGCGTCTTTCCTGAACGGGATACATGAGGGATCGGGCTCTCGACCAAAGCCGTCTGAGCTCTCCCCCAGCTCCCGGAAACGGCCACGAGCCTACCGGCTCACAGAACGGCGCACGGGACGGGGAACACCAGGGCGAACGTTGGCTGATGCGGCACTAGATGAGATCGCCGCTCTCGCCCGGCCCCTGATGCCGCCTCGGGTGCAGCCGGCCCGCATCGACCGGCCGCACCCGCCCGTCTGGCCCCTGCCCGTCCCGCTCCGGGACCCGGACTACGACTCCTTGAGCTCCTTCAGCCGCGCCGCATAAACGGCGGCGATCCGCTCCGCCTCCTCCGGGTCGGCGGTCGCCAGCTGCGCCTGGTCGGCGAGGGCGGCCTGACGGCCTGCCTTCAGCACCTCGATTCGCTCCTCATCGGGCACTGGCGCGCGGCGCTCCGTGATGATCTGGGTGTTGTACCAGTTCACCACCTCCTGGACGGCGTCCTCCGCCGCTTGCTCCTCGCCGCCTTCCAGGCCGGAGAAGTCGGGCTCATCTGGTGTGCCGGACACGGCAAACCCCCTCGGTCTTGATCATGAACGGGAGTGGCCATTGTCCTCCGGACGGTCGATTCGGAGGCTTTCCCGGTCACCCGCCGTGCAGGGCGCCCAGCTTCTTCTCCCAACGGCGGTAGTTCATCCGCCATCGCCAGTCCCGGACGCGGCGGTGGGCCCGACTGATCCGGCTGTCGAGCACCTGGTACTCGGGGTCGGCCAGGCGGACCAGGTCCTGGTCGGCCCCCAGGGAGATGCCGAAGAAGCTGCCATCCTGCACTTCCTCGTACAGGGCGATGCCGCTGACGACAACGGTGTTGATCGGGGCGCTCGCCCGATAGGCGGCTTGTCTGTCGGGCAGAAGCCGTGTGCGGGTGTCGTCCTCGTCGTCGAACCAGTCGAGGGCGGGAGGAACGGCGTTGTAGCCGATGTCGTTGACGCCGACGTACCACGATCGGTAGCCGCCTGGATTGCCGAAGAAGTGGTGCTCCCGGTATCCGAACCGGCGGTTGCCGAGCCAGGCGCTGTGCTCGCCCGGGTCGGCGAGGGCCGCGAAGGTGGTCTTCCCCAGCCGGATCCGCGTCTCGCCGATCAGCACGCGCGGCCGGAACCACCAACTGATCGTGGTGATCCCGTACATGACCACGGTGTCGTCATCACCCCAGGTGACCAGGTAGCCGAGTCGAGACAAGGGCCAGGTCCGCACGGTGATCTCGACTTTCCTGTCGTCCTCATCGGCGTCTTCAGGTTCGTCGGCGGTGAGACGGGTGCATTCCATCGTCGACTGCCACTTCGGCTCACCCAGCAGGGACTCGACGTAATCGTGCCGCACACCGGGGGCAATCTTGCGGAGGCGGGTGGTGAGGTAGCGCCTGCGGCCGATGGTGCGGCGCCACCCCTCGGTGAGCGTCTTGGTGAAGCTCCAGCTGGCTACGAGCACTCCTGCCAACTGCCAAAGGTTGAGGGTGGAGCTGTACCAGGGCTCCGGATCGGGTTGCATCGCTGAAGAATGCCGTATGTCCGTCCAGAGCACAGCAGTTGGCCAGGCCTGGAGAGGGGCGGGCTCCCTGATGGGGGCGGTCCCAGCATAGGTTGGGACCCAAAGGTGATCATCTTTCGGGGGTGGGTGTGACCGGCGGCCGGGATCTGAGGACCCTATTCAGTACGAACGACCGCAGCGTGCGGGCTGATGAGGCCTTCACGAACCGCGCCTCACAGTGGGAGACGGTCGCGGCCGCGCTCACCGAGCACCTCCAGCACATCAGCGCACCCGGCTTCGGCGCAGAGGACCTCGAGGCGCCCCGCAATCACGTCCTCGTCTTCCACGGCGTGGGCGGCATCGGCAAGACGACCCTGTCCCGGATGCTGGAGGCGGCACTTACCGACGCCGGACGGCGGCCTTCCCAGTGGGGCGAGCCCGGCTGGCCGGCCGACCGGATCTTGCCCGTGCGCATCGACCTCGCCCGCTCCGCCGGTACCGACTTCGAGCAGATCGTGCTGACGATCCGGGCCGCGCTCACCCGGATCGGGCGCCCCCTGCCCGCTTTCGACCTGGCCCTGCGCCGCTACTGGGAGGCCAACCACCCCGGCGAACCGCTTGAGGAGTACCTGCGCCGCGCAGGTCTCGGCTCCCGGTTCGGGCAGGCGCTGCCGCAGCAGGTGCAGTCCGCGCTCGCCGACGTCGCCCAGGCGCTCATGCTGCCCGGCACCATCGGCTCGGCCGTCGGCCAGGTCGCTGGCGCTCTCGTCTGCGCGCTGCGTGAACGCCGCCGGACCGTACGGGCCCTGGCCGGGTGCGAACGGCTGGCGGACCTGCTGGAGGCCGAACCCGACCTGGACGCCCTGTCCTTCTACCCGCACCTGCTGGCGTGGGAGCTCGCCCGCCTCCCCGAGGGCAAACGCGTCGTGCCGGTCGTCCTGCTCGACACGTTCGAGGACATCGGCGACCGGACCCGCCGCGACCTGGAGCGCCTGGTCCAGCGGACGGTGTGGCTCCTGCCGAACGCCTTCTGGGTGATCACCGGCCGCTCCCGCCTGCAGTGGGCCGACCCCGCGCTGCAGGGCCAGCTCGACTACACCGGCCCCGCCGCCTGGCCCGGCCTTGTCCACACGGCCGTGCCCGCCGCCCGCACCCCCGCTCCGGCCGGCACCGCACGGCAGGTGCTGATCGGCGACTTCTCCCCCGAGGACTGCGACGACTACCTCGCCCGCCGCCTCACCCGCGACAGCCAGCCTCTCATCAGCGAGCCCGTCCGGCAGGTCATCACCGCCCGCTCGCACGGCCTGCCCCTCTACCTCGATCTGTCCGTCGCCCGGTTCCTCGAGCTGAGCCGCAGCGGCCGCACCCCGCAGCCCGCCGACTTCGACCACGACTTCCCCGCCCTGGTCGCCCGCACCCTGACCGACCTCACCCCCGACGAACGCCACGTCCTGCGCTCGGTGAGCCTGCTGGACGCCTTCGACGTCCCCCTCGCCACGCGCGCCGCCGGCCTCGCCCACGAAGGCCCCGCCCTGCGGCTGACCGAGCGCCCCTTCGTCCGCGACAACCCCTTCGGCCTGTGGCCCTTCCACTTCCACGGCCTGATCCGCTCCGCCGTACGCAACGCCGACGACACCACCGACGACCGCTGGACCGAAGCAGACTGGCAGCAGGCCGCCCAGCGCGCCTTCACCACGCTGGGCGAACAGCACCACAACTCCCCCGGCCCGGGCAGGCTGCTGCTGATCGCATGCCTGCGCCAGGGCCTGCGCCTGGCCCGCGACCACCGCCTGGACCTCGACTGGCTCACCGCCGCCGCCTGGACCTACGTCAGCGACTCCGTGTGGGAGCCCCTCGCCCCACCGGACACCGACACCGCCACGGGCCTCGCCACCGCCGCTGACGCCCTGGTCGAACTCCTCAGCGCGCTCGCCCGCCGCCAGCACGAACACCGCTCCCGCACCGCGAGTCGGCTCACCACCGTCATCGACTGCGGCCTGCTCCCCGCCGAGCTGCACGAGATGGCCGTCTACTACCGGGCCAAGGCATACCGCGACATCGGACGCAGCCAGGACTCACGCCACGGATACCAGCAGGTCGCCGAAAGCGGCGGCCGCCTCGCCCCCGCCGCCCGCCGCGGGCTCGCCCAGGCCGCCCGTCTCGCCGGTGACTTCCCCACCGCCCTCGCCGCCGCACAGACTCTGGGCTGGGAAGGCCGCCACCAGCGGGTGCTGGGCGACCTGTACTGGTGCAAGGAGAGCCAGCCCGCGCGGCCGCCGCCTACCTCGCCGGACGCCTCGAAGCCGAACAGCACGCAAAATCCGGCGAAGCCGCACACAACCAGGCCCTGCGCGCCCTCGCCCTCGCCTTCCTCGACCCCCGCCAGGCCGGCGACGAAATCGACCTGGCCCACCAACTCCTCGCAGGCCTCGACCTGCGTGCCACAACGATCAACGCAGCCATCGCCGCCCTCATCCGCGACGCCGGCACCCCCACTCTCGACGACCGCGTCCGCGCCCTGCACACCGAGCTCGACGTCGCCGGCCTCACCTCCATGACACCCACCCTCGAACTCGCCGCCGCCTTCCACCAAGCCGTCCTGGACGACCGTGACGCACTGACCACCACCATCGCCCGACTGCGCGAACTGACCCAGGGCGGCGACTACGCCTACTACACCGCCATCGCGCACTTCATGGCCGACCTCCCCCTCCCCTCCGACCACACCGCCCCGCAATGGCTCGACGGCGAACCAGCCACCCGCGCACGGTGGCACGACCTCGTCACCACCCGACGCGACCTTCTGCGCACCAGTCGGTGAAGCCGGGCGAGACGCCGGACTGGAGCGGGCAGGTGCGGTTGACGACCACGACCGGCTCGGGCAGCACCAGCAGCCCGGTGGGCACGAGGATGTCCCGGTCGCGGTCCAGCGTGCTGACGTCGGCCGGCTCGAGGGTGGCAGCCGCGGCCATGACCGCAGCATGCGCGGCGGGGGAGATGACCAGGACCTCCGCCTGCCGCAGCAGTTTCCCGATCTGCCGTATCTGCCACGCGGCAGCCTCCCGGGGCGCGCGCGGCCACGGCGGCGGGTAGCCCTGCTTGCCCAGCGTCATCGACAGCGCCGCATCCCGCTTCAGGCCCTCGGGCCGTTCGGCCACGTCCGAGAGATCGCTGTGGAGCAGCACGGTGTGCAGCTCGGCGACGACGTTGTCCATGTTGGAGGCGAGCATCATCTGCACCCATGGGTTACTGGTCAGACACCGTTGGGTCTGTTCCCGCAGGCGGTGCGCCGCCCGTGCCGCGCCAGCCGCCGTCCACTGCCCGGCCCTGTCACGGCTCCGCTCCCGCTTGCCCCGGCTCGCCCTGCCCGCCCCGCAGCTCCCTTCACCGCGCACCGGCCGATGCCGAAGCCGTACCGACTACTACGGAAATGACACGACGCGATGTCGGACTGCCCCGGTCAGGCGCACGCTGTAGCCGTCCTCGGTCGCTCTCCACGCGTACGGGTCGACTCAATCGACTTCAGGTAGTAGTGCTCGCCACCCGGTCGCTCTCCACGCGGTTCCATCAGATGCTGTGCGCCATGCTGCGTGCCGGAACGGCACGGCGCTGCCGCACCACCGGGGCTCTTCACGTGACGAGGGGCCCCGCCGAGCTGGCGGGGCCCCTCGTGCCTCGCTCGACGCCAGCGCCTGATTCAGCTGCCCGGGGTGGTGCGGACCGCCGTGGCGGCGCCCCAGGCAGCGGCCGACAGAGCGAAGGCGTCCTTCGCCGCGTCGAGGTCCCCCACGATCAGCAAGACCGTGCCGCCGACGAAGGCGATGGATCCGGCGACGGCGAGCCCTACGGGGGCCGTCCGGCCGACAGAGCGCGCTGCGCGTGTACGGAGGCGCAGTTCGCGGCGGCGCTGGCGCCGGGCGCGGCAGCGCAGGACACGGAGTTCGCGCCGGCGGCAGACGAGTTCGTGCTCGGCCTGGGCGAGGAAGTCGTCGAAGGAGCTGTCCAGGATCGCGAGTTCGGGGACGTGCTGGCCCTGGTCGTCGCTGCGGTGCATCGTGGTCATGGGCGTTCCTCTGGGAGTGCCTGCCCGCCGCCTGGGTTGGAGAGCCTGGAGGCGGCGGGCCCCGTGCGTTCTGTGCATCGGTACCGAGAAACAGACGAGCCGGGCCCCACCTGTGAGACAGGTGGGGCCCGGCCCTTCCCCCGAGAAGCTGCGTCTTACTCGCTCGCTAGCGGCTCTCGGCGCGCCAGACGGTTCGATTCGGGGTGCAGACGGCCGGTCGGCCGGGCGGCCGGGCGGCTGGGCAACCGGAGGAGGAAGGCCTCGAAGATGCGGCGCACCCACGCGATGACGACCATCACGGCCGTGAGGACTGAGAGCGGCAATCGCCGAGCGAATAGTTCAACCATGTCAACCTCCGTGTGCCACAGGGTGGTCCTGACGGCATTCATCGAATGTGTGTGAGACGAAAAGATGCGGAGTGATGCTTTTCGCCTGTCTAGTGGTGGTTACGTCTCTTGTGTCGTGTGTCGTCTTTCCTTCAAGATCGCCGGGTAGTGATGCCAGCGATCTCCTGGTGACTGCACGGGCAAGTGCAGCCGCCACTCGGAGTCGCGGGCCGCTCCGTCTTCGCTGCGGGCGGCCCGTGGCCCCTGGAGGCAGCTACTCCTCAGCCAGGCGGATGCCGAGCCGGACCCCGACGTGCTCGGAGCGCAGCTTCTTGCGGGCATGGCGGATAGCGTCGCGCACGGATGCCTTGGTGGCGGTCCCGCCGAGGAGGCTGGCGATCGTGGGGGCCTGGAGCCCGTATCCCTCGTAGAGGACGAAGGCTTTCAGCTGGAATTCGCTGAACTCCTCCCGCAAGATCCGCATCGCCTGGTGGAGTTCGACCTTGCTGGCGGGGTTAACGCTGATATGCGCGTCGGGGTCCTCCAGGCGGTAGGTCTCGTCCCCGACGAACACTTCTGCGCGGTCACGGAGTTCTTCGAGGTGCTTCCACGCCTCACGCTGAGTGATCGTCCTGAGATACGCCCCGACATCCCCCTCCAGCGGGCCTGACCGAAGCCGCCCGAAGAACGCCAGCATCACCTTGGACATGACGTCGTCGATGTGCGTGCGCTGCGCGTTTGTGAGGGCATAGACCAGTCCGCGCAGCGTCGGCACCTTGCCCAGCCCGATGTCCCACTGCCGCCGGGCCTCGGGGCACAAATCCCCGTCGGGATTTAGGTTCCCTGGGGCCAAGCCGCGTTGGCGCGGCACCTTCTTCCTCTTCTTCTCGCCGCCGTGCATGGGCGCCCTCTCTGCGTCGTCGGGATCGGAAGCGCGCGGTGCGTGATGTGCCCTCAGGCCGTACGCGCAACCACACAGATCTCTCAGTCGCGCAAGAGATGGAGTGTGAGAAGGAGAGGCAGAGAACCTCCCGGAGAGAGGGGGGTCGGGTGGCCCGGGGGAATCGCACCCCCGGGCTCCCACAGAACGGAGCGTGACAATCTCTCGTCACTCCGCTCTTGCCATCCTGTTCACCA
>NZ_JBHXVG010000093.1:0-7781 GCF_042672405.1 Streptomyces sp. NPDC127197 | reverse complement strand
GCCAGGTCGTCGTCGAACCCAGTGAGCATCTCCAGCTCGGCCACGGTCTCGTCGGCCGGTTCGACGGCCCGCAGCGTGTGCGGCATGGTGCGGGCCGCGTCCGCGATGACGTGCGCGTCGCGGGCGTCGGTCTTGGCCTCTCCCGGGTAGAGGTCGGCGATCCGCCACATTGTCAGGCCGGGCAGACAGGCGACGCGGCAGCCCGCGTCGCGGGCCACGGCCAGAGGCAGTGCGCCTATGGAGGCGGGCTGGTCGACCACCACGAGAACGGTGCCGTGCTTGGCCTGGAGTCTGGTGAACACGTCACGAAGCTTCGGTTCGGTGTTGGGCAGCCGCTTGTCGAAGACCTTCTTGCCGGCCGGAGTCAGGGCCGTGGCGTGGTGTTCGCCCTTGCCGACGTCCAGGCCGAGGTAGACGTCGATGTCGCCGTCACCGGTCACGTGCTTGCTCCTGTGCTCGCATTCTTCCCGGCCTCACTTGCGGCATCAGCGTGCCGGCATCCACGTTACGAAGAGACTGCCTCCCCCCAGTCCGGGATCGGTGCTCGGGCCTCTGATCAGCGGTCTGCCAATGCCTTCGATCCCGGTGACACCACTTTTTCGATCATCATCGACCAGGGGGCGAAGTCATGCCGGGGCCGAAGGCCGGGAGCCTCCTTGCGAGGCCACGAAGAAGGTAACGGGGGCGAACACACAGGTCCGGGCCCGTGGACCGGGGCAAACCGGGTTCCAAGATGCACATCCTGTCGGACGCCAACGGACTGCCCCTGGTCGTCGGCGTCTCCGCCGCCAACGTCCACGACAGCGAGGGCCTGAAGCCGATGGTGACCGGTCACCAAACGAGACACGACCCCCACAACGGCCGCCACTTCAAGCCCCAGCCCCTGCCTGGATCGGCTCAACGGCCGACTCACTTGCCTATTAGGCGTACGATGCGGACCATCTCCTGGCTGTCCGACTACCGCAGACTCAGCCCCCGCTATGAACGCAATCCCCGCAACTACCTGGCCTTTCTCGGTCTCGCCGCCGCCCTGTGCTGCTACAAGCGATACGTCCGCCTCACCACATAGGACACGGTCTTAGCCTGTGTCGTCACCCGCGGGAGCCTAGCGGCCCGTCCTTGCGCCATCCCTGGCGGCACGTCTCACTTTTGTCGGAACCGCAGACCGGGCGTGGCGGGACGGGCGGACGCCGGTGGTGAGCCCCAGCGGGAGGGCGTCTGCGTACGAGCCCCCGGCACATCCTTGCCTTCGTCGGCGAGTGATGCACGCGGCGGCCGTTTCGCGGAACTGGCGAGTGGACGGGTGCTCTGCGTCAGCTTGGTCCCACCTACCGATTCCGTCACGCCCGTCTCCGGAGCACTCTTGCACGCCAAGCCCGGCTTCCCGGTCAACGCGCGCCACAGCGGAGCCCCGACGCTCGTCCCGCAGGACCACCACCAGCGTGCCCTCCCCCGTTCTGCCGCAGACCGTTTCGCCGAGTGAACGTGGGACGAGACGGGTTCCCAAGTCGGCTCGTATTTCCGTCTGTTGGCGCAAGACTAACTGCACAAGGCGCCGCCGCACTGGCAGAAGGATTTTCCCCCGGTGGTGTCAGTCCTCGCGGGGCGCCGCAGGACTGTCCGGACCTTGCCCTGAGTACCGGACCGCACCGTTGACGATCATGATCCCGCGGGCGGACCAGGCTCGGTGACAGCGGTCGCATACCGTCTTGATCCATCCCGCCGACGTGTCATCGCGCGACTGCGCCCGCCCCGGGCCTGCGCAGAACTCGCAGAGTGCGGCAGCATCCACCTCGGCGGCCCGGACGAGCGGCCGCGGCGGCCTCGCGGGCGGCTCTCACCGACGTCGACCTGGACCCGCAGCCCCCGAACTTCTCCTTCACTCCGATGGTCCGGTAGCGGGCCATCGGGCGACCAGCTGCTCATGCAAGCGGTACAGCACGGCGTGCCAGCCTGGGCCGACAGCCTTCACGAGGCGCGGAATCTGCACCACAGGCGGATCCGGCATCAGTCCTTGCTCGTGCACGGTCCTCTCGTCACCCGCCCCTTCAGGACACATCGAGGTCGAACTGCTCCAGCCAGCGGCATCGCCTGCTCCGGCGACGGCCACGACCCCGCATACCAGCCAGATCATCGCTGGCAGCAGATCGTCTCCCAGATCCTCCGCCACCTCTGCCACGGTCGCTTCCCCCGCCCCGGGAGCTCCGATCATCCCCGACATCCTGGAGGCCGCCTCGCCGGGCCGGGCGCCGAGGTGCTCATCGACCCAGGCCGTCGCCGCCTTCTCGCCGGTCCAGTCGACGATCGGGCCCTCGGGCAGATAGGCCAGCGTGAAGCGCTCGAGCCGCGGCACCGGGCGGTGCAGGACGAGCCCGGCACCGACCAGCTGCCGGCCGTCATACCAGCCGAGGGACTCGCTGCGCCACTCGGTCTTGACGCGGCCCCATGCCGGGGGCTGCAGGAAGATGACCGACCGCTGTGTCCGCACGAACGCCAAGTGCTCGGCGGCGCTGATCGGCCCGACGGTCAGACTCACGCCCGCGGCCCTGGCCCCTCGGTGATGCGCGGTTCGGCTCACTGGTCCGCCATCCTCACGTCGGCGTTCTCGGACGGGGCGCTGATGCACCCCGGGGGCCACCGGTTCTGGGCTGCGGTTCGTGCTGGTTCGCTGTAGGACATGCCTCCAGTCAAGGCAGCGCGGGGTTGCCGACACGTATGCGGTTTTCGACATGCCGAAGATGTGTTCCGGGCCAGCGCCTCGCAAGGCGTCGATGACCTGGGGCCCGATGCCGGTGAAGGCGGCGGGGACACCGAGGCGCGTACGGCCTCGACTTCGGCGGTCTCGTCCAGCGGCGAGTTCGGGCTGACGTTGCCGGGACGCGCCTTGATCTGCGACAGCAGATCCTGCGGGAGGCGCGGGACGGATCCGGAGGCTTTACGCCGTGTTCACCAGCTGATTCCGGCCGCCACCGGCAGGTGGTCGCTGCCGGTGGCCGGCAGCGACCACGAGCTCTCCGGCTCAACGCCGCGGACCAGGATCTGGTCGATCCGCACCACCGGGAACTTTGCCGGCCAGGTGAAGCCGAAGCCATTCCCGGCCGCGTCCTGGGCTGAGCGCAGCTGCGAGGTGATGTCGGCGAACGCGCGGTCGTCCGTGGTGCCGTTCAGGTCGCCGAGCAGCACCACCCGCTCGTTCTGCTCGGCGGCGATGGCCTTGCCGAGCGCCTGCGCGCTTCTGTCCCGCGAGTCTGTCCAAAAGCCCGCCCTGGGATACACCCGTGCGGACCCCAGGTGGGCCACATACACCGCCAGCGGCCCCTGGTCCGTGGCCGCCGTGGTGCGCAGCGCCCGGGTCGAGTCCATCTTGATGTCGGCCAGCGGCCCGAAGTCCAGCTTGATGTCGACCGGCCGGGTGTCCGACAGCGGCAGCTTGCTCCACAGCCCGACCGTGCCCTGGACCGTGTGGTACGGGTACGCCTTCGCCAGGCCCTCCTCGTACAGCGGCTTCGCCTGCGGGGTGATCTCCTCCAGGGCCAGCACGTCCGCGCCGGAGACGGCCAGGTCGCGGGCGGTGCCGGCCGGGTCGGGGTTGCCGGCGCCGACGTTGTGGCTGGCCACGGTGAGGTCGCCGCCCGGGTGGGACTTGTCGCCGAGCAGCCCGCCGAAGAGGTTCAGCCACACCATGACCGGCAGCAGCAGCGCGACGACCGCGGAGGCGGAGCGGCGCCACAGCGCCCCGGCCAGCAGCACCGGGATGAACAGGCCGAGCCACGGCAGGAGGGTCTCCACCAGGCTGCCGAGGTTCCCGATCCGGTTCGGGATCTTCGCGTGCAGCAGCATGAACAGGCCCAGCAGCAGCGCCAGCGCCGCGAGCACCAGGCCGCGCTTCCACGGCCCCGGCCGGGAGCCGATGCGGATCGCCCGGCGGATGCCCGCGTGCCAGGTCCCGGCGCCGGTGTCCCGGCGGAGGCCACCCTGCCCGGTCTCCGCCGTGTCCACCTGCGCCATCGGCAGTCCTCGCTCACTGTCGGTGTTGCCCGTACGAAGAGTGCTGGTCACTGCTGCACCCTCGGGTCCCGGATGGGATCGGCATACATTCTGACAACAGCCATTTTGTTCTCCCCGTAGGCGGCCAGGAGTTCGCCCCGATGGCCCATCGAGATGGGCTCTGATCACTTGTTGTGGTCCGGTCGCAGAGGGTGACGATGCTCAGTCCACGAGAAGGATTTGGCGTCGGATGAGGTCGAATCCGACCCGACCGTACCCGTCCCTTTTGATCCGCTTCACCCTGTTGACGTTGCCCTCGACCTTGCCGGAGCTCCACTCCAGGGTGAGTCCGGCGGCGACGGCGTCGAAATCCTGCCGTAGGCCACGGGCCAGGCTCCGCAGTTGCTTCAGCCCGGTGTGCTCGGCACGGGTGAGCCAGCTGCCGAGGTCGCTGCCGCAGCGCTCGGTCATCATCTGGGCGAAGGCGCGCACGCAGTCGGCGACGGCTGCCAATTCCGGGCAGCGGGCCAGGAGTTGCTTGCGCTTGAGCGCGTTGTTCTCGTCGATCTTGTCGGGGTGCGCGGCGATCAGCCAGGTGGCTTTCCGGACGGTCAACTCTTTGGGCTTGTCGGGTGCGGGTTTGCCGCTGGCCCGGATCTGTTGCAGGTGACGGCGGACGGTCCGCTTACTGTCGCAGTAGCCGAGCTCGACGATCTCCGCATGAAGCCGTGCCGCATCCGTGCAGCCCTCGTTCCAACGCCGGTACAGATAAGGCGAGTAGGCGTGGATTTGGCCGTAGCGGCGGGAGCCGGTTCCGCGGGAGGCATCGTCAGGGGTGGCGGCGTGTGCGCAGCGTCGCACGGTCTTGCGGTCGAGCCCGAGGGTCTTGGCAATCACCTCGATCTGCACGCCCTTGTCGTAGAGGGCATGCGCCGCGGCGTGGCGCTCGCGTCGCTTGATCGCGCGCAGCCCTTCCATGGGCTCCAGCACGTCGTCGGCTGCCGTGCCGGCCTTCACGACGGCGGTGTCGGCGGTCGTGTCCTCGGCGGGCTCGGCTGGACACTTGCGATGTTCGCCAACGCACTTCTCGACTGCCTCGCACAGGTTCTTCCACAGATGAAACCTGTCTGCGACCTGCGTGGCGTCGGGACAGACGGTGCGGACGGCCTCGGCGTAGGCGCTGGCCCGGCACACGATCTCCACGCCGGGATGGTCGCGCAGCCAGGCTATGAGCGTGTCCGCGGTGCGGTCGGGCAACACGTCCACGCGCTCGCCGGTCTCCACGTCCATCAGGATTGTCCCGTAGACGTGGCCCTTCTTGAACGCGAAGTCGTCCACACCCAGGACCCGAGGGACCGTGCCGAGCTTCTTGTCCGGGAGCTTGCCCAGCAGCCTGAGCAGGGAGTTCGCGCTGGTGGGATCGACAGGTTCGCGCCCGGCCAGGGCCAGCGCGAGCCTCTCCAGCGTCCGGCGCAAGACCGGCGCACGACGCGCGAACCGCTCGGTCAGCCCCTCTACCTGCTCGACGAACGTCCGGCGACCGCACCCCGGCGTCCCGCAGAGGAACCGCCGGACCAGGAGGTCTATGACGACCTTCCGCCCCGCCACCGCCAGGTCGGCCAGACGTCGGTGGTATCGCCCGTGGATACGGCTGGACGTGCAACCGCACCCTGGGCAGGGTGCCTGCCGGCTCACCGCCCGCGCCGCGACGGCCACCGCTTCGTCGTCCACCGTGATCTCCTCCACCGCGACCGACTTCAGGTTGGAGAAGGCGGTCCAGAGCACGCTGCATCCACACGAACGGTCAACCGATCAGAGGTCAGTAACGCAACGTCACACGGCCACAAGAAGTGGATCAGAGCCGCTCGTAATGACCGCCGTCAGTTCGCCGCGGCCAACCATCCGCTGAGGGCGCGGCAGGTGTGCGAGGCGATGGACATGGAGATCGTGCCCAACACCATCAACAACACCCGCCCGAAGCTCAAGCGGCTTGTCGAGCGCGGAATCCTGGCCGAGACCGAGCAGGGCTTGTTCACTCAGCCGCGGCCGTGAGCCGCCCGGCGTCGTCGCGACCTGCCCGCTCACCTCGAACGAAGCGACGAATCGGACATTAACTCCTATATTGCCCTCTCGTGATGTTGACCTGGTGTGACCAGGATCGCGAGGGGCCGACCGCGGCCGCCGCAGGCAAGGTGGATCTTGGTGGCCAGTTCCTCCTCGGGATCGACCGAGGGCGTGATCGTCCGGTTCGTCCGCCTGATGCCTCCCCTTTTTCGACCGGTGGTGGCGGCGTGTTGGTGGGCGCGGACGAGGGTGGAGCCGATCTGCATCAGCCAGTCGATGTCATCGGCCGCATCCGCGCGGGCCTGGATCTGCTGGAGAGCCCGGGTGAACACGCCGCAGCGCGTAGCGGCGGAAGCGGGTGTAGATCCCCTCTAAAGCGCACTCCCCGCCTTCCACTCCTCCCACGACAGGTTCCAGCCGTTGAGACCGTTGGCTGCACCGACGGTCCCCTCGCCCGAGTTCGTCACGATGACGACGTCGCCGAGCATCGAGCTCTCGTAGAACCTGTAGCCGTCCATGGAGCCGTCGTTTCCCCCCTTGGCGTCGCGCAGGCCGACGCAGCCATGGCTGGTGTTCTCGTGTCCGAACACGGAGGGGGAGGCCCAGTAGTTGCCGTGGATGAAGGTGCCGGATGTGGTCAGCCGCTGGGCGTGCGGGACGTCCGGGATGTCGTACTCGTCGCCGAGGCCGACCGTCGAGGACTGCATGCGGGTCTGCTTGAGCCGTTCGCTGATCACTATGATCCCGGACCAGGTGGCGTGGTTCGCGTCGCCGCCGGTGACGGGATGGGTGGCGACGGTCGCACCGTCCCGCCTGACGGTCATCTCCTTGCTGCCGAGGTCGACGGTGCTGATCTGCTCGCGCCCGATGTGGAAGGTGACGTCCTCGGACTGGACCCCGTAGACGCCGCCCGCGCCCTCGACGTCCTTCAGTCGCAGGTTGAGCCTGATCGTCGTGCCGGACGCCCAGTAGGTCTCCGGCCGGAAGTCGAGCCGGGTGTCGCTGAACCAGTGACCGACCACCTCGACCGCGGGTTCGGCGGTCACCGTGATCGCCTTTTCGACGGCGGCCTTGTTCGTGACCGCGTGCGTGAAGTTGATCGACACGGGCATGCCGACGCCGGACGTGGAGCCGGCCTCGGGGGTGACGTGACCGACGAAGGTTTCCGTGCGCGACTTGGTGGTGAAGGTCGCGGTCTTCTGAGCGGCGCCTTCCGAGGCGTCCGCCGAGCCGCTGCGGCCGGTCAGGACAACGGCCGGCACCGCACCGAGCGCGGCGAGGACACCCCGCCGTGACCACTGCCCGGACCCGTTCGATGTGTGTGCAACGCCCACGGCACGCCCTCCTGAGATGTCGATCAGTGCGCGTACATGATGCACCTTTTGCGTTGGTTTATCCTGAATGCCCCGCCGCAACCTGAGATTCCGGTGAGGACACCCGGTACTCGTCTCGGCCGGGGCCCTTTTCGATCACGTGTGGGATGAGTGGGACGCCGACGAGGTCCTGGACGATGTGCGCGACTACGTCGTCGAGCACATCGGAGACCGGAATGCCGTCCTGATCGTGGACAACACCGGCTTCCTGAAGAAGGGCATCCGTTCGGCCGGCGTGCAGCGGCAGTACTCCGGCACCGCGGGGGCTTGTATCTGAATAACTGTCAGAGTGGATCCGCTGGGCGATCTTCGTGGAGTGGCAGGCGGGCTTTGAGCTGTTCCAGGGTGCGGGCGGGT
>NZ_JBHXVG010000092.1:0-8186 GCF_042672405.1 Streptomyces sp. NPDC127197 | reverse complement strand
GGACTGCGATCTGCCATGACCGGCATTATCAACCGTCCTACCGACACCCCCGTCGGTACTGAGCGTCACCGTTCCACAGAAGTTGGACCAGAGCCCGAAAACGGGCAGCAGTTGTTCGGCTCCGTGGGCGGCACCCGGATTGAGGCGAAGTCGATGTTCATGAAAACCGACAGCACCCACTGCGGGTGGCCAGTAGCAGCACGGGCGAGGACGTCGTAGCGGCAGGCGCTGAACTCACGGCGTGCTGCTTTGACTGGGCCGACGCGGCACTCGAGCAGCTGCGGCCACTCATGCCTCAGAGGCCGGCGCGCCTGAGATGTCGGCGGGCCACTCGTCGACGCCGCCGCCCCGCCATTCTACGAACGCCGAGTCGACGAGACCGATCGTGCCCGGGTCGAGGCCCGCCCGGACTATGAACGCGGCCACGTCATCGAGGCGGCGTGCACCTCCCATGAGGAGGCCGTTGACACGTACCCGCCGGGCTCCCTGTCCGTCCGGCGGGTAGACGATCACAAGTGGATGAGTCATGCACCCCACCGTGCGTCCGGAACCGGCGTGGACGCACCTGTACAGAACACAACTGCCCCCATCCGTGGAATGGTGCCGTCGGGACGCGGAATCAAGGCATACCCCGTCTTCTGGACATGGGCGAGCCGACCGCCGCGCCTCTCAGGATCTCGGCTCAGTCGCTGCCGAAACTCGTGAACAATCCGATGCCGCGTCAGCGTCTGGGCGACTCCCAAACCGCTGTCGGGGCGCTGCCTGTTCTTGTGGACAAAGCCAGCAGCGGTTCCTACGCGCGATCAGCGGCGGCAGATGGGGCCGACAGCCCACCAGCTGGACCGTGATCAGGCTGAATGCACCCTGGCAGGACACCCCTCCTCGAGCGCCCAGGCTGGAGGGAGCGCGCCGCGAACCTCGCCGGCGATATCGCCTTCGCCGTCGACTACACCGTCTGCGCCCCCTGTCGGCTCGGGTGAGTCGAACAGCCCTACACCATGGAGAAGTACCAGCGGTGCGGGCTGGCCACCGCAGGCCCGGAGGCCCTGCGCATCCAGCACCCCGGCCTGTCCTGGCACACCCTGGGCAGCCACTTCCAGGACTCCCGGGCCTTCTGGGCGGCTGTGGGCGCGCGCCTATCCGCAGGGCTGCGTCGGGGCGTTCGGGTCGAGGCAGGTCGCAAAGTCGTTGCCGCAGCGGCACTGGCAGGCTGCGTAGGCCACCGGGTCCCAGTAGCCCTCGCAGGCCTGCAGGCACATGGAGTACCTGGCAGAGCACCTGAACTGAAGCCACGCTGCGGAATCCGGCACGGGCCGATAGCGGCCCGTAGCCATCGACTTCGGGTCCAGCATGTACCACTCGCCAAAGGGGCCGACGACAGGCCAGTTGCTCGCGTTGCCATAGCGTGCGGAGGGCAGTGGCGGCCGCCACTGCGGCGGGCTGACCGGCGGCCCTTGACGAGCCGGGTCGGGCGGCGGAGCGGGATCAGGCGCGCCGTAGCGGCCGGTGGCGCGTGCAGCCGACGCGACCAGTTGCTTGAAGACATCGGTCAGCGTGTCACTCGCGAACGTCACCTCGACGACGGCGAGTTGGGCGCCGCAGCAATCCCGGCTTTCGTCGGTCGTGATGACTTCGGCGATGGCCGACTTGTCGACGGCGAGGGCGTACGGGCACAGGCAGCCACGCGCATCAGCAACGAACGGCGTCACCTTGACCCGGTCCGGCTGCTCCGGAAGGGGCTGGATCGTGACCCGGAGACGGGTCTCCTGCTCGGAGTTCTGCCGCTCCAAGAATTCGTCCAGTGGAAGCCGTTCCCCCGTCATGGCGCCCCCCATGCTCGTGAGCAGTGGGCTCATCGTAGCGAGACCGCGTGGTTCCTCACAGAGACAGGAGCAAAGGACCTGCGGTAGCAGCGGCCGCCGCCCCCGCCTGCGTGACGCGGCGCGCGGGGTCCCGTCGGCCACCGTCCACGAGGTGCGCACCCCTGAAGACCTCCGTGACGCCCTCTCCGTGATGCTGCCGCAGCCCAAGACCGGAGACTGGCGCCCGGACGTCATCGGCGTAGACAAGCTCTCCCTGCAGGCCGGCTACGACAGCTGGCCACTCATCAACGGGCACCGGATCACCGAGGAGATGTGCGCCGCGCTCCAAGCCGACCGTCCCGAGCAGGCCGCCGACTTCGTCTTCGAGGACCTGGTCGCGATGGCCAAGGAAATGGGCCCG
Organism: Streptomyces sp. NPDC127197; assembly: GCF_042672405.1. Taxonomy (NCBI): domain Bacteria; kingdom Bacillati; phylum Actinomycetota; class Actinomycetes; order Kitasatosporales; family Streptomycetaceae; genus Streptomyces; species Streptomyces sp. NPDC127197. The sequence continues at coordinate 5,963 of NZ_JBHXVG010000092.1, read as the reverse complement.
CCGGACCTCAGCGGCCCCGCCGATGCCCTCAGCGCCATGGACGGCGGCTGCTCGGGCCTCCAGCTCGACCACGAAGACGGCAGCATGTCCTGCTCGCTCGGGCAGGACTGCCCTTGCGTCGCCCTGCCGCACGCCGGATGGACCGACTGCCGCGCACAGGGGCCCTGTGCTCACTGCGACGGCCCTCCGGTCAGGTGGGAGTGCGACCGGCAGAGAAGCTGATCGAGAGACAGCGCGCCCCAGGCAGCCGCGGCCGCCGCCGTCGTCGCCGTGTGCCGCCCGCCCTTCCTTCGCCCCATGGACCGCTGCGAGGTGGGCGGGGCTATGTGGCCTTGGGGTCGTCGGCGTCCATCTGCTGCTCGATCTCCCGGCCCGTCCTCATCAGTTCGAGGGCCTCGCGGCGCAGATCACTGGCGCGCTCGCGCAGCTGCCGGACGCGCCGGCGCTGCTGCTCCGGGCTGTACTCGTTGACGTACTGCCCGCGCGGCCCCGTCAGCAGCCCTTCGGCGACGAGCTGGCGCACCGCGGCCGCGGCTTCCTTGACGCCGATGTCGAACGTGCGGGCGATCTCGTCGCGGTTCATGAACCGCTCGCCGGGCAGGTAACTGCGGTGGATCACGATGCGGATGATCCGGTAGGCGCGCTCGGTCGGGGTCATCGTGCCGACGCTGTAGAGGCGGTAGCCGTCGTGGAGGGTCACCAGCCCCTCGGTGGCGAGCTGTTCCAGAGCGGACCGGACCACGGGTGCAGACAGCTGAAGCTGCCGCGCGATCGTGGCCAGAGCGGGCAGATGGGTCCCCGGCTCGGTACACGACAGCCGCACCCACCGGCGCACCGACTCCACGTCTTCCTCGCTCGCCACCACGTCGTCCGCAACCGCCATGCCTGCCCCTCCCTGTCCCGGTGATCCGATGCGAGGACCAGCCTGATGGCCCGCGACCGTGGACACCAAGGACCTCAAGACCCGCTCGAAGGAAACCCCACCCGGCAGCGGAATCTGGATCGTCCGATCTGGCACCGCCACCATCCACGGCTTCGCCGATCTCGGATAAAACCCTCCTCGGAACGGCCCAACTGGAGGGAACGCGCCGCGAAGCGAGGGACCAGGGCACAGAGCGGCCGCCTGGCACGCGGCAGCGCGGTACGGACGCGCGGAGCGTGCCGTATCGCCGACCGGCACGCGTGCGGGCGGGGCCCGCCCCACCCTTGAGAAGGAAAGAGCCGTTGCTGCGCACCCCGCTGCACCCGACTGCCGGTACAGGCGACCGTCAGGCGATCGTGCAGCGCTCGAGGCTCCCTTTGACACGGGCCGCGCCGCGGTCCGCCGCGCCCTCGACCAGCGCCGCCAGCGCCCCGACACCCGGGATCGCGTGCCAACTGCACCCTGCCCGCCCCCGCGGACCTGCACCCACGAACCACCAAAAGCGAGCCAGTGTGGCTTACCGGAGGCGGCCGAACAAACGGCGCCAGCCGCGGCGTCCAGCCGGACCGGCGCGCCTGGACTCCCGGTCGACGCATGGCTGTTGAGGCGGACGTCAGGCGTCCTTCCATGCCTCGCGGAGGTCGTTTTGAGCCTGCTCCGCGGACTTGGTTGGCGTGTAGGTGGCCAGGAGCACCCGCCATGCGGTGCGTTCGAGATCGGACAGCCACAGGCCACCGATGAGCTGTTTGCTGAAGGAGAGGTCGATACCTGAGGCGAGGGTGTCACCGACGAGGTCGGCGACGGCGGCGCGGTTGGTGGGATTCATCGCCTCGAACGCGGACATGATCTGGCCCGCCAGGCCGGCGGCGTCTCCGTCCAAGGCACGCAGAACCAGGTGCTTGAGGTTAGCGGGCAGCAGATAGGCATCTCCCGACGCATCCCACAGAGCCCTCCAGAATTCGTCATCGGCCGGGGTCGGCAAGACGGACAGGAGCGAAAGCAGGTGTCCCGTCGCCGCGAAGTCCTCCGAGCTCGCGGCCGCCACCACGGCGACGTGCTTCACGTTGAGCTGATCGAAGTCGAGGGGCAAGTTGAGGCGATCGCGGAGGTACTCCTCCAGGGACTCGTTCACGTACGAGTGGAAGCGGGGGATCATCAGCAGCCCTTCCTCATGCGGGAGCACACGGTCCGTGCCGTATCCGAGCGTGGCAGCGGCCATCACCGACGACAGCTGAATCGCCTTGATTGGCCAGGAAACGATCACGCTGACGTCTCGCGTCCGTGCCGATAGCCGGCACACGGCGGGGATCGCACGCGGCGGCTCGACGGCCGACGCGCAGACGGCCGTACGTCCGTGGCAAATGCTGTGCGCAGGCCGGCCAGGTGCGGCTGCGCGGCCGGCGCGCTGGTGAGGGCGGATGCCTTCGCAAGTCACGAGTCCCGCCGCCGTTGAGGGGGCAGTCGAACAGGGACGAACCCTCGTATGCAGCGTTGTCGCTGGTGTGGTTCGCGAAGCCTTGAAGCGGTTCTTCCTCATCTGGCCGGTGTCGTAGTCGAGTTCATCCAGCAGTCGGCGGCCCAGATCGTTCTCCACGCCCACGCCAGAGCTGCCGGGGCGGCGTGTCCGCACTGTTCGAGGCCGTCGGGCCGGATTCACGGGCGATACGTCCGGCGTGTGGCGGACGCTGCGATAGGCGGCCGGGCCGTGGTCATCGAACTGCTTGTACGCCGCTTCCGGTGCCTGAACGGCAGTTGCACCGCGGTGACTTTTGCCGAGCAGTTCGAGGGGCTGACCTCGCCGCACGCCCGCAAGACCCCGCTACTGCGGTCGGCCCTGCTGTCCATCGCCTGCACGCTCGCTGGCTGGCCCGGTGCCCGCCTGGCCGCGCTGCTGGGTATCCGTGTCGGTAAGGACACCATGCTGAACCTGCTGAGGGTCGTGCCCGACCCGCCCGAAGGGCCAGTGCGTGTCCTGGGCGTGGACGACTTCGCTTTGCGCAAGGGCGACTCATACGCCACCGTCCTCGTCGACCTGGAGACCCGCCAGCCGGTCGAGGTACTGGCGGGGCGGGAAGCCGAGCCCCTTGCCGCCTGGCTGGCCAGGCATCCCGAGGTGGAGATCATCTGCCGGGACCGCGCTGGTGCCTACGCCGAGGGGGCCAGGACCGGCGCTCCCCAGGCCGTGCAGGTTGCCGACGGCTGGCACCTGTGGCGGAACCTGGCCGAGGCAGTTGAGAAGACCGTCGGGCCGCACCACCCATGCATCCGGTCCGCCTTCGCAACAAGCACGGTCACTGAGCCAGACCCGGCCGACCGCGCGGAGCCGTTCGACCCTCCGGACGGGACCCGTGACTGCTTCGGCCGACCGCGGCGCCTGGTCGCTCGCGCCAAAGAACGCTACGCGGCGGTGCAGGAACGCCTCGCCGAAGGCATATCCCTCGGCGCTATCGGCCGGGAACTGCGTCTGGACCACTCCACCGTGCGCCGCTTCGCTCGCGCCACCAGCATCGATGAGCTACTGGTCAAGGCGGTCAACCGGCAGTCCATCCTGGACGAGTACAAGCCTTACCTGCACGAACGCTGGAACGAGGGCTGTCACGACATCCCCAGTCTCCACCGTGAAATCCAGGCCCTCGGCTTCCCCGGGGACATCCAGACCGTCCGCCGCTACTTACGTCCCACCAAAGAGCGGGGACTCCCGACGGCACCCCGGCCCGCCCCGCGGCCCCGCCGCGTGGTCCGCTGGATCATGACGGATCCCGACCGGCTTTCCTCCAGCGACGCCCAGGAACTCAAAGAGATCCGCGCCGCCTGCCCACATCTCGACGCCACAGCCAGACACGTCCGCGACTTCGCCGCCATGCTCCACGACCGTCGCGGCGACCTGCTGCCCGACTGGATGAACCGTGTCTTGGTCGATGACCTGCCCGCCCTGCACTCCCTGATCACCGGACTACGCCGCGACCAAGACGCCGTCATCGCCGGGCTCACCAGTCACTGGAGCTCAGGCCAAGTCGAAGGCCACGTCACACGCATCAAGCTCCTCAAACGCAAGGGCTATGGTCGTGCCAATGCCGCCTGCCCTCGTCATCGTCGATCTCGCGCACGCGTACTCGTTCTGCCACCCGAACAGGGTGATGATCACGCGCCCGGACCAGCACCCAGAACGGCGCCGTCCGGCGGTCCCGTGCTGGGCAAGGCACTCCCGCGCCTGAGCTGCCGCGATACCGGGTCGGCCGGGCGCGCCGCAGGCCCCGGCCCTCGATCGCGTTGCGCGGGCGGAGGGTCGATGGAAGGCTGAAGTTGTCGGCCCTCAGTTAGTTGTGGCGGTTGCGGGCCCCGAGGAGGCGTCGTGGCGGCTGCCGACGGGCTCTGACGACGCGCCGCCGAAGGGGGCTAGCGGGGCGCGCCCATGTGATCCACAGTGCGGCCGGCAGGCGGAAGGCCGGGGCGGTGCCGGGCGCGGGCCCCGCAGAGGAGTTCTCATGGACGGCGCGACTCTCGATGCTCTGCGCGAGACGCTGCGCGGACCGGTGATCGGTCCGCAGGACGACGCGTACGACGAAACCCGCGCGATCTACAACGCGATGATCGACAGACACCCCGCGGCGTTCGCGCGGTGTGTGGATGCGACAGACGTCATCCGGACAGTTCGGTTCGCCCGCGAGCGCGGCCTGGATCTCGCAGTCCGCGGCGGGGGACACAGCGGCCCCGGCCTCTGCGTGGTGGACGACGCGCTGACTCTCGACCTGTCCCTGATGCGCTGGGTGCGGGTGGACCCGGTGACCCGCACCGCCTGGGTCGGCGCTGGCAGCCAGCTCGGCGACCTGGACCACGCCGCACACGGATTCGGCCTCGGGACGCCCTCGGGCATCAATTCCACGACCGGTGTCGGCGGGCTGACCCTCGGTGGCGGCCACGGCTACCTGACCCGTAAGTACGGCCTGACGGCGGACAACCTGCTGGGCGCGGACATAGTGCTCGCCGATGGCACCTTCGTCACGGTGAGCGAGGACGAACGGCCCGACCTGTTCTGGGCGTTGCGCGGTGGTGGTGGCAACTTTGGAGTCATCACCTCCTTCACCTACCGGCTGTACCCGGTGGACACGATCGGGTTCGGCGTGACCGTGTGGCCGGTCGAGCGGACCCGTGAGGTGCTGGAGTGGTACCGCGACTTCCTCCCGGGTGCGGCCGAGGACGTCTACGGTTTCTTCGCCCTGTTCGTCGTGCCGCCGGGGCCGCCGTTCCCGGAGGAGATCCACGGGCAGAAGGTGTGCGGCGTGGTGTGGTGCCTCACGGGCGACCTGGGTCGAACGGATGAGATCTTCGCTGCTGTGGGTCAGCCGGGCCCGCCGGCGTTTCATTTCGCAACACCGATGCCGTATCCCGCGCTGCAGAGCATGTTCGACGAGCTGTATCGGAAAGGGTTGCAGTGGTACTGGCGGGGCGCCTTCTTCGACCGGATCGACGACGACTCGATCGACGTTCATCTCACGTACGGGCAGAACCTGCCGACCCCTCTGTCGACGATGCACCTCTACCCGGTCGACGGGGCCGCGCACCGGGTGGGCCCGGACGAGACGGCCTGGGGCTACCGCGACGCCGTCTGGTCCGGTGTCATCGCCGGCGTCGATCCCGACCCGGCCAACGCCGAGCTCGTCAAGGAGTGGAGCGGCGACTACTGCAGGGCGCTGCACCCATACTCAATGGGCGGCTCGTACGTGAACTTCATGGGCGCTGACGAGGGCCGGGACCGTGTGCTGGCCACGTACCGCCGCAGCTACGAGCGGCTCGCGGAGATCAAGCGGGCCTACGACCCGGACAACTTCTTCCACGCGAACCAGAACATCAAGCCCACCGGATCGCCCGAGCCGGCCAAGACCGCCGGGTCCGCCTGACGGGGCTCCGTAAGTGGTCGACAGGGCAAACGTTGCCTGATGCGGCACTAGCTTGATCTTTAACCTGTGCGGCGGGGTCGTGGGGTCGTTGACTTCTTCGTTCGCTGTTTCGCGGTGCCTGGTTTGCGGACGGTGTGCACGTC
>NZ_JBHXVG010000091.1:0-8628 GCF_042672405.1 Streptomyces sp. NPDC127197 | reverse complement strand
ACCTGCTCGAACAGCTCCCACAACTCATCCGGCACCAAGCGCTCGACGATCCCCACGGCCACAGGCTATCGAACACGCCAAATGAGACCAGCTCTTAGGTAAAGACTCTGCCAAGGAGCCGTTCCTGCTTTGAAGTTGGAGCGTGCAGAGCGGCGTTCGCACCTTGCAGTGGGAACGGGGCGAAGCGATAGACGTGGGACACGTTCATGTGCCGGGTGACCGGATCTGCATCGTTCGAGGGGTGATGTGGCTGTGGTGGTCTTAGGGGCGTGTACGCCTGCCGCACAGGCTGCTGGGAGGGTGAGTGCGGCTGTCTTCACGCTGCTGATCGGCGGTTGTAGTGCGGCGGGGTCGCCTGGTTCGACCTCGCAGGGAGAGGGCGGAACGCCCGCCGGTTCGTCGAGCGGCTCGTCGTCCCGTTCCGCGCCTCCTGCCTCCCTCGCGGAGGCCGCGCGCTCGCAGGCGACGACCGCGTACTTGGGGATGTGGCGCGACATGGTCCAGGCAGCGAAGACGTCGGACTGGAACTCGCCGCAGCTGGCGCAGTACGCGACCGGTGACGCGCTGTCGGCGATCTTGCGCGGCATGTATGCGGATCACCTCAACGGCTTGGTGACGAAGGGAGAACCGAAGAACGATCCGAAGGTGACCTCGGCGACGCCCGCAGCGAACCCGACGACGGTCATGATCTCAGACTGCGGTGATTCGACGCACTGGCTGAAGTACCGGCAGGACAGTTCGTTCGTGCCGGTGGGAGCCTGGGCCTGAGCTGCATCGCTGCTGACCTGGACAGTTGTGGTGGCGGCTGCGGAATAATTCCCTCCAGTTCCCTGGATTTCCCAGGTCAAAGCCTTGTTTCAGGTGGTGATCCTGCTGACACGGCGGCGCGGCCCCAGCGCCCTAATACGCGTGCTGACGGCGACCAGGAATGCCGGTCATTGATCCATTGGGAAGTTCCCAGCGGTTGCGGGCGATGACTGCGCAGGTCCGAACGCCCCGGGGGTGGCGCCGACAGTATCTGTGAGGCCCCGTAGCCGACGTGAGCTGGTACTTTCCGGCACGGTAACGGTGCCGCAGGCGCGTCGACGCCGTCGTAGGGGTGGTTCCCGGTGACTACCCCGAGCGAAACGCGACGCGGTGCGTCTGCGGGTGTCCGTGATGCCCCTCCGAGCGGCGCTGGTACGGGTGTCGGCGTTGAGGTGTGCGTGCGTCGTGGCTGTGCGCTGGTGGTGCCGTCGGTGGCCGGGTTCACGTGCGTCGGCCCTCTGCGGGCCGACGCACGTCGTGAGGTGCCTACGCGGCTCCGTCCCGCGGGCCCCCGGTCCGCAGGGCGAAGTCACGGACCGCGCCCGCGAACAGCTCGGGCTCCTCGATGTGCCCCATGTGGCCGCTGTTCTCCAGTACCAGCAACTGCGAGTCGGGGATCAGCTCATCGAGTTCGAGTGCCCAGCGAGGCCCGCAGATCACGTCGTGCCGGCCCACGACGACCAGAGCCGGCGGCTCCAGTCCCTTGAGGGCAGCGCGGTCGTCGATGACATCGGGTACGAGGTCCTCGTCCAGGCCTGAGATGTAGGTGGCCCGGATCGCGTCCCGGAACGGGGCCAGCCGCTCCTCGTTCCCCCAGTAGTCGGCAAAGTAGGACGGGAGCACACCGCGGGCGACCGTCACGGTCTGCTCGTCGCTGGAGATGGTGGACATCGCGCCGAACGCGGCCAGCACACCGGGCAGTCCGGGGTGACCGGCGTGCTGCGCGGCGAACGCCTCCACCCTGCGGCCCGCCTCCGCGCCGTGTTCGGGACCAGTGACGGGCGCGCCTTCGTACAGCACGACGCCCGCCACCTGCTCGGGGCGGTACAGGGTGTGGTAGGCGGCCACGAACGCGCCGTGCGAATGCCCCAGCAGGTGCACCTTCCGCACGCCGAGCCGGTTGATCAGCACCTGCAGGAAGCGGCTGTACCTCTCCCGGGTGTAACCGTGCGGGTGCGAGGGGAGACGGCTGTCCTCGGCGGTGCCGACGGGCTCGACGTAGACCATCGTCAGATGCTCTTCGAGGGCGGGCATTCGCAGGTAGTCCCAGAAGATGCCGGGACCGCCGGGGAGCGCCACGCACACCGGGCCGCTGCCGTGCACGTGATAGCGCTGGACGATTCCGCCCGTCTGGTAGGAGTGGGTGCCGGGGGAGAGGGGGCCGGTGTGTGCGGTGGGTATGTTCATCGGGATCTCCGTAGGGTCCGCAGGTGTCTGTGACACCGACAAGACGCTCCGGAATCCGAGAAGTTTTATCGCCTGAATGTGATCTGGGTCATGTTGTTGGGGTGAGGTGGCAAGGCCCGGACTCAGGCCGCGGCAGGCGCGGGCGCGGCCTCGGGGCGTGCTGCGTGATAGAGGGAGACCCGGTCGAAGCGGCCGCCGTCCAGCGACATGATCCAGGCGACCCCGGGCGGGCAGTGGTCCGGATCGTCGGGCGGGTTGACCAGTTCCATCTCCCAGACGACCAGGGACCGGCCGGCCACCACATGCAGGGGGCGCTGGCGCACACCCGCCGAGAGGTCCCAGTCCATCCCTGCCCGCAGGAGGTCGGCTCCGCCGAGCCGCCGGCCTCCGGTCAGCAGCGAGACCTCGGGGGAGTAGCGGTCCCTGACCACCTTGCCGAACTCGCCGCGCTCGGCGGCCGCGAGTGTCTCGCGTACCTCCTGCCAGCTGGCTTCGGTGCGGCGTGTCACGTCCTCGTGCGCCGAGGCCGCGGTGGCGGTCAGGGTCTGGGCGAGGGCGCCGCGTGCCTGGTTCAGCCGGCTGCGCACGGTGCTGACGGGAACGGAGCAGGCTTCGGCGATCTGCTGGTACGAGGTGATCCCGGTGGAGAAGTAGCGCAGGACGAGCGGCAGGCGCAGGGTCGGGGACAACGCCTCGACGGCCTCCCAGATCCAGTCCCGCAGTGCATGGGTCTGCAGGACCTGCTCGGGTGTGCCGCCGTCCGATGGCAGCGGTACCCACTCCATGGGCTCGACACGGCGCGAGGCGCGCAGCAGCGTCCGGCAGCTGTTGCGCACGACCATGCGCAGCCAAGGCCCCACGGCTTCCGGATCGCGTACGTCCACGATCCGGCGCAGCGCCACCAGCGCCGCTTCCTGCATGACGTCGTCCACGTCCGGGCCCGGCCCCAGCAGGCTGAGCGCCACCGCGCGCATCCCGGGCCGGTGACGCTCCAGCAGCAGGGCGAGCGCCGATACGTCGCCCGCCTGCGCGGCCCGTGTCAGAGCTGCGTCCTCCGTCGGCCCGGTGTCTCCCGGTATCCCGCTCATGCCTTGTCCTCCCGGCCGCGACACGTGTCTTCTTTCGACCCTAACCGCTCCGAGGGGCCCGGGGCTCAGTACCCGTGGTTGGCCTGCCAGAACGCCCAGGCGCCACAGGGGCTGTCATAGGTGCTGTTCATGTAGTTGAGGCCCCACTTGATCTGGGTGGCCGGGTTGGTCCGCCAGTCGGCGCCGACGGAGGACATCTTGGAGCCGGGCAGTGCCTGGAAGAGGCCGTACGCACCGGAGGAGGCGTTGACCGCCGTGTAGTTCCAGCTGGACTCGTGGTCCACGATGTTGCTGAAGCACTGGAACTGGTCGCCGGGCACCATCTGTGCGGCCATCGCCTGAATCTGCGCGACGGTGTAGGAGCTCTGGACGGGGAAGCCGGAGGCGTCCCGGGAAGCCGCTGCCTTGGCCTCGGCGCGCTCCTTGGCCTCCTGTTCCGCCTGCTGGGCGGCCTCCTTCTTCTCGATCGCGGACTTGGCGGCCACCTTGCGGGCCGCCTCCTCGGCGTCCTTCTTGGCGCTCGCGTCGGCGGCGATGGCCTGGACATCGGCCTGTCGCGTCAGGGACGCGGTCTGCACCTGGGCCTGGTGACCCGCCGGTATGTCCGTGAGGAGCGTGGTGTCGGCTGCCGTCGCCTCGGCGTCGTTGTTCTGCGCGACGCTGCCCGAGGCAACGCCGACGACGCTTCCGACAGCGGTGACCGCGGTGGCAGAGGCCACCGCGAATCCCCGGACCGAAATCGGGCTCACACGTTTTCCTTCATGTCCAAGGTATTCACGAAGCCTTTCGAAGTCCGTTGGGACGACGGGACCTGAACGGCCATGTGTGCAACACGAGATACCTGGAGTACGCGGGCCGTGCACAGGGCAGGTTTCGCCCCTGTGACGCTCGGCGACGAGGTCCGCTGTCTGCGCGAGGACGCACGCAGGATCGCCGCGCCGCCGACCGGACTGCGGACTGTCATGGAAGAGGCTCGGGCTGCCGACCGCGAGAACCTCAGTCGAAACTCTGACTTTCAGGCCCGGCCCGGCCCGGTGTGGTGGGAGCGGCCGCCCTCACGTCGGGGGAAGAGCATGAGGACGACCGCCCCGTCCTGCGGCCAGGTCAGCCAATCAATACCCTGACCGCAGGAGTTCCTACCTGGGGCAACGGGATCGGAGCCGTGGCAGGTTCACGGATGGGACAGGACAATCGCGCCGGATGTCTCCGGCTTCTCTGCCGACGGATCCCTCCGGAGGCGGCCGCCGGTCGGGCACGACCTCGCCTGCCGCGAAATCCCCCAGGTGAAAGGGCTGCCGGCCGGTCCGGCGCCCTTGATCCCACACAGATCGGAGTGCCGGATGACGAACGACCCTACGGCGAGGCCCACTCGAGGATTGCTTCCGGAAGCCGCCCGACTACGGCGGCACGTGGAGTTCCTCGCCGCCGAGCCGCGCAGTCGGCTGCGGGCACCTCGGGCGATGCAGCGCGCCGAGGCCTACGTCCATGACGAACTGACCGCCACGGGCTGGCTGGTGGAACGGCAACCGTTCGATGCGCGCTGGCAGATCGGTTCGACGGACCGGCACGGCCACCGGGCGCTCGCCCTCAAACCGCGGCTCCACCGGCGCCTGCACGGAGCGAACCTCATCGCCTCGCTGCCCGGGTCCGGCGACGGGCCGGCCGTGGTCGTCGGTGCCCATCTGGACAGCGTCAGCGGCAGTCCGGGCGCGGACGACAACGCCTCGGGCGTGGCGGTGCTCCTGGAGACGGCGCGTCTGCTGTCTGAGGCGTCGGTTCCCCCGCGTGTCGTCCTGGCCGTGTTCGACATGGAAGAACTCGGACTGATCGGGGCCCGTCAGGCTGCCCGTAAACTGTGCCGCCGCGGCGGTGTGCGGGGGATGATCTCCCTGGAGTCGGTCGGGTACTTCGTGGATGACCCGGGAACGCAGCGTCTCCCCGCCGGCTTCGAGCGAATTTTCCCTGAGGCATCCGCCGAGGCCCGGGCGAGCGGTTACCGGGGTGACTTCATCCTCGTCGTGCACCGGCGCTCCTCGGCGGGCGCGGCCGAGGTGTGGAAGCGGGCCGCCGCGGCGGCGTCTCCGGCGGTCCCGGGTCTGCTGCTGCGGGATCCGCGCCCCGACGGCCTGCTGGGCCTGCTCATCGGACTGGCCGTGCCGCCCGCGGGCCACCTGGGACGCAGCGACCACGCGCCGTTCTGGAACCGCGGAATCCCCGCATTGATGGTCACGGACACCGCGAACTTCCGCAATCCGCACTACCACCGGTCGACGGATGTGCCGAGGACGCTCGACTACGAGCGTCTGGCCGCCGTCGCTGCGGCCACCGCCATGACCGCCGTCTCGTGGCCCGATGCCCGACGTACGGCGTGAACATGTAGCCCGGCTTGCGACCGCTGCCGATGTCGGCCTCCGGAATGCGGAACTCACACCTCGCTATGACATTATGTGTTCGTATCAGTGCGACACGTATGTGGCAGTGGCGCTCCTCCGGAGGCTCCATGTCCGCACCGCCCGAACCTGCCACCCCTTCCACGAGCCTCGCTCTGCCTCTCGGCGAGAACCCGGTGGCAGTTCTCGAGGCCGCCGCATGGGCCATGGCAGCGGTGCTGAGCACCCAGCGGCAGGCGCTGTCGGCGCCCCTCGCGGACGTGCTCGCGTGCGATCCACAGCGCACCGCGGTCCTGGAGAGCCTGGGCCTGGTCCTCCGGGGGCCCGACGGATTCGTCCTCCATCCTTCGCTGGACCAGGTGGACGCGGCGACGGCGCGCAGCGCGGTGGAGGCGAAGCTCAGCTCGCTGCGGCAGGCCGTGTCGGCCGCTGCCTCCGAGGCGGCCGGTACACCGCAGGGTGGTTGGGGAGTGCAGCCCGATGAGGTGCTGCTCAGCCAGGGACGGGCCTCCGCCGCGACAGGCCGCGCACTCGCCGCGAAGATTGTTCCTCGGCTTGCCGGGTGCACCGAGCGGCTGGCAGCCGAGGGCAGCCGCATCCTTGACGTGGGCACCGGCGTCGGCGCCCTGGCCTTGGCGCTGGCCCAGGGCTTCCCCAGGGCACGGGTGGAGGGCATCGACGTACTGGAGCGGGCGCTGGCCCTGGCGCGGGCGGAGCTGACCGCCGCGGACCCTGCTGTGGCCGCCCGGGTGTCCCTGCGCCACCAGGACGCGGCGGACGTGTCGGAGACGGAGACCTACCAACTGATCTGGCTGACGGCGCCCTTCCTGTCGGAAGAGGCGCTGCGGGCCGCTCTGCCCCGGCTCGTCGAGGCCCTGGTACCGGGGCATGGCTGGTAGCGGGGACCACCCCTGTTGCCGATGACGCGCTGCGTCGCTCCGGCGAGCGGTGGACCGCGGTGCGCGGCGGCAACTCCTTCGACACGGCGCGCATGGGTGAGGAGCTCGACGCGCTCGGGTTGGAGGAGACGAGGACCTTTCCCACGGTTCCGGGCGGCCCCGTACTGGTCGCGGCCCGGTGCGTCGAGGGCTGAGTCGTTCACCCCGAGCCTGGCATGTCCCGCGTCGTGCAAGACCGGTGGGGTTTCGTGTGCCGCCGGAGGTTCCGCTCGGGAACCGCTCGGCGGGCACTGCGGTGTCGGCGCTCGGCGACCGTTCTTCACGGGCCTTGGAGCAGATCCGCGGTGGCGACCTCCCAGTCGATCTCGGCGAGCTCGCGACCGGCGGGAACGAGCTCGTATGTGTACTCCAGCCACTCCTCCAGCGGGGGCACGGGCAGCTCGAACAGGGCCGCCATGTCCCTGGAGGCCAGCCGGAGCCGCGCGGTGGCCCGGTCCTCGGAGTGCGTCGGCCACATCTGGACGTCACCGAGGCCGCTCACCGAGTACAGCCCCTGCTGGAGGAGGTCGCGGCCGATCCGCCACAGGACACGCGGGCCACCCTCGATGACAAGCTTCACGGACACGACCAGGGGAGCCTCCGGGTCGAACCGGAACTCCGCCCTGATGGCCTGCCGGGCGGCGACGTCCAGCACGCGCTCGATGTCCAGGATCAGCTCAGGGCGGGCGTGCGGCGCCGGGCGAGCCTGTACACCTGGTTGGTTGCTGCTCATGGCGGTCGGATCCTTCCCCGTGGCGAAAGCTGGCCCGACCTACCCTCGTCGCTGCGGGAGCGGCGTACATAAGTCACTTGACCGTCCAACATTGCCGACTTCGACGGTGCATCGTGACGACGGAGGTCCGCCAAGCGGAGACGTGTCCGAATCGGGGCGCCTTGACGGGGATGACCGTTCCCGGGGCGCTCGGTCCTGTGGGCGCTGTGGGCCGTGAACATTAAGTCATTCGACTGTCGCCCCTGACCTGCGCCTGAACGATCCTGAAACTGTCACCCGCATGCCAGAGCCGGGTGATCGTCATGCTCGGAGGGCCAGCCGTGAACCACACTCCCGTCGTCTTCATCCATGGCACCTGGCTGCACGCGCTGTCCTGGGAGTCATGGGCGGAGCGCTTCGCCAGCCGGGGGTTCCTCGCCTTCACGCCCGGATGGCCAGGGGAGGCGGTCGCCGTCCGGGAGACGCGCAAGGCCTCCGGGACGCTCGCGGGCATCGGCCTGGACGTGCTGACGGATCACTACGCGGAAATCGTACGGTCGTTTGAAATCGCGCCGGTGATCGTCGGCCACTCCGTCGGCGGCCTCATCGCGCAGCATCTCATCGGCGCCAACATCGGCCGGGCCGCGGTGGCCATCGCACCCGCCCCGATCAACGACATTCCGCTGCCCGCCTCCCCGGCCCGGCTGTGGACCCCGGGCCGGGCCGACGACGCCGAACAACTGGTGTCCCTGTCCCCGGAGCAGTTCCACCGCGCCTTCGCGAACACGGTCGCGGCGGAGGAGTCCGACCGGCTCTTCGACCGCTATGTCGTGCCGACGTCCCGTCGTCTGCTCGCCGACCTGGGGTACGCGGGCACGGCGCGCAGCCCGCGTGCCGTGGTGGACGTCGGCAACGCGGACCGCGGCCCGCTCCTGCTGATCTCCGGGCAGGAGGACCTGCTGGTGCCCGACGCCGTCACGCGCGCGGTGTACAAGGAGTACGGCGACTCCACGGCCGTGACCGACCTGAAGCAGTTCGCGGACCGCGCCCACTCCCTGGTCATCGACAGCGGATGGAGATTCGTCGCCGACTACGTGCTCGGCTGGCTGGACGAGCGCGGCCTCCGCGCCTACCCCGCGTAGGGGCTCGGCGTGCCGCAGTCACACGTTCTGGTCGCCGGGGATCTTGCTCAGTGCGTCGCGGAGGGCGGCGCGTGAGGTGATGCCGAGTTTGGGGAAGACGCGGTAGAGGTGTGAGCTGACGGTGCGGGGTGAGAGGTGCATGCG
>NZ_JBHXVG010000090.1:0-8967 GCF_042672405.1 Streptomyces sp. NPDC127197 | reverse complement strand
CGCGGGCAACCAGAACGCCCAACACCGTTCGGGGCGTTCGGCTGAGCATGAATCCTGGCAACAGGACTCACTCCCGCTCAGTCCATAGGAACGGTTGGGGGCTGACACTGTGGCGCGCCTATCGTGGACGTCCGGCCCTTTCCAGTCACGTCGCGCCAAGCGGCGGCAAGCCGTGCGCCTGCTGCGAGCCCGTGGGCTCTACGGACCCAGATTCCGTGATGTGCTGCCGGCGCTCGCACTGACGGTGGCGGCGGGGTGCTGCATGGTCGCGCTGCTCGCCTGGGGATACCGTGCCGCGGGGATCGCGGTGCCGCTCACCGGTGTCCTGGTCGTCGCCTGCGCCGTCACGCTCTGGGCGCGCCGTCGGCGCCGGGGGCTCGTCGGCGCATCGGGTACTGCACGCCCAACGACCTCCTCGAACTCGACACCCAGGGCCTCGCGCTGGCCGTCGCGCGGATGCTGCGCCGGGACGGGTGGCGGGTGCGGCTGATACCCGCGCCCGACCGACCGCGTGTGTGCGCGAAACACCGACGGCCGGCACCTGGACGTGGCCTTCCGGCCGGTGGCGGAGCCCCTGCCCGCCGAGGACCCGCCGCATCCCCACCCGCGCCGCGGGAAGCCGGACGAGGAAGTCCTCCGCCTGGTCGTGCACCGGGGCACCTTCGCAGCCCGCGACGTCCAGTGAGCACGACGGGAGGGCACGACCCGTCTGCTCGACGGCTCCGCCGTCCGGCGCTGGGGAGCGGGCGAGGAGCTGGGCGAGCTGCTCGCCGAAGAGGCTTGAGCGCGAGTAACCCCGTCGCCGTGCGCGCCGGCCGGCGATGCCGTGCGGGGCGGCGCCCGGGTGCCGACTGCCATGCGGCAGGATGAGCACCATGAGCGTGGTCAAGGTCAACGTACTGACCGTCCCCGCCGAGCAGCGCGAGACGCTGGAGAAGCGCTTCGCCTCCCGTGCGCACGCCGTGGAGAGCTCTGACGGGTTCGAGCGGTTCGAACTCCTCCGGCCCGTCGAGAGCACCGACAACTACCTCGTCTACACGGCTGGCGCGACGAGGAGTCCTTCCATACGTGGATGGAGGGTCCGATGAAGGCAGCCCGTCAGGGCGGTGGCGGGGAGGGCGGCGAGCGCCCGCGGCCGGCGGCCAGCGGGTCCACCCTGTGGTCCTTCGACGTGGTGCAGCAGGCGGCGCCCAAGGGCGCCTAGCGTCCACGCATCCGGCAGCACCCCACGAGGCCGGCGCCGCGCTGCTCGCTCGCGCGGGCGTCAGGCGTCGGCCCCGTCGGCAGCGGGGGTGCGCTGTGCCTCGTAGCGGAGAGCCGCGCCGGTGAGCAGCGCGCCGAGCCCCTCCCACAGGCCGACGCCAAGGAAGCCGGAAGGGGCGCGTCCGCCGATCACCGCGAGCGTGAAGACCGTGCACGTCAGCAGCCGGAAGGGGACGGTCCAGCGGAAGAACGCCTTCCAGTCCGAGAGAGCGACCAGCACGTAGTACACGCCCATGTTGACCGCCGCCATGGAGGAGGCGGTCACGAAGACCAGGGTGTGGTCTCCCTCCGTGCGCTGGGACCCCTCGGGCCGTAAAGCCCATGGCGGTGAGGAGGACGTCCGGCGCAATCAGCCCCACGACGCCCAGGGCTGCGGCGAGGGCGCCGAACACGGCCATGGTCCAGCCGGACGGGGAGCGGGGCGGAAACCGCACGAAGTCCTCCGCTTCTGAAGGGTGTTGGGCTTGCTGTAGTCCTCTGCTTATCGCGTTGGCACGGGCCGCCGTGCACCGGGGTCCAGCGTGTGATCCCGCGCGGGCTCACGGCCTGAAGTCGACCTACCGCCGCCTGCGGCGACCCGGCACAATGGGCGCCGCCGTTTCCAACGGTCGGCGCAGACACGCCGCATCACACCGGCATCACCGCACCGAAACCCAGCACATCTGGCCAACCCTTCGACGGTCTTCGGGGAGTTGTGGGCGATGAGAGCACGCCGTACCACCATGGGACGTTTCCGGCCGACCGCCCGCGTACTGAGCCTGCTCGTCGTGACCGTCCTCGCCGTGTCCGCAACGGGCGCGGCTGCCGCGCCTGAGGCCGACACAGTGACGGCACCCGCGACGCAGGCCTCACCCTATGCACCGGCACGCGCCGCCTCGGCCGTCGAGGCCCTGGGGATCGCCGGGACGGCCTGGGCCGTGGACCAGCGCAACGGGACACTGCGGGTCCATGCCGACTCCACGGTGACGGACACCGATCTCGCCCGGCTCCGACGGGTCGCCGCGCGTTTCGCCGGTGGTATGACCCTCGAACGGCAGGACGGCAGGCTCCGCACCCTCGTGTCGGGCGGCGACGGCGTCTACGCCTCCGGCCTGCGCTGCTCGGCGGGGGTCAACGTGCGCAGCGGAACCACGTACTACTTCGTCACCGCCGGGCACTGCACGGACACCACGTCCACCTGGTACACCAGTTCCGCCCAGACCACCGCGATCGGCCCCACCACCAGCAGCAGCTTCCCGGGCGACGACTTCGGCGTCGTACGCTACGCCAACGCGGCCGTGCCGCACCCCGGCACGATCGGAACCATCGACGTCACCGGCACCGCGACCGCCTACGTCGGCCAGAGCGTCTGCCGCCGCGGCGCGACCACCGGTGTCCACTGCGGCAGGGTCACCGCGCTGAACTCAACCGTCAACTACGGCGGCGGCACCACCGTCTACGGACTCATCCAGACCAACATCTGCGCCGAGCCCGGCGACAGCGGCGGCCCGCTCTACGCCGGCGACAAGGTCATCGGCATCCTCTCCGGCGGTTCCGGCAACTGCGCCACCGGCGGGACCACCTACTACCAGCCCATCCAGGAAGTCCTCGCCATCCACGGCCTGTCCGTCTACTGACGCACAGGGCGCCCGAAGCCCCGGTTCAGGGCGTGCGGATTGTGGACCCAGCCTCACGGCACGCTGCCCAGTCTCGGGCCGCAGCAGTGAGCGCAGCACGGTGAGGCAGCGGGCACGTACGCTCCCATTCCTCCCACGCGGCGTAGACGGTGCGCGCAAAGACGGTCACGGTCGCCGGGTCAGCCGCGTGGTAGGCGGGAACCTGCCGGGCGACCGCCTCGGCCTGCTCGGGGGTGTGGCCGGCCGAGATGAGCCGGGGAATGGTCAGCGCGGCGTCCGCCCACGCAGGGGCGGGGCAGGCAAGTGCCCAGTCCAGCAGCAGCAGCTCGCCGGCGCCGGTCACCAGCATGTTGTGGGGGGACATGTCCGTGTGGGCGAGTGCCCGGCCGTGCAGTCCGGTCGGCACCTCCTCGGGCAGGAAGTCAGCCCACCGTGTGTGAAGCGGCTTTTTCCGCAGGGCCTCGGGCCAGGGCGTCTCGGATACTGCGGTGAGCGTGCGTACAAGACAGGAAAGATCGTCGGACCCCGGAGTCAGGTCCGGGTACCGGCCCTCGAGGTACTCGTACCCGTACAGCAGCCACCCGCCGGCGTCGACCTCCCACAGCACGCGGGGCGCGCGGGGCGCGTTCCGCGTCACCTGGGCCTCGTGGCGGTACACCCACGCCTGGGGGTCGTCCGCGCGGGTGCCCTTGACGAACGTTCTGCCTGCCCGTGTGGTGACGGTGCAGGCAAGCCGGGATATGACGCCGTGCGGCGCGCTCTCGGCCTCGTCGACCGGGCCCGTGTGGCGCTCGACGGCGGCCCGGCTGGCTGCTGGTAGGTCATGCCATTCGATGCGGTCCACCCGCGGTCTCCTGGGTTTCGAGCAAAAGGGGGGGCCGATCCCCGGCCTTGGCCACAGCGTGGCACAGACCGAGGGCCGGCAGACCCGTCAGGGATGGTTCGGGCTGTCCGAGCAGTTCGCATGGCACTGCGAGCAGTCCGCGAGGTCCAGCTCGGGCCAGAACTCCATGTCGATCTCGTACCCGGCGAGGGTGATCGAGTCGACGGTCCGGGCACGGAGTGCCTTGCCGCCCCCGTGTTCCTGCGGGTCGAGGTAGCCGGGCTGGTGGTCCAAGAACCGGCCGAAGGCCTCCTCACAGAACTCCCGGTACGCCTTGGTGTGGAGCAGGAAGGCGTGCCAGAAGTCGTCCACGAGCGGCGAGGGGCTGAGCGGCCGGTCGGCGTAGTCGCACGCCGCGAGGAAGGCGAGCATCTGGCCGACGCCGCGGTCTGCCTTCTCCTTCGTCAGCTGGGGGAACTTGTCGCACATGTTGGCGGCGAGGGTTGCCCGCATCTCGGCGCTGATCAGGCTTCGCGCGTCGATCAGCGGGCGCTTCTGCGCAGTGGTCACGTTCCGTGCCTCCTTGAGTGGGTAGCGCTTCAGACGTGCGTCGTGCGCCCGCTCCAGGCTCGACCTGTCCAGGGTGGGGACCTGGGACGGGCGTCTTGACCCCGACCCTGACCCTGCGGTCGCCGTGGGCCCCCTTTACTCCGGGCGGGCCGGCCGCTCAGCGGCGGCGTGGCGCGTTCGCGCAGCGGCAGTGGATCCGGCCGTCCCGTGCCGCACCGCCGGAGGGGCTGACGTGGTCGTACGGCACCCATGCATCACCCGCCTCAATCGGTTTGTCGCAGGCCAGGCACATCGCCAGGCCAGTCAGCGCGTCGTAGTGGTCGCACAGGGCAACGACGGACCGGGCGAGCCGCTTGACCCGTTCGACCTCGCCGTACAGGCCCGCGGCCCCCTCCTCCCCCAAACGGCGGCGGGTCACGCCGACACCGACCAGCGCCACCCTCGCGGGAACATCATCCGGGGGCAGAACGTCGGCGAGCTGCCCGATCCGCGGGATCAGCTGCCCCAGGTAGCCGCGGAAGTCCTGACCGAAGCCCTTCACCGTCTGATGGCGCAGCAGCGTGCGCTGATCGAGGAACCAGGTCGCCTGGGCGCGCATCAGCCCGGTGGACGGCGCGGGAGCTTCGATCGCGTCGCGGGTGGCGTTCACCGGGCAGCACCCCCCTCGCGGTGAACCGGGCAAGCGCAGGGACCGACTTGGGTGTTCATCGGTTCGGCGGCGGGCTCGTACCCGTACGGCACGCTCATCGCGGCACGCGGCGGGCTCACCACCACCCCGTCCCGGCTGACCGTGTACACCTCGATCGTCATCTTCGCCCCCCGTGTTCGGTCCGGGGTTGACGCTGTAGCTTTCATGGTGTTGGCGCTCCCTCGAAGCGTTGGCCACGCCCCGGGACCGTCGCGAGCGGTCGCCGGGGTCTGTTCTGTTCATGCATCGAGGGTTGCCTCTCCCGTGCAACTGCGGGATGACCAGCGGGGGTTACCGAGGCGGTAATACACTCGTTCCTGGTTCGGAACGGCGCGACGAAGCGCACGATCACCCGGAAGTTGGCCCCATGGACGCCGCCACCCCCGGCCCGCTCGCTCCCGAAGTCCTCGAACGAGACGATCTGAAGCGAGCCCTGGCAGAGCACGACTTCGCCGCGGCCTTCTCGCTCATCAAGAAGTGGGGCGGCCTGTCGCAGAACCGCATCGCAGCGGCCTGCCAGCTCACACCCGGCAAGGTCTCGACGATCATCAGCGGCCAGCAGCAGGTCACCAGCTTCGAGGTGATCTGCCGCATTGCCGACGGGCTGCGCATCCCCGGGCGCATGGTCGGGCTCGCCGACCGCTCCTGGGAGAGACAGCCCGACACCCCTGACCCGCCCACCACACCGCTGGACACACGGTCATCCGATGACGCGCACTGGCGCCCCACCGCGACCGTTCAGCTGGCGACCGACATGACCAGGAGCGATTTCGTGATGGATCGCCGCGCCGCGACCCGCGCCATGGTCGGCGCTGCCATGTCCGGCGCTGCGCTGCTCGACTCACTGGAGGGCTGGCTTCAGCCTGCGCCACCCGCGGAGGCCACCCATCGGCGTGGCCGCGTCGGCCAGCGAGAGGTCAAGGAACTGGAAGCGACAGCACGAGCCTTCCGTGCCTGGGACCACCGTTTCGGCGGAGGCCTGCGCCGCAAGGCCGTCGTTGGGCAGCTCAACGAGGTTGCTGGTCACCTCGAAGAGCACCAGGAACCGGCCGTCGAGCAAGGGCTGTTCAGGGTGATGGCGTTCCTCGGGGGCACGGCCGCAACGATGGCCTGGGGCTCGGGCCTTCAGAAGCAGGCCCAGGATTACTACATGCTGGCGCTGCGCGCGGCTCACGCCGGCGGCGATGCCACATTCGGCGCCAACGTACTGGCGGGCATGGCCCGGCAGATGCTCTACCGCGACCGGCCGCAGGACGCGCTGGAACTCGTACACCTGGCTCAAAAGGGCGCCCGCAAGGCCGCGGGGCCGCGCGTGCTCGCCATGCTCCATACCCGGGAGGCTTGGGCATACGCTGCCATGGGCCGGGCCGCGGCATTCCGGCGGGCCACCAGCGAGGCTGCCGAGGCCCTCGCTGAGGCAGGGGCAGGCGAAGAACCATACTGGATCACATACTTCGACGAGGCAGAGCTGGCAGGCGTTACCGGCGGTCGTCTGCTGGACATGGCACGCAGCGAACCGCAGCACGCGGAGGCCGCCGCAGCGAACATCCGCAGCGCGCTCACGACCCGTGGCGCCGAAGCCGGACGCAGCCACGCCCTCGACCTGATCGGGCTGGCGGAGTGCCACTTCCTGATGGGTGACATGACGGGTGCGGTCGAGCAGACCCACCACGCCGTCGACGCCGCCGCCCGCACCCGGTCCACCCGCGTCCGCGCCCAGCTGGGACAATTGTATCCGTACACGGTGGGCCGGCCGACATCGCGTACGGTCGGCGAAGCGCGGGCACGGATCCGCGAACTGCTGTCGAGCTGAAGGAGCGACGTGACCACGATCGCCGTGACCGGCCACATGGACCTGACGGACGCCAGTGTCCCGTTGGTGCGCGAAGCCCTGCGGGAGGCACTCAGGCCGTACGCCGACGACCTGACCGGTGTCTCATGCATCGCCAAGGGATCGGACTCCCTCTTCGCCGAAGCCGTACTTGAGCTGGGCGGGCGCCTGGTCGTGGTGATCCCCTCGAAGGACTACCGGCAGAACAAGGTCAAGCCAGACCACGCCGAGACGTTCGACCGGCTCACGCAGGCAGCCGACGAGGTGGTTGTACTCGACCACGAGACCGCGAACCGGTCGGCGTACGAAGACGCCAACAGCCACCTCCTCAAGCGTGCCGACCGCCTCGTCGCCGTCTGGAACGGCCAGCCCCCGTCGGGCAAGGGCGGCGGCACCGCGGACACGGCGCTCGAAGCACGCGAAGCCGGCCTTCCCGTCGACGTCGTTTGGCCGGACGGAGCCGCCCGGCGCGGCTGAGTCACCGGACGAGCCCGATACCGCGGGCCCGGCCCGCTCGCGGATGATCGCGTCCCTCTCGTCGCACAGCACCAGCTGGTAGTGCATGGACACGAGGCTGCGCATGCCCACCCGCAAGCCGACGTAGGCTCGGTAAAGCCATGAGACGGTCACGGCACACAATCTTGAATCAACGCCCAGCTTCTCCAGAGCAATGGCGATCTCGGATAGCCAAGCGCATGAGGCATGATTCACGGACACTTCGGGCTGGCGACGTCGGCGGCCCAGTCCCCCGCTGACGCTTGCTGCCACTGAGACGGCGACTTTGATGTGGACCCCGAGCATCCGGGCGAGGATCGCGGCGGAGACTTCGGTCGCGAGCGTGAACAGCGCAATGGAACGGTCCTGTTTGGGCCGGACCCTGATTTGATGAAGGCGCTTGCCGATCTGAGGGGGCGCCCCGGCTGTCCTCCTGGGAACAGCCAGGGAACGTCGTCCGGGTGCCGATCTTGGCCTTGCCGCGGCGGGTGCCTACGAGCTCGCGGACCAGGCTTGCCAGCGGTGCAGGGAGAACGATGCCGGACGCCCAGGCGAACCAGATCCCGAACTTCTCAACCCTCACGGCCGTCTGCACTTTCGCTGTAGCTGGGCACTGCTTCGCCCTGCGCTGATGTCGGGCTCGCATTCTGGCGCGCGATGCGTCCGCTATGGAGGGGGTGTGGTGTGGTTGTGACGTTTGCAAGTGGCGCTCTGCACAAGGATGTTGATCCAGAAAACGTCAGCCGTCACCCGTGACACCCGAGCCTCATGGCGCGCTGATCAAAGTGACCCCGGTTGGGGTCGAGGCGTCTGCACTCCGGGGGGAGGCTCGCGGGCGCCATCGTGCAGGGGCAGGCTCGTTTCCCCCCGTGACGGGTCTGCCCCTGCTCGCGTCGCCACGATCCAGTTTGAGCGACCCGCAGCATGCTACGTGCCGAGGGGTCGGCCGTCTCTGCGAGTGGTGCTTCAACGCCCGAGGCGAATGGCGCGGCCGGAAGATATGCGGGCGCGTGCCGTCCAGCACGTAACGCACTGAAGCGCCCCGGTTCGAATGGAGACTCGATTCCATGTAAGGATCAGAGTCATGGCACGACCTTTCCTTCGAGCAATGCTCAATACCTGTGGATCGGTTCGGGAGGGCACACGCGAAGGGCGTACCTTCCCGAGTAATCGATTGACTGGTATCGAGTAGGCCAGCGTTGCCGCGCAGGTCGGGAAGGCACGCCCGTGCTCAGCGTAGTGAACGCCGACGGCACCACCGCCAACGGATCCTCTCTGATCGACGAGATCGTCCGCGAGGGCGCACAGCGGATGCTGGCCGCCGCCCAGGAGGCCGAAGTCAACGCCTACATAGCCGAGTTGGCCGACCAGCGCGACGCGAAGGGCCACCACCTGGTCGTGCGCAATGGCTACCACCAGCCGCGCAAGGTGACCACGGCGGCCGGGGCGGTGGAGGTGAAGGCGCCGCGGGTGAACGACAAGCGCGTCGACGCCGAGACGGGCGAGCGCAAGCGGTTCTCCTCCGCGATCCTGCCGCCCTGGTGCCGCAAGTCCCCGAAGATCAGCGAGGTGCTGCCACTGCTCTACCTAATTCCTTGTTAACAGCTCCAGCAGCGGGGACCACCCGCGCCGGACTGTTCGAGCGCGGGGCTACGACGCCTTTCTGGACCCTGGCCGATGA
>NZ_JBHXVG010000089.1:0-9449 GCF_042672405.1 Streptomyces sp. NPDC127197 | reverse complement strand
GAGAAGGAGCGCCTGATCAACAACCTGGCGGGCAGCATCGCCGGGGTGTCGCGCGACGACATCGCCGAGCGGGCGATCAACAACTTCCGCCAGGCTGACGGAGACTTCGGCAAACGTCTGGAGGCCGCCGTCCAGGCCCTGCGCGGCTGACGCACTCTTTTGCGCCTGAACCGGCGCCGCTTTCACGGGCCTGGTTCCTCGCCCTCGGGGCTACTCAATTGATGGTTTGCGGTTCGAGCCGGTGCCTGTGCGGATCCTTTCCACACAGGCACCGTTGCGCATCAGCTCACCGGCTCCGGGCGGTCAAGGACCATGAGGTGCCGGAAGCCGCTGTGGGTCATGGCCTGCGCGGCATCTTCAGTGGGCCCGCTCGATGTCCGGGTTGTGGCGCAGATCGACGGAGAGACGGCGGAGCTGTAGTACGCGTCGTCCGGAACGTCGAACAGCACGTCGGCAGCCCGTTGGATCACTTCGATCTTCATTTGGCCCCGACGCGGGTTCAGCGGGCGGAGGCTTCAGCCGTCGGGACTGTCGTCGGCAGCGCCGGTGCGCCGGCTCGTGGCCTCGGAGTCGAGTGCGTCGCGCAGCATGGCGCGCGACGTGATGCCCAGCTTCGGATAGGCCTGGTACAGATGCGCGCCCACGGTCCGATGAGAGAGGAACAAGCGCTCGGCGATCTGCTTGTTGGTCAGACCGGAGGCCGCGAGCCGGGCGATCTCCAGCTCCTGGGGCGTGAGCGTGTGTGCCTTCGATTCACCTGAACCCCGCCTGCTCCAGCCCGCGGCTCGCAGCTCCTTCTCTGCACGTTCGGCCCACGGCCGCGCTCCCAGGTGCTCGAATGTTGCCAGCGCGGCGCGCAGCGGCTTCCGGGACTCGGCCGTCGCCCTGACCCGCCGCAATCGCTCCCCGTGGGCGAGTTGGACGCGTGCGAAGTCGAAGCGCCATCGCTCGGCTGCGGGAGTCGCCAACGCCTGCGCGAACAGCCGTAGCGCCTCCTCGTCGTCGGTGGTGCACAGGGCGGCCGACGCGTCCATCAGCATGGCGTGTCGGGGGGACACGGCGGCCGTGTGTGCCTCCCGCATGGCACGTACGTGCTCGGCCGCATCCTCGGGCCTGTTGATCCGGATGGCGGCCTCCACCAGGTCCATCGCCACCCATAGGGCATGCGGGGTGTGCGACGCGAGGTTCCCGGCGGGGCTGACGGCATTCGCGTGCTCGTAGGCCAGCGAGAAGTCGCCGAGTCCCAGGGCTGCCACCGCAGCCGCATGGTGCGCATAGTGCGCGGCGCAGTGCGCTCCGCGGGGGACGGCCCAGTTGATTACGCGGTGGGCCGTCGCAAGGCTCTCGTCCGCATGCCCGCGAGCGCCCAGCACGATGGACTTGACGTAATGGAAGTACCAGGCGAAGGCGCTATATCCGTGATCTTGGCAGATCTGAAGTCCCTCGTCGGCGAGGTCGAGTGCCTCGTCCCACATGCCGGTGAGGTAGTCGTCCAAGCACAGGTGGATCAGAGCGGACATGTATCGCCTTGCCGCACCGCCGTCGCGTCCCGTGCGCACCACCCGCCACGCCGCTTCGCGGACTTCGCCGAGCCGGTCGAGGTAGAGGGCCGCCGTGCCGACGCGGTTGATCTGGACGGGGTCGCTCTCCCCGGGAAGGCTCGCGACGAGCAGGTCGAGTTCCCCGGACGCCGCCGCGCCGGTGCGCGCTGGGTCGGAGAACGTCCTACCCAGTGCGGACAGGAAGACCGGGGGCTCCGGCTGCAGCCGTTCCAACACCCGGTAGTAGGGCTGCCACAGCTCATGCCGGGCACCGAAGAAGCAGAGCACCGCCAGCATGTGAAGCGCGTCGACGAGCGCCTTGTCGCGGGCGTCATACCTGTGGGTCTCGGCCGTGGACTCGACGACGGCGACCAGCAGTCGGTGAGCAGTGTCGACATCACCGTCGCTGTTGAGGTCGAGCAGCGCCGCTGCTGTGGCGAAGTGCAGCGAGCCTTCGTCGAGCTCCGGGGAAGCGGACCTGGCGTCGTCCAGGAGCTTGCGGGCGCTGTGAAGTGCGCCGGTGGACTCAGCGCCAAGGTAGGCCGCCTCCGCGAGGCGGCGGCTGCGGTTTGGTCCCTGGGGGGTGAGGACTGCAGCCCGGACAAGCGTCCGCATCCCGCCGTTTGCATCACCACGACGCAGGGTGAGGCACGCTGCGTGCTCCAGCAGGGCGGCAACCTCCTCATCGGGTTCCAGGGTCGCCTCACCCAGGTGCCAGGCGCGGCGCTCGGGCTGGTCGACGAGGACCTGGGCGAGCGCCCCGTGTGCTGCGCGTCGTTCGCTGCTGGTCGAGTTGCTCACCACGGCGGAGCGGATCAGCGGGTGGCGAAACCTCAGGCGCCGCGTCCTGTCCTCGATGTGCACCAGTTGGTCACGCTCGGCGGGCGCGAGATCGTCCAGGCTGTATCCGTCGTTCGCCTGCCGCGAGGCCGCCTGCAGCACACCCAGGTCGCCGCTCCCTTCCAGCGCCGCGAGCAGCAGCAGACTCTGGGACGGCATGGGCAGCCCAGTCACGCGGGAGCCGAACAGCGTCTCCAGGCGCCGGCTGAGTGGGAGCACGGCGGGCGGGTCAGCCAGCGCCGGCTGCAGTGCTGTCGGTAGTTCCAGCAGCGCCAGGGGATTGCCGCCCGCCACAGCCAGAAGGTGTTGGCGCACATTGCGCGCGAGGACGGGGAACTTGCTACCGATCAACTGAGCCGCCGACTCCGCGTCGAGCGGTGGCAGCTCGTACGTGGGCAGTGCGCCGCCCTCGGAGAGGCTATGAGCGCCGGGGCGCGCTGCGACGAGCATGCTCACCCCGACGCCGGCCACCCGCCGGGCGACGAAGCCCAGCACGGCGGTGCTCGCCCGGTCGACCCAGGGCAGGTCATCGATGATGATCAGAAGCGGATCCCCGGCGGCGACCGTCTGGAGGAGTCGCAGTACAGCGTTGGAGACGAGGAGCCGCTCCGGCGGCCGACCGCTGTCGAAGCCGAGCGCCACGCGGAGGGCGTCACGGAAAGGCAGGTCGAGGTCGTCCAGGGCGTCCAGGAACGGGAAAAGGATCTGATTGAGGCCCGAGTAGCTGCAGTCTGCCTCGAACTCCACGCCGGCGGCGCGCAGGACCCGGATGCCTTCCGCCTCCGCGGCCCCCGCCAGCTCGTCCAGCACCGCCGTCTTCCCCACCCCGGCATCGCCGGCCAGCAGCAGCGCCCCGCCGCCCGCCCCGATACGCAGCAGATCACGGATCCGACGCAGGTCACCGTCCCGACCGATCAGCGTTCCCGTCGCACTGTGCCTGGCTGAGCCACCACCGATCACAAATACTTTCCTCTACACTTCAACGCTTGCCCTGGTCATGGATGCGTCAGAGTCATCCTTTGTTTCGGAGAGGTAACTCTGTGCACGGCCGCAAAACCCAGGCGGACCCCAGACAGTATGCACGACATTATGTTGGACATAGTGTCCAACCGGGGTCACTCGGACAACTCGGTTGTCTAGAGGGAGGGTTGGGCGGCCATACGCCGGTGGGGCGCTGCGACGGTGGGTTAGCCGCTCGTGCCCAGTGCCTGCCGCAGGACGAGAACGGCTTGGGTGATCGCCCCGCGTGCCGCAGACGTCGACGACAGCGGCGTGAGCACGACGAAATCGTGGATGACGCCCTCGTACCGCGTCGCGGTTACCGCCACTCCTGCCGCACGCAGCTTGGCCGCGTACGCCTCGCCCTCGTCCCGTACGACATCCGCCTCCGCGGTGATCACGAGCGTCGGCGGCAGTCCGGCGAGCTGCTCCTCGGTCGCCCGCAGCGGGCTTGCAGTGATCTGCGTGCGCTGCGACTCATCGGGCGCGTACTGGTCCCAGAACCAGCGCATCGCTTCCCGCCGTAGGAAGTAGCCGTCAGCGAAACGGCGGTACGAGCCGGTGTCGAAGTTCGCATCAGTGACCGGGTAGAACAGTACCTGCTGGACGAAACTGACGTCCCCGCGCTCCTTTGCCAGCAGCGTCAGGGCCGCACTCAGATTGCCGCCCGCGGAGTCCCCCGCGACGGCCAGCCGCGTCGGGTCGATGCCGTGGTCGGCTCCTCGGCGCGCGACCCACCGGGCCACCGCGTAACACTCCTCCAGGGCGACGGGGTAACGGACCTCCGGGGAGAGCGTGTACTCGGGGAAGACCGCGACGGCCTGTGCGCCCACCACCAGGTCACGGACCAGCCGGTCATGGGTCAACGCGCTGCCGAAAACCCAGCCCGGGCCGTGGAGGTACAGGATGGCGGGCAATGCCCCGATGGCCCCCTTGGGACGGACGATGCGCACCGCGACACTGCCGTTCGGTCCGCCCGAGACCGCGATCCACCTCTCGTCCACTTCGGGCATGCCCGCCTGCCAAGACCGCCCTTCCTGCCCACCGTGCGTGCCTTGCACGGCAGGTGTCGCCTCTGCCGCCCGTCCCGCTTCCGCCGTCCCTGCCGTCTGCATTCTCTGCATGGCTTTGCGGCCTTCCACCGGCCCGAGATCTGTGAGGTACGGCGGCTCTGCGGTGGCTTCCGCGAACGCGCGGGCTTCCGGTTCGAGCACCGGTTCCGCAGGGTTGGAAGATGGGTCGGACATCACACACTCCTTTACGGTGGTGGCGTCGGACTCGGAAGCTCAACGCCCGGTACGCCTGCGCCGCGCAGCCGTGGAGGCGCACCTGGGTACCGGCGGAGGCGAAGATCACCTGCGATGGAAACACCGGCGCAGCCCCCAGTGCATCAGTCACATGACTGGGAAGTGCGGGCCTGCTGCCGCGCACGGCTGTCGTACTGACCGGCGTCGCCCGCTGTGGTGCAGCGATCCGGCGGGCGCGCAGGTCGGGCCGTCGCCAGGCAGGCGCCCGGCTGGGAGAGGTCAGGCCGGGCGCCTGCGGAGGGTAGGTGTCACCGGGGTGGTGACACGGTGGCGCGTACGCCTAGATGGTGATGTCCCATGCCTCGGTCTGGGACTGCTTCAGCATCTTCTCGACGAACTCCGGCACCACGTTGCGGAACTTGCCCGTGTCGCTGGGCACGATCCGCACCACCGCGTCGATCATCTCGGTGGGGTCGAGGCGGCCTTCATCTCCGCTGTGCCGGAGCCCAGCCACCACCGGTTTGCGTGCCCGTCGAAGTGGTGGATGGCGTCGCTGATCCCGGCCGCGACCAGGATGATGCCGGTGATCGTCACCAGGTGCGCGCCGGTGAACGCGTAGTAGGCGAGTGTCTGGCGACGGTGCTCGGTGGCCTTCTCGAACTCCTCGTCGGCTCGCTCTTCGTCCCCGTCGAAGTACACCCACCACAGGCCCGGGGCCACGGCGATCCCCAACGCCACGCCCAGCGCCAAGGGGGCATTCACCGGGTGGGTGGCCGACCCTTGGGCGCCGATTCCGATGGCGACCACCGACTCGCCCAGTACGACCAGCAGGAGCAGCGCATGCCGCTCCACGAAGTGATGCGGCTCGAGGACGAAGCCGCGAATGCGATCCAGCGAGGGCGAGAGGCAGAGGACGGGCACAGCGGTGGCCCAGCACACCCAGCCCCATGCTTCCGGAAGGTGCGGGGCGACGAGTATGAGGACCCCGGCCGCGGCGTTGAACGGCATGTTGCGCAGGATGGCCTGCCGCGCCGACGGGACATCGGTCGTCAGGCAGACCAGCCCGTGGATGGCAACGACGGCCAGATACGCCAAGGGGAAGGCCCAACCCTCGGGCGTGAAGGCGTAAGGCACATCCAGCCCCATGATGAAGAAGCCGGTCATGGCAAGCGTCAGCAGCAGGCGCACCTGCACCGCGTCAGGTCTCACCGCGTTGGTGAGCCATCCGAACCCGCTGAACATCCACCACACGATGACCATCGGGAGCAGCGCCTTGAGGAGGCCCACCCACCCGGGATGGGTTCCCACCGCGTGGGTGACCTGGGTGACGAAGAAGACGAACACCAAGTCGAAGAAGAGCTCGGCCGATGTCACACGGCCCTGGGTACTCTCTGAAATCCACAGCCGTCTGGGAACGAGAGAGATCCCGGTCCGTTCGGTTCGTCTCACGAGCGGTTCGCTTTCCCCCATCGGTACGAGCGGACAGCCGTCCGCCGGGGCACCCGGTGGCGAATCCTGCGATCGAAAGAGGCGGCAGAAACGCCGCAGCGCGCCTGACCCTGCTCGCCGTGGCTGAGGGCAAAGGTCTCCTGGCAGTTGGCGGCATCCGGATTAACTGATCGTTTCTGCGTGGGATCGGCGTGCCGACCGGGTGCGAGCCAGGGGGGACCCCGCCCGTCCACGAACTGCGCGCCGCGGCCTCAAACGGCGGACCGGCGATCCGGCAGCACGGGGCGTCTGAGCCATCGTCCCAGCCCTGCTCCCGGCCGAGTCGGCAGCCGGGTGCGTTTGTCAACGGGCGTCGGATCGCCCGACATGACCCTGAAGCGGTCACCTCATCCCTTCCGGTAACCGCGTGCCGCTTGTGCCAATCGATACCTATGCGGGAGTCAAGTCTGCCTGCCCCGCCATGGGCACCATACCTAGGGGAGCCGCTGACAGCCCGTTCCGGCATGGTCGGATGACGGATTACACCCACGCCCGGCATGGTCAAACATGGATGTCGAAAGGGAACGCCGACCGGTTAGCAGAAATTCACGGCAAGCGCCTGAATAGCGAAAGTGGTCGGCAATGAAGACACCATGTAAGGAGCTGGTCGCAGTGCCTGACATTTCGACCGGAGAGGCCCAGCGGGTTCTCTCGGCCGGTGTGCGAAGGGCAGCGGAAATGGCGCTGCCTGTGAACATCGCGGTGTTCGATACCGGTGCGAACCTCAAGACCTTCGTTCGTATGGACGGTGCCCTGCTGGGTTCGGCCGACATCGCGATGGGGAAGGCGCGCACGTCGGCGCTGTTCCAGCTGGACTCCGAAGCGCTCTTCGAATATTGCAAGCCGGGCGGTACGTCGTTCGGCCTGGAGAACAGCAACGGCGGACTGGTGGTCTTCGCCGGCGGCAAGCCGATTCGCAACGCTGAGGGCGTGGTCGTCGGGGCCGTGGGTGTGTCCGGGGGGTCGGTCGCCCAGGATGCCGAGATCGCCCAGGCGGCGGCTGCCGCGCTCGCTGCCGCGTCGGCTTGAGTTTTCGTCCCGGCCTGAGCTTCCGCCCGGCTGGGGCGTGCGATGAACCGGTCCTGCCGATCGGTTTTCTGAAAAATCACCACATACAAAAAACCAAGTAAAGGAATGTGCGTCATCATGAGCGGTAAGCGGATTCTGATCACGGGTGCCGGATCGGGTTTCGGTGAGGGTGCGGCCATCGGTCTGGCGAAGGAGGGTCACGACGTCATCGCCACGGCCCAGATCTACCCCCAGGTCGCGGCGCTCCGGCTGAAGGCCCGCGAGCTCGGTCTGGACAACCTGCGGGTCGAGAAGCTGGACGTCCTGGACCCGTACGATGTCGCGGCCGCGCTGAAGTGGGACATCGACGTGCTCTTCAGCAACGCCGGTATCGGTGAGGCCGGTCCGGTCAGCGAGATCCCCGTCGGGCTGCTGCGGAAGAACTTCGAGACGAACGTGTTCGCACCGCTCGAGCTCGCTCAGAAGTTCGCCCGCAAGTGGATCGACCAGGGTCGGCCGGGCAAGGTGGTTTTCACCTCCTCCATGGGCGGTCTGTTCACCCCGACCGGCTTCGGCCCCTATGTGTCGACCAAGCACGCGCTCGAGGCCCTCGCGGAGGCGCTCCGGGACGAGCTGCGCCCGCACAACATCAAGGTGCAGACCGTCAACCCCGGCGCCTACCTGACCGGTTTCAACGAGACCATGGCCGAGACGGCCTTCAGGTGGCTCGACGACGACAAGAACTTCAACAAGCGTGCCGACGTGCAGGCCGGGTTCGACTCGCTGCTCGGCACCGATGAAGGTCGCCTCGACCCCCAGGAGATGATCGACGCGATGGTGCGGATCGTGCCCAGCGACACGGGCAAGTTCCGCAACGTGGTGCCGGGCTTCGTCGAGGACATGCTGAAGAAGAGCCAGACCGAGGCCTGGGACATCACCATCTAGGTGTTCCGTCCGCGGAGATCGCCCTGACGCGGATCTCCTCCGAGGCACCTTGAAACGGCTGAGGGCCTTCTGGCCCGGTGCGGATTTCCACATCCGCGGCGGTGACCGGAAGGCCCTCATGCCGTCCCACCTGATGCCCTGGCAGGGGGCACTTCCCACACTGGATGCCCGGATGGTGCATCCCGCCGCTGTCGACGCCGCGCCGGGTGCGCCTCCTGGGCTGTTGAACGGAGAGAGTGTGACAACCATAGGCTCGACCGTGACGAAAAGGCGGAGCGAGGACGAGGTTCCGTTGATCACCGCGTCACCGGCCTTGGCCGGCGCCCTTCAGCAGGTGCTCGTCGATCTGATCGAGCTGCAACTGCAGGGCAAGCAGGCACACTGGAATGTCGTAGGTCGCAACTTCCGTGACCTGCATCTGCAACTCGACGACATCGTCGACACGGCCAGGGAGGCGGCCGATACGGTCGCCGAGCGCATACGCGCACTCGGCGCCGCCGTGGACGGACGTTCCGACATGGTCGCCGCGGCCACGACGCTTCCCGCCTTTCCCGGCGGAGAGCAGGACACGGCAACCGTGGCCTCCCTGCTCGACACCCGCCTCCGTGCTACAGCGGCGACGCTCAGGCAGGCACGTGACGAGGTGGACGCGGGAGATCCGCCGACCGCCGACCTCCTGCACGCGATCATCGACGACCTGGAAAAGCACGCCTGGATGATGCGGGCAGAGAACCGTTAAGGACGGCCTGGGAGAACACCCCATCCGACTTCATGCCGGCCCGGCGCAACCGGTGGTGCCTGCCAATCCACCCCGTTCGGCCTGCGGAAACGCGGTAAGCCACTGATACCGTTCCTGAAATGGGCGCTTAAGCTGCCGGTTGCCTATATCGGGGCCATGGGTTCCCGGCGCACCCACGAGGATCGCACGCGGCGCCTGCGCGAAGCAGGTGTGACAGATCAGGAACTGGCACGACTGCGTTCACCGATAGGCCTTGACCTTGGCGCGCACCCCTGAGGAGACGGCCCTGTCGATCGTGGCCGAGCTCGTCGCCGATCGCCACGGCGGCTCGGGCCTGTCCCTGACAAGGACGCGCAGACCTGTTCATCGTGACATCGCGGCTGTCTCCTGCGGCGTCATGTGACAGATCCAGTGGGTCGCATTGGGAAACGGACCGACATGTTGGGCTTTACACATCTGGTCAGATGACCGATGTCCCAAGGACTGGTCCGCGCCATGGTTGTGGCGGTGCCACCGCATTCAGGAAGAAGGGAGGGGCCATGCCCGACAAACAACCGGAGAGCACGGCCGGCCGGCCGGCTCTCGATCACATCAGCTCGCTGCCGATGCGTGTCCATCGGATCCTGCGGCCGTCGATCCGTC
>NZ_JBHXVG010000088.1:0-9455 GCF_042672405.1 Streptomyces sp. NPDC127197 | reverse complement strand
CTTCGCCGAGGCCATCCGCCCACGACCAGCACGAGTATCCCGAACCCCACGCACACCAGACCCGTGACCTGCAACTTCACGATGCACACTGCTCAGTGCTGCCGGAGGCGGCAGCGGATGCGTCTTGGGGGTCCTCGCTGGTGGGGGGCACCAGGTCGAGCAAGCCGTGCATCCCTTCCACCAGCTTGTCCATGCAGGTCATAAGGACTACTCCGAGACTGAAACCGACAGACACCAGCGAGTACCAGGCCAACCAGCGTGCAGGTCCGTGATCCTCGATTGCCGCCCACAGGGCCATCAAGATCAGGGAGACGGCCAGAGAAGCGCATGCAATCGCCCAGTTGGCCAAGGTGGTCATGTGCGACTCGATCAGGTCCTGGAACGTACGGTTGCGACGGCGCCCCCGTCGCGCGATGGCTGTCAGCGGCCCCGCCGCAGCGAGGGCTTTGGCCTTGCTGACATGGAAATGCATGTCAACGACGCCAATGAGCAGGATGGCAAGGCT
Organism: Streptomyces sp. NPDC127197; assembly: GCF_042672405.1. Taxonomy (NCBI): domain Bacteria; kingdom Bacillati; phylum Actinomycetota; class Actinomycetes; order Kitasatosporales; family Streptomycetaceae; genus Streptomyces; species Streptomyces sp. NPDC127197. The sequence continues at coordinate 8,950 of NZ_JBHXVG010000088.1, read as the reverse complement.
GATCGTCGCGTTGATTGCGGCGTAGTCGTTACTCATGCGCAGCCGATCGTCATCGAACAGAGCGAACGTCGTAGGTACGACGACCATCGTGGTAAGCGCCGCCAGGGCGATCAGTAGGCCGCCGTACGCGAAGTCCTCACGGATCGACGTGTGCACGTCCTTGGGTTGCCGCAACGCCCTCACCCACTCTTTTCCCCTGTCACCCCGCGTGCGCAGACGTTACAGCACGTGTTTACCGACTTGTTCGGCGTATCGGTAAACAGTCGGGCTGAAGCCACCCCCGATCGGTGACGAGCACAGCGCTATCGCTGCCGGGTCCCGCGCCAGCGCGGCCTCATGGGTGCCTTATCCCATCAGGCCGACCGACACCGCGGCGGCCACGATCGTGACGACGGCCAGTGTGACCATCGCCGTCCGGGCCGCCATCACACGTCACCGTCCTGCGCAGGACGCAGGGGCAGTCCCGTCGGCACCCTCCAGGCGGCAGGGCGACGCGCGCCCTGTACTGGCCCCGGTTGGGCCTGGGCGCCAGCCTCCCGCAGCTGCACGCACCACATGCAGGTGTCCTCGTCATGCGCCCGAGGAGCCGTGGCGCTCTGGCGAACCGGGCGGCGGGAGACGAGTTCGGGCAGTTACCGAAGGCCTTCATGCCTTGCTCAACGACCCAGCCCCCTCAGGCGGTCGTCAGGCCACCCATTCGCCGCACCGCTCGACGAATGAGTCCGATGTCGGGGCCGGTGCGCGAGCTTGAAGAGAAGGCGCTCAAGATCATGTTGTGACGCAAGACCTGAACACCCTCTTGACCGCGCTGTACGTGAAGATCGACGACGAGATCGGAGGGACCCGGTGGATGGGACGGCCGCCGCTGCTGACCGACTCCGAGCTCGTCTGCCTTGCCGTGGCGCAAGCCCTGCTCCGCAGGTACAGGTCCAGGCACGCCGCTCGCGCAGCGCGCCGGCGAGGTCTTCCAGGTACGTGCCCACGCCGTCCCGCCCGCCGGACTGCTCGGCATCGCCACGGCGGCCACCTGTTTCGGGGTTCTGCTCGGCAGGCTCAGGGGTAGAGGCCGGCCCGGAAGGTGAACGAGACGAGTTGCGCTCGATCACGTGCGCCGACCTTCGTCATGGCCCGCACCGCATGCGTCTTCACGGTGAACGGCGACACGGACATCTGGGCCGCGATCTCGTCGTTGCCGAGACCGCTCGCGACGAGAACGACCACGTCCCGCTCCCTGGGGGTCAGAGCGTCGAAGCGTCGCAGCAGTTCCTGGTCGATCACCGGGGGCGGACTGTCGGTCATGTGACCGATGAGCGCGGCCGTCGCGGCGGCCGACAGCGCACCGCCACCGCCGACGACCTCGGTGATTCCGGCGACGAGTTCAGCGGGGCTCACGGTCTTGCTCAGGAAACCGTTGGCGCCCGCGCGAAGGGCGGCGAGAACGATGTCGTCCTGGTCAAAAGTGGTCAGCACGATCACCCGCATCTTTTCGGGTGGGTGCTCTTTGCGGATCCGGCGGGTGGCTTCGACACCGTCGATGCCGGGCATCCGGATGTCCATCAGGACCAGGTCGACGGGGTGGTCCCGGAGGAAGGGGACGACCTGGAGTCCATCGGAGAGATCACCCGCAACAACGAGACTTGGGTCGAGCCGGAGCATCGCTTTGATGCCGGCCCTTATCTCGTCCTGGTCGTCGACGATCAGGATCCGCGTCATCGGACGACGGCTCCCAGGGGGCTGAACTCCGCATGGACCCGGAATCGCCCGTCGTCACTGTCGATCGTCAGCCGCCCGTTGGAGGACTCGACGCGTTCGCGCATCCCCACGAGTCCGAGTCCGCTGCCCGAGCCGGAGCCGCGCAGTGAGTGACCGGCGCGGTTCTCCACGGTGACGCAGATCCTGCCGTCGCGCTCGCGCACATCCACCGTTGCCGCCCCCTCTCCATGCCGGTAGGCATTCGTGAGTGCTTCCTGAACGACCCGGTAGACCGTCACGCCGACGCTGGGCTCCACGAAACCGGCGGGAATGTCGATGGAGGGATGGACGTCGAGGCCGATGCTCTCGAAAGAGGCGATAAGGCCTTCCAGGCCGCTGAGCGCCGGGGTCGGCCGGAGCGCCTCGTCGTCGCAGATGTCGTCTCCGAGGCGGAGGAGCGCGAGGATCCGTTGCGTTTCGACGACGACGGTGCGGGCGCTGGACCTGGCTGAGACGAGGGCCTGCCGGGAAGATTCGGCGTCTTCGGGCAGCCCGATCTCCGCGGCACCGAGATGCAGGCTCAGCATCGCGACCTGGTGGCCGATGACGTCGTGGAGGTCCCGGGCGATGCGGAGTCGTTCCTCGGTCACCCGTCGGGTGGCTTCGATCTCGCGGGTGGCGATGGCGCTTTCGGCCCGTTCCTCCAGGGTGCGCCAGTGCTCTCGATGGATGCGCAGCGCGGCCCCTGTCGCACCTCCTGCTATGGCTGAGAAGAGTGCGGCGGCTCCCACGATCGCGCCGCCACGGAATCCTCCCAGCGTCATGAACGCCCCCAGGAAGAACGCCGCCACGATGCCGGTTCCGGCCAGCGGCTGCTTCCCCCTGAGGGTGACCGAGAACAGTACGAGCACCGCCATCATCCACACCGACAGGGGGTCGTGGCCCACCGCTGTGACGGCGAAGGACGCCGCGCTCGTCACGACCAGTCCTGCCCACGGCCTCCACCATGAGAGGGCGACACCGCCACCGGCGAGGAGCACGGAGAGGGCCGTCGGCCAATCCGACCCTCGCAGGATCACTGCCACGATCTGGCCGGTGAACACCAGCGCGGCCACCGAATAGGCGACGAGGTGCAGCGCCTCGGGGCGGCGGACCCACAGGGGTGCCACGGGCCCGTCCTGATTGTTCTGCGCCTTGACCATGGCCTGATTCTCGTCCATGTGTGCCGCGGCCGTGTACTTCGAATGATGTAGACGGCGAGCCCGGTCCGGGCGATGGGGACGGCAGAACTCATTCGATTCGAAGTGGATGGCAGAACTACTTCGTTCGAAGTACACGGCCCCTCCCGAGGCCGCTGAGACTCCTCATCGAGGCGACCGTCTCACACCATCACGATCACAAAACGGGACACCCGATGACTCAGACCACCGTGACTTCGAGCACGACCACGACCACGCCCTCCGGGCTCCGATCGCTCTACCTGATCCGAGTCGCCTTCTCCCTGATCTGGGTGGCACTCGTCGTCACGACCTCCGCCTCGCTCGTGTCGACGGACAAGCCCACAGTGATCGCGGCCGTGCTGCTCGTCATCTACCCCTTGTGGGACGTCATCGCCACGCTCCTCGAGCGTCGCATGGCTGGCACCGGCTCCACGGACCACGTCGGTACCACCAACATGGCTATCGGCCTCGCCGCCACCGCCGGGATGATCATCGCCGTCTTCTCCACCATCGGGACGGCCCTGCTCGTGTTCGGCATCTGGGCCTTCCTTTCCGGAGCGATCCAGCTCGTCGTGGCGATCCGGCGCCGACGCACCGTCGGTGCCCAGTGGCCCATGGTCATCAGCGGCGGACTGTCCGTCCTCGCCGGTGCCTCCTTCGCTGCCATGTCCGCCTCGGCGACGAGCAGCCTGTCCACCGTCGCCGGATACTCAGCCTTCGGTGCCTTCTGGTTCCTTGTCTCCGTCATCGCCCTGAGCATCCGCAGCCGACGCGAAAAGCGTTGACCACCGCCGTCGGAGCCACCGCCTCTCCCGGAGGCGCGGCGTCTTCCGCAAACCCGGCGTCGAGCAGATCGACCTGCTGATCCTGCGCCGGCCCGCGCCGGACCGCTTCGAGAAGACCACCGCCGCGTACGAAGCTCTCAAGGCGCTGCTTGCCAGCGGTGATCAGTGGTCGTACGCGATCAGGGATCGGGTGACCGGGGCGCTGGTCCTGCGGTTGTGCCAGATCGCCGCAGTCATCGCGAGGATGCGCTGGGCGACCCGGATGGCGACGCCCTCGAAGGTCCGGCCGCCGTGTTGTTCCAGGTCGAGCTGGCCTTTGAGGGAGTCGTTGACAGATTCGATGAGCTGGCGGACCTTCTTGAGCATGGACTCGCCATAGCGGGCCTTCTCCCGCTTGCGGGACGGCCGCAGTAGCTCGATGCCCTGCCCGGCGAGGTCCTGCTCGAACACCTTGCCCGCGAAGCCCTTGTCCGAGATGAGCAGGACGCTCTCGCGTTCGGCGACCAGGCCGGCGTCGGTCTCCAGCATCGAGGCCAGGACTTCGCGTTCGCCGATCTTCGGGTTGGCCAGCGCCCACACGATGGGCATGCCGGTCGGGGTGCAGACCAGATAGAGGCGCAGGCCCCAGAAGAACCGCGAGTGGGAGGCGCAGTAGCCGTACCCGGCCCACCCGGCGAGGTCCGAACGTTGGACCGTCGGGCGGGACATCCCGCACGGCACTGGCGTGGAGTCGACGATCCAGTGGTTGTCGAACCAGAGGTCGCTGTCCATGGCCAGCTCCCGGATCATCCGCTTGACCAGGGGCAGCGCCGCTCGCAGCCGCTTTTTGTAGCCCGACTGTTGAGGGAGGTAGGGGAACATGCCGGTCAGGTGCTTGCGGGCGAAGCGCAGCCAGCGTGCCTCGGAGCGGTGGCCGAGCAGGGCTTGCGCCACGGCAAGGCAGACGAGCTCGGAGTCGGTCAGCAGCGGCGGCCGTCCCATCCACCGGGTCCCTCCGATCTCGTCGTCGATCTTCACGTACAGCGCGGTCAAGAGGGTGTTCAGGTCTTGCGTCACAACATGATCTTGAGCGCCCTCTCTTCAAGCTCGCGCACCGGCCCCGACATCGGACTCATTCGTCTCGGGGGAGGTTGCCGACACGCCTCACACGGCGTGTGGAACGCCCGCCGGCACGCCCGGGGCTACGAGCGACTGGTGCAGCATTCGGAGTCACGCTAATGACCGCCGCCTCACCCGGAAACCGGTACGACGGAGGCACGTGATAGCGGCCGCCACCTGACGACCAGCACCTGCCTGCACCATCGCGCCGCCGATGCCGGAGGCGGAGGCTCTGGGCCTTGCTCTCGACGACGGCCGAACGCTGGCTCAGTCAAGATTCAGCCGCCGCCGACACTTGCCGGGCCGTGACTGCCCAGGGTCTCCGGCTGCCGGCTCCAGCCCGGCCGGCTCACGGTCCCTATCCGACGCCGGGAGAGGATCGGCACCGTTGACACAGTGCACCACAGGTCACACGGGCCAACTGTTCGCGACATGGCGCTACCGACGTAATGCAGTTCGCTGGGTGACGGAATGAAGCTGCGCTTCAGCTGGTACGGCGCCCGCCTCGGGTGCTGTTCCGTCGCAGGGATGGCTGAGTGTTCTCATCGAAGTCTGGCCGGTAAGCCTCTCTCATAGAAGGTCGAGTGGGCCGGTCAGGAATTTGCCTGCCGTCAAGATCGTTCAATCGGCATGCCACCGAACCAGGCCGCCCCTGTCGTACGTCCCATCACCAACGCCGACATTCCCACCGCGGTCGACACCCTCACCCGATCCTTCGCCGACTACCCCTTCACCCGGCACGTGATCGCCGCAGACAGCCACGAAGACCGGATCCGACGCTTCCAAGAACTCTGCCTGACCCGTATCGGGATGGTGTACGGCCGCGTATGGGTTGCCGACGCGGGCCGCGCTGTCGCTGTCTGGACCACTCCTGACCAGGACCCCTCGCCCGCCTTCGCCGAGATCGGCCCGCTGCTCGGCGACCTCACCGGTGACCGGGCGTCCGCCTACGAGTCCGCAGAGCAGACCGTCGCTCCGTATCGACCGCAGGAGTCGGTGTGGTTCCTCAACACGGTGGGAGTCACCCCCGAAGCCCAAGGGTGCGGCCTTGGTACCGCGGTGCTAACCCCCGGCATCGAGGCGGCTGCACGCGCCGGGTACCCGGCATTCCTGGAGACCTCCAGCGAGAGGAACGTGGCGTTCTATGAGCGCCTCGGCTTCAAGGTCACAGCCGAGACCCTGCTCCCCGACAGTGGCCCCCGCACGTGGTGCATGCGCAGGGATCCGCATTAGTACTGCAACCGCATGTGGCGTGACGGTCGGCCTTGCTGCTCGTTGTTCTGACAGTGTGAAGAGTCGCTGACGGTTGAGCAGGTTGAGTCGTGGTCCGGGGGCATAGCAGGGTTGCGTGCCCGGCTCGCGGGACGTTTTGGCAGGTCGGAGCCGCGTGATCGGGCTCTGGACTACATGACGGGCCTGCTGGCGCCGTTGGAGAGGAAGAACGGCTGGACGCTGGCCGAGCAGGTCGGCCAGTTCCGTCCGGACGGTGTGCAGCGCCTGCTCAACCACTCCGAATGGGACGAGGACGCGGTCCGTGACGATGCCCGGACTGAGCGCATGGCTACGGGGGGTCGTCCGGGAGCAGGGTCACGTGGTGTCGTGTGAGCTCCTCGACGAGCGGCGAGAACTCCTCCGGCCCCCACTTCGGTGCCTGCTCTCCGGGTACCGGGTCTACCCCGTTGTCGATCCAGAACTGCTCGTGGCCGCCCGGGAAAAGGAACGTGAGCAGAGTGGCAGGAAGCGCCCCCACGTTCTTGAATCCGTGTCGATTTCCGCGGGGAATCCAGAGGAAGTCGCCGGGACCGGCCGCGAGGACTTCATCCCCGTTGATGAACTCGAAGTCACCCGTAAGGATATAGAAAGCTTCGTCCTCCCTTCCATGTGAGTGCGCCACGGCTCCCCCACCGGGCGGGACGGAGGTCTCGAGCACGCCAAGTCGGCCCTCCGTCTGTGCGGCTGAGATCTTCACGGTAGTCGTATCACCGATGAGCCACTTGGTGATGCCCTCGCCGCGTCGCACGAAAATACCGTCTCGCCGGGTCCAGCGCGGGTCTTTCTTGTCCGGGATCGATACGTTGAAGGTCATGTCATTCCTCCTGTTGATGGTTCCGATGATGCTGGACCGCATCCAGGTGTCCCCAGCTTTCGGCACCGGAGTTGAGATCTGCCGCGGTTCGTAGACGGAGCCGCTCTCGTACACCGACCCATGATTGACGTGGCCCCGGTTTCCATCGGGCAGTGCGTCGCGCAGGCACTGGACGACGCACAGACAGCTCCAGCGATGGGGAAGCCCTCCACCCCGTAATTGGCGTTATTGACCAGCATGTCGACGGGCCCACGGTCTGCGTCACTTCGTTGACGACGGCGGTGACCTGGTCGTGGTCGGTGACGTCCAGGATGCGGGCCTGTGCCCGGCCCGGTGCGAGGTCCTCGAACTCCTTGGCCTGGGCCAGATCGCGCAGCGTGCCGACGACCATGTGTCCGGCTCGGAGGGCCTCGGCGGCGATGGCGCGGCCCAGTCCGGTGCTCACGACGGTGATCAGGAAGGTTTCTCGACATGTCAGCTCAGGAGTCCAGCCATGCATCAGCGGATGCGTATCTACGTAGGCACAGATGGTGCGCAGGGAAGCGGTGATCTCGACTTTGAAGCCGTTCTGCCGGGCATGTTCGCTGATCCGAGTACCAACAGCTGTCGACGGCGTAGAAATCGTGCAGAAAAAGTTCTGGAATGTGCTGGTCGATCGTCCAGCACAGCGGTCTTGATGCCGTCGGACGCCGAATGGTTGCCCTTCTTGGAGTCATCCGTACGGGCCTCTTCATCGGCTCTGATCATTATGGTCAGCTCCTTGCTGGGAGCCAGGATCACCTGGGGACTGGTGGTGTCGGCAAGTCTCCCCGGGCAGGACATTGATCGCACCCGGATGAGGCACTGCTCCACGCGCGGGAAGTGCGATCAACCCGGGCCTCAGGGCCAGGTGGGCGGGCCGACCCGTCGCATCACGGTCGGCTCCTGGGCATCGCTGACTGCCGGGCGCGACGAACCGGAGGCGAGCGGCGCGACGCATCCCTCTTCGCGCTACCCCGGCGTGCCTGCCGGACGCCTAATACTGCAATCGCATGCGTGGGTCGTGGCCTCGGCGTTGGTAATGGCAACGGCGGGCGCGGGCTTGGTTGCGGCGCCGGAAGTGTGACCAGCGCAGACGGTGCTCGTTGGCATGGCAGCGGGCGTGACGACGATGTGCCCGATCATCCGGCGGATCTTCGGGACGCTGAGGGGTATCAGGTCGTGCTCGTCATCTCCGCCGCCCCTTTTACAGCTTCTGCGGCACGGACGGCGGTCAGGTAGGCAAGTACTGCCATCGCCAGGGTGATGTGCCGGTACCAGGCCCGGTAGAGCCGCACCTGGTAGTGGTCCAGGCCGCACTCGCCTTTCGCGGTCTGGAAGCACTCCTCCACCTGCCATCGGGTGCCGGCCGTCTTGACCAGGTCTTTGAGCTGGGAAGTGATGGGTCCGTAGCAGACGTAGTAGGCGATCTCGGTGGGATCGGCCAGGCTGCGGCGGGCGAGCACCCAGTGCCCGTACCCTCCCTGCCAGGACGGCCGGATCGCGACGCGGGCCCAGTGGTAGATCCGTTGGCCGTGGGCTCCGGCTCCAGCCGAGATCCGCTTCCATGCCTGCTTGGGCAGCGCGGCGATCAACTCGTCGACGCGGGTGCCACGGCCATTGGTGGTGAGGACGGTGTCGTTGACCTTGGTGGCCAGCACATACGCGATCTGCCGTTCCTCCAGCCACACGCGGAAGTGCTTGACCTGCCCGTATGCCTCATCCGCGGTGACCCAGGCGAAGGGCACACGGGCGTCGATGGCGCGTTGCAGCATCCACTTGAGGTGCTCGATCTTCGTGGCGAACGGCACCGTGTCGTCGATCCCGGCCGCCCGGCAGCGGTCGCGGTCATCCGTCCAGGACTTCGGGACATACAGTTCCCGGTCAATCAGCGCCCGCCCCTTGGCGGAGGCATAGGCGAGGAAGGTGCCGATCTGACAATTCTCGGTGCGGCCGGGGACCTGTATTTCAATTAGTGCTCGGTTAGCGGGAGTTGGCGGAACACTGAGGGTATGGCTGCGCGTACGGTCGACCGGATCTCCGTTGTGGCT
>NZ_JBHXVG010000087.1:5323-10640 GCF_042672405.1 Streptomyces sp. NPDC127197 | reverse complement strand
CCCCCAAGGGCACCGCCGCCCCCGCGGAGCGGGTAAGGGGCATAGCTGCGCTATGCCCCTGTACACATCGCTGCGCTCTGTGACGAGACGATGCGTGCCGCTTCGCGGCCCGCCGTCCGGCGCCGTTGCCGCTTTGCGGCAGGCGCGGCGGTGCCGGTGATGGGGGAGGGGGACTACTAGAGAACCGGCAATTCTGGGTCCCCCTTGGTACAAACTGGAGGGCGTTTTCGCAGGTCAGAGGTGGGGGACCCTACCGGCAATCTCGGGTCCCCCTTGGTACAAAATTGTGGATGACGAGGGGCTCGAAACTGGTGTTTTCGCAGGTCAGGAGGGGGGGACCCGAACCGGCAATTCAGAGTCCCCTTACCGGCCAGTAGGCCCCGGAATTGTGCGATCCAGGTGCGATCCGCGTGCGTTTCGATGTGCGTTTGCCCGTTGCCTGTGGATAACTCGGGACTTCGGGGGGGGGGGGGGGACTTTGAGTTGCCGGTTCGGATCCTGCGTCCGGGCGTGGTGCGGTGAATCGGGGTGCCGGTGTTGGGGGTGGCACCTACGCTCGATGGCTCGGTGATCACGGGCGGGGGTGCGTGATGGGAGATCGGGAGCGGGACGAGGCGCACGCGTTCGCGGTGACGGTGGGTCTGCTGCTGCTGATCGGGGGCGTGCTGCTGATGCGTCAGCTATGGGGGGTATGGGCTGCTTTCGCTCTGGCTGCGGCTCCGGTGCTGGCGTGCTACCTCGGGCCGCCGATCGCCCGCGAGGTAGCCGTGCGCCGATTCGCTCGCCAGCTGCGCCGCAGATAGGCCTGAGAGCCCCTCAGCGCTCCCCCGGCGGCCCCACCTGTCGGGAGGTGAGGTGCGGGGGCGTCAGCGAGGCGCACAGCGGCCCGCGGTGAAAGGGCCGGCTGACGCTTCGGGCGGGTCCGCCCGAAGCGAGGGCGCTCTGGTGGTGTACTTCCGGGGTACGGAAGTGCCGGAGTTACAGAGTTCGGAGGTTGATGGTGGGACGCAGCAGACGCGTGGCAGCGGGCAATAACAAGGGCGGGGTGGGCAAGAGCGCGTGGGTGGTGAACACGGCGGCGGCGCTGGCGGATGCCGGGCGCCGGGTCCTGGTGGTGGATCTGGATCCGCAGGCGAACACCTCGCGGCGGCTGGCGCGGCCCTACCGGGTGGACCAGGCCGCCACGGTCTCGGTGAGCGAGGTGGTCCGCAGCGGGCAGGCTGGCGCGGCGGCGGACGGAATCGTGCCGTGTGGCTGGGAGGGGCTGTACGGGATGCGGATCGATGTGCTCCCGGCCCGCTTCGATCTGGAGAACCGCATCGCGGAAGCGGCGGTGATGGGCGCTCGCGGGCGGCTGGCGCGCGCTTTGGAGGGGGTTGATGAGGCGCACGACGTGACGCTGATCGACTGCCCGCCCTCGCTGGGGCACCTGACGCAGCTCGGCCTCGCCGCGGCTGACTGGGCGGTTGCCCTGGTGGAGCCGGAGTACGACGGGGTGGAGGGCGCCACCCGCTTTCGGGACTTCGTCCAGGATCCGCAGACGCTCGCCGAGCTGGCGAACGCGGAACTGCGGTTCCTCGCGGCGATCCCCTCCAAGGTCGATGGGCGGCTGGCCGGCCACGCGCACCACCTCACGAGCCTGCCGGCCATCTTCGGGCCGGATCGGGTCTGGGACGCGATTCCGGAGCGATCGGTGGTCAAGGACGCGGCGGACGAAGGCATGCCGCTGTCCGCTCTGGGCGCCCGGGGCAAGGAGATGCGCGACGTGTACGCGGCGGGCGCCGAGCGGCTGTGGAAGGCGATCGCATGACCCGGATCAAACGCTCCACGGTGCCGTCCGAGTCACCGATCCGTCAGCCATTGGTGCCAGAGGTCGAACAGCTGGTGGGCAGCATCTCCGCTCCTGAACAGCCAAAAGCCGAGCCAACTTCGGAACTCCCGGACTCCCGGACTTCTGAAGTTACAAAGTCCGAGAGTTCGGAAGTCTCGGACTCTCAGGGTTCGGCAGACGGGCCGAAGTGGCAGAGCCTGGAGCGCAAGGAGACGCGTCTGCGGACGGACCAGCTCGCCGAGCTGGCGGCACTGCGCCGCAGGGTGTCCGGGCAGCGCCGGAACCGCTCGGAGATCATCACGGACAACACCTTGATCCGGGTTGCGGTCGACCTGCTCCTGACGCGCGCCGGACGGCTCCGCGGGGACACGGAGGCCGAACTCCTCGCCTCGCTGGCCCCGCGCCGCCGGACTCAGGACTGACAGACTCCCGCAGTTCCGGACTCTGTAAGTCTGGTGGGTCGGGGTGCAGAGCTGTCGCCAATTGGCGACGATGGGGGGACCTGCGATGAACCGGGGCCCGCACGACGGTGCGGGCCCCATCCTTGTTCCGTCTACCGGTCCTGCTCGTTGAACAGCCGGTCCTCATGGCGCCAGCGCTGCCGCATCACCGGCCCAGAGAGCACCGCATAGACCATGGTGGCGGTCGCGAGGTAGACCGCCGCATCGACCGGCCAGGGGTACCGGCCCCCGGCCGCGAGGGCCAGGGTGAGTACCACGAGCACGGCGGCCGCCGTGGGCAGTGCCCACGGGGCGAGCTTGCACCAGCGGCACCGGCACTGTGCGGTCTGCCTCGTGCTGTCGGCCGGCGCTTCAGCCGGCTCTCCATCTGTGCTCACAGCTCCCCCAGCTCGATGTAGTCGACATCGGTGAGCGTTACGTCGAGTCCTTGAGCGCGGCGGCCCCGGTCCTGGAAGTACGAGTACCCCAGCCCCTGCCCGACCAGCTCTTGCAGCTGCTCCTCATCTCCGGAGCGCCACGCCTCCCAGATCCTCCCGCTCACGTCCGGCGGCAGCGTCTCGGTGATCCGCCGCATCCGGCCGTCGTCGGTGGTGCCAGGCGCGGCGGTGAACCCGAACCGCGCCCGGGTCTCCACCACCAGGCCGTCCCGGGCGGAACGGCGCTGTGCCTCGGCGGTGACCCGGGGCTGCCAGTCGCGGGCCGCCTCCCGCTCCAGTGCGGCGGCACGCTTGCCGGTCGGCTGCTGCTCGCCCTTCGCCCAGCGCTGGACGGTGCGCTGGCTGACGCCCAGCCGGTCAGCCACGGCGCGGGTGCTGCCCTTCTCGCGCTTGAGCAGGAACCGCAGCCGAGCCCCTGCGGACTTCGGCAGCGGGCGCGTCCACGCTGCCTGTGCGGCGCGACTGAGCGCGTCTCCGATGATCCCCATGTCCGTCTCCCCCTCAGAACGGTGCAGGTGCTGCTGCCTGGCGGCAGTCTCGGCAGGTGCTCACTCCGGCCACGCCCCGAACGGCACGCCCGCAGTTCCCGGCGCAATCCACGATCGCCAGCGGGCCCCGTCCGCCAGTCACCTCCTGCGCTGTGGCGACCGGCGGCTCTCCCCGGACCGGCAGCAAGGACTGCGCGAGCGCGTACGGGTGGCTGACGTGCTCGGTCGGCGGGATGCGATCGAGTCGGCCCAGTAGCTCGGCGGCCGTCCAGCCGTTGGTCATCAGGTGGGCGATGTGGCGCCGGGTGCGCTCGTGCTGAGCGTCGGTCAGTCCAGCCAGCCACCAGACCTGATCCATCAGGTCCACGGCCGCGCCCTCCGCCCAGGGCAGGTCTGCCCACTCCTCGGGCACGTCGGGCAGGCGGATCAGGCCGGACAACAGGGTGTAGCGGTCCGGCAGTCCCCGGACCCGGCCGCGCCGGTCCCAGCGCACCAGCTGGTCATCCTCCAGGTGCCCCCGGTGGGTGCGCAGGGTGCGCACGCTGATCCCGAGGGCCCGGGCCAGATCCTCCTGCCGCTCCTGCCCGGTCCAGTCGGCACCGGCATGGAGCGCCAGCGCGGCCAGCAGACGGCAGCAGGTGCGGTCGCGGGTCTGGATGGACGCGGCCCACTCCGCAGGGCTCGGCGAGGTGGGCAGGGGGCGGGCCCGGCCGACGCTGGCGCCCGGCAGAGGCGTCCGGCGGTCCACATCAATGCGCCCAGCGGTGACCAGCTCGGTGAGGTGGCGGCGCAGGACGCGCGGCACCAGCCCCACACGCTCCGCCAGCACGGCAGCGGGCAACGAGGTACCGGGGGCAGTGGTCAGTTCGTGCTCAACCAGCTCGCCGAAAATCCGGCGGCAGGACGCGCAGTCATCAGGTGACGGGTGCGCCATGTGGGGCCTCTCTCTGGCCCGCCCGGTGTCCGGTCGAAAAACCGACCGCTACACTCAGAACGAGCCTTGGCAAGGGCCAGCGGAAAGCCGTTCACCTCCGAGAGCGCCAACTCTCGGGCAACTGGTGGGTGGCTTTTCTGCTGTCTGTCTGGATCTTGTGCGGGACAGGCTACGCCCAGTCAGGGCGTCGCCGGGACGCGGATTCCGCGTACTGAAATAACGCTCGGGTCTCAGTCGGTCTGTAGCGGGATTGACGAGTCCTGGTTGAGGTCCTGGTGCAACTCGTCGGCGGCGTCTGCGATCCATCGCGCCAGGTCTGCGGCCCGCAGGTACTGACTCCCCCGCAGGCTCGCGGTGGGGACCGTGGCCCGCAGGTCGCGGCCCAGCGCGCTGAGCTGGTCAATCACACCCAGCACCTCTGCGAGCGACGCGTCCCCGGCGAACGGCAGGTCGGCATGCCCGGGGGGAGCCACATTGTGTCGCTGGTAGTCCATCTGGTCAGACACCCCCCTTGCCGCCCTTGAGCTTGGGCAGGCCCGCCTCATCGAACCAGCCGTAGACAACGGCTGTGCTCACCTTGCTGAGCTGCTGAATGCGGGAGCGCGGGGCATCGATTCGCGCGGCCGCAAGGGCGGCTTCCTTGATCTGTGGCAGTAGCGCCTTGGCGTCGGCGAGCAGTTGGGCGCGCTGGGTGCCCAGTTCCGCCACGCGCGCCAGCGCCTCGGCCTGCGCTTTCTCGGGAATTTCCATGCTGCACAGCATAGCTCACGCAACGCCCACTGAAGCAGGGTTGTTTACCGAGAAGTTCTGTGTCATGGTTGGCCAGTCGCCAGCCGGACCGGCTGAAACGGCATCAATCGCCATGAAAGGAAATGCACATGAGGATCCGGAAGAGCCCGTCTTCGGCGTCGATCGAGCACAGCCGGACGCAGTCCACTGAGGACCTGCGCTATGAGTACGAGCTGATCAAGCGGACGCGGACCCCGATGGACGTGGACGCGATCGCCGATCAGAACGACATCGCCCGCGAGCTGGAGCGGCGCGGCGAGCTGTAGTCGGCTGGCGTAGCCCGTCGTGGGGCGGGCCCCAAGCCCGAGGGGGGCGGCCCCCCGCGCGGAGCCAGCACAGCGCCGACGCCCGCCCGCGGGGTGGGGGGGACGGGCCCC
>NZ_JBHXVG010000087.1:0-5313 GCF_042672405.1 Streptomyces sp. NPDC127197 | reverse complement strand
CGCCCCCCGCGCGCCCCCCCCCACACCCGGGGGCCCCCCCCCCCGGGGTAGAGCGCCAGAGACGCTCGGACGGCACGGGCCGGTGTTGGAGCACCGGCCCGCGCCTGAACCACCCACCTGACATGACCAGGAGGGCGATCTGTGATGGATCGTATCGGTGCGCCTGCGGGCGCGATGACATGGGCGGACACCGCCACGGAGGGCGCGGCCGAGGGCGCGATGCGGCGGGCGCGGGAGGCGGCCGAGGCCGCTGAGCGGGCGCGGCGGGCGGCCGAGGCGCTGCGGTCGGGCGGTGCCCGATGAAGCCGCAGACGCGTACGGAGACGGTGACCCGGCAGGGCCGGGCCCACACGGTGGTGCGGCCGGCGGAACAGCCGGCTGTTCCGCGGGACTGGGATCTGATGCTGCTGCGCGGTGAGCTGGCGCTCGCCGGGCTGCTGTCCCTGGTGACCGTCGTGTGGTCCACGTACTCGATCGGTGACCTGCTGGGCGGCTCGTGGGCCGCGTACGGCGGCGCGATCACATTCGATGTGGCGTGGCTGGCGGTGCAGGGAATGGAGTGGCTGGCCCGCTACCAGCCCGACCGGCGCGGCCGGGCCCGGAGGGTGGGCCTGGCGCTGCTGGCGGTGTCCGTCGGTGCCATCACCTACCACGGCCATCTGCATGGGGCGCTGGCACAAGGCGCGTTTGGTGCCGGGATCGCGCTGGGCGCCAAGCTGCTGTGGAGCACGGTGCTGTCGCATCTGGTCTGTGAGCTGGACCCGGACACGCAGGCCTGGGTGGACGCGGAGCACCGCGAGGCGCACGCGATGCTGGCGACCGCGACCGTGCACCGGACCTCGGAGCGGGCGCGTGGGCAGGCTGCAGCGCACCGCCGCGCGGTCGAGGTGCAGTACGGCGTCAGCCTCGACGAGCACCAGGTGCAGCGCGTCGACGAGCACCAGGTGCTCGACGTCGAGCCGGAGCCGGAGCCGTGGACGGTTCGGGAGGACGCGGTCAACCGCGCGGTCGTCGACCAGATCCGGGCACGGGCGATCGCGTCCACCTACGGCACCGCCGGGCGCGAGTGGCGCTCGGCCATGGACCAGGCGAACCGCTCGATGATGGCGGCCGTGGACGCGGGCGCCAGCACGGCCACGGTGCTGGAGCAGGTGGAGCGGCACCGCAGCGCCCGCCGGATCTCTGGGGACTCCCCGCGGATGGGCGGATACCCGCAGGCCACAGACGCGGAGACGCCCCCGCCCGTCCGCCCGGTCTCCGGGAACCCCCCGGCGGAGGACGCCGGGCCGGAGGACGACGAGGAGCGGGTGCCCGCGCAGCGTCCGCCCTCGGCCCGCACCCTCACCCACGGGCTGGCACGGGCCGGGATGAGCCCCGAGGCCGTCCGGCAGACCCTGGGCGCGATGGGCATGCAGGTCTCGCCCGCGACCGTCGACCGGTACGTCAGGGAGGCGCGGCAGCAGCCGCAGGCGGCTCCGGCCGCCGAGCCGGAGCAGGGGTGGTACCCGTGACCGGGCCGGAGCCGCAGCGCGGCTACACCGCCTGGGAGACCGCCCAGCTCGCCCTCCTCGTGGGGCGGCTGGCCGCCAAGGGTCACCCAACCCGGGGCATCGACCGGCAGATCGAGGCCGTCAAGGCCCGTGCGGTTGAGCGGGAGGCGCGGCAGGACGCGGAGCGCGAGGAGCGCGCCGCACAGCGCAGGAAGTGACCGACCGGCCGGGCGCCCGCGGGCGCCCGGCCCTTGCTCGGGAGGCCCGATGGCACGCGGCACCGTGACCCCGGCACAGCTCCAGCGGCTGAGCGGACCTGTGGCCGGCCAACTGCTGCTGTGGGACCGAGGGTTGGCGGACACATCACCCAACACCGGCAATACCAGGACAAACAAAACCGGCCCGGCGGACTCTTCCAGCGCCACCCCGGATTCTCGGGTGCCGCCTGTCAGTCCCACCAGCCACGATCGGTAGCAGCGCCCACACAAGGGATCTCACCCGCCCGGCAGGCCAGCGTCCTGGCAGACCACCTGCCGGGCGGGGGTGATCCCCAGACACGGAGCACCAGGGAGCACCACATGAGCATCTACCACCAGGCAGCAGCCGAATCCGGCACCGACCACACCGGCCACCAAACCGGCTTGATCCACGACGCTGTCGCCCTCACCCACGGGCACTGGATGCCCGTGCTCGTGGGCGGCGCGGTCGTCGTGGGCGCGCTGTACGGCATCGGCACCCGCCATCGCGAGGAGAAGGGCAAGCCCGCCGCCAAGGGCAGCCCCGCCAACGCCTTCATTGAGGACACCTTCGAGGGGCTGGCCGTGGTCACCAAGCGCGTCTGCACCCTGTGCTGGCGGTTCCTCACCGGCAAGGAGATGCGCGGCAAGGCGCGCACCAACGCCTCGTTCTGGCGCCCCGGCACCGTGAGCACCGACCCGCTGTCCACGGCCGAGCTGGGCGCCATCGCGCTGCCCGCCGCGGACGCGACCGCCGGCCCCGCCATCGACTGGGACCGGCTAAGCAAGCGGCTGTCGGACATGGCCCGGATGCCGCCGTGGGTCGCGCGGGCGGTCGCGGCCGCGGGCCGGGGTCTGAGCGCCACATGGGCCGCTGTGCGGACCGTGGGCCGGGGGCTGGGCCGCTGGCACCACTGGCGCTACGCCGGGCGCTCAGCGGCCCGCGTGGGCGGGCTGACCACGGCGGCCGGGCTGATCCTGGAACCCGCCTGGACGATCCTCGCGCTCGCGGCCGCGGTGCCGGTCACCCTCGTCACGGCCGGAGCCTGGGGCAAGGGCTACCAGGCCACGGACGCGGAGACCTACGGCCCGGGTCTGTGGGCCTCCCTCACGCAGGTGCTGCGCCTGGGCCAGGAGGACCAGGAGCGCGGGCAGGACTACTGGCTGAGCATCCCGGACGACCTGAGCGCGGAGAGCGCGCGGATCACCATCCGGGTCCCCCTGCACTGGTCCGGCACCGAGGGCGAGCGCAGCCTCATGGCGCAGGCGATCCAGGCCAAGGTGCCCGGTGAGTGGGTCGCCAGCTACCACCTCGCGGGCCGCTCCCCTTACGCACAGTGGTCGCCGAAGCCCGCACCCCGCCCAATGCCCCAGCTGCCCACCCAAGTTGCATGGAAGTCGTCCGGCACGGCCCATAAAGTCTACGTGGGCAAGACGATCGAGGGTTATGAAATCGTCGATCAATTTGTTTTCACGCAAACCGCGACTCCCCATTGGGGCGTGGCCGGTGACACCGGATCGGGTAAATCCACGGTCCTCTACATGGCCGTTGTCCATGCTAGGCAGCACGGAGGGCTCGTAGACATCCTCGACACCAAGGTGAATTCCATGGCCGAGGCATTCGGACAGTCGGGCGTTCGCATCCACACCACCACCCGCGCATGCATCGGCGCCTTCGCGGAATTCCTGGTGTCCATCCTCGCCGCCGAGCAGGCCGTTCAGGAAGGCGCAGACCCGAAACTGCGCGACGAACTGACGCCACGCACGCTCGTGGTGGACGAACTCCCGACGCTGATCCGGTTCGCCTACACCTGGTGGAAGCACGGCATCAAGCAGAAGGGCGCCCCGCCGTTTATCGACTGGTTCACCATCATCCTCATGATGGGCCGTTCCTCGAATCACCGCGTGGTGGTCGGCAGCCAGCAATTCGACAATGCACTGTTCGGCGGGACGATCGGACGCAAGCAGATCGGCACCAAGATTGTGGTAGGCAAGCAGGATATGGTCTCGTGGGGAGTGGCATTCGGACAGAACGCGCCGCGCCTCTCCTACGACACGGAAATCCCCGGCCGCGGAGCCTACGCGGATAAGCGCATGGACCCCGAGGGCGGAGATTACGCGTACGTCCGGGAATTCCAGCCCGCGTACATCACCCCGGAAGTCCGCGAATTGCTGGCAGCGTGCGAAAAGGCGCCCCAATGGTTCGATGACGGGGAAATGGCACCCTGGATCACCCCCGAGGCCCTGGCCGAGGCACAGGAGACCGCAGCCACCACCGAGTTCATGCCCGGCGGGGACTTCGCACCCAAGGTCCCCACGGTTGTCCCGGGCCACGCCAGCACGGGGGTCGGGGTGCCCAGCCCCAGGTCAGAGCCGGGACACGGTGCCTCCGGGACGGCCGAGGGGACAGCGGCCGGGACAGCCGGAGCATCGGCCGGCCTTGCCGCCGAGGTGGCCGAGGACCAGGCGCTGCCGGAGACCTACAGCCTGCGTGAGCACTGCGAGCGCGGCACCCTCCCGTGGGGCTACGAGACCGCCCGCAAGTACCTGCTCCAGCGTTCCGAGAAGCGCGGGATCACCGTTCCCGAAGGCATCAGTGACGGAAAGGTCACCTACTACACCGAGGATGAGCTAAGGGAATGGCTCTGGGAATGGAAAGACAAGACACCCGCGTAACCTGCTGATTTGCACAACGACGGCCCCGGGCTCTACAGTCCGGGGCCGTCGGCATTCCTACCCGAAAGGAAGCGTGAATGTACCTCTCAGACAGCTACCGCCCGCCCTCCTGTGAGGACTGCGGCGGAAGCCGATGCAGCCTATGCGGAAAGCATTACTGCTGCGATGAATGCCCCAACTGCGGAGGCGGCTGCATCTGTGATTGCAACTGCCCCACCCTGCGAGAGGATGACGGAATCTGGTAACCAAATCAAAGCGGCCGGATAAGCCTTTCCATAAGCCCGTAATAATCGTCTTGATAAACTCGTCTGCACGCTGGCAATTCGGGGCGACGGGCATTAGACCAGGTAATTCGGTCAGAGAAATTGCGGGCGGCCCCCTCGAAGGGTCGCCCGCAGTGCGTTTGCCCAGGTCAGCGGGCTGCGAACGCTCAAGAGGCCCAGAGCGGCCAGCCGGTGACCACCCCTCAGAGAGGGTGTGGCCACGATCCACCAACCGTACATGCTGCATCAGGTGTCGATGCCCCCACGTAGCGATCTGTACCCATCTCAGAGCCTCTGACGAGCCGTCTGGACTCATCCCCCCGAGAAGGGGTGAGAAGCCGTCAGCAAGGCATACAGAGCCGCAGCGTGGGGGTGTGGGGTGGCCCAGACTCTATCTAGACTACGTTTTGATGCACACCACCACGGGCAGTCGCAAAGAAGAGCCGCCCGGCCACCCCTCCCCGTAGCCAGCCGCCCGCGTAGCGGGCCCCCAGGGAGGGAGCGAAGCGGACGACCGAACTGGCCAAAGGCCAGTCCTCCCCGCCCGGCCATCGGCCGGGGCTCGGCGCAGCCGAGCAAGTCACCGCGAAGCAGTGACACACCGTCACGAAGTGACGGTCACTGCCAGAGCGCGCAGCGCTCTGAGAC
>NZ_JBHXVG010000086.1:0-10688 GCF_042672405.1 Streptomyces sp. NPDC127197 | reverse complement strand
CCTCGCGGAACCAGCGCAGCACGAACACGGCCTGCCGGAACGGGCCCAGCGCCCGCGAGCCCTTCGGCGTGCCGATCCGGCGGCGATGGGCAGCCAGCAGCCGGGCGAGGTACTCCACCACGTGGCGCGGGACGTCGAGCATGGCAACATAGGTGACCAACGTGAAGCCTCTGGTACAGCGGACGATCTTGTGGTGAGAACCGTCCTACCAGGGGCTTTACGTCTGTCCTCCGCCGGGGCGCGGCCTTCGGCACTCGGCCCTGGCGAGCTCATCCCCAAAGCCACAACCTATTTCGCTGAGAAAACGTCACTGAGCCTTTTCCAAATTCATCGTGAGACAGCCAGGTTGGAACGACTGGAGGTGGCAGAGAGCCGTGTCGGCCCAAGCAGCGTTCACCGCCTCGGCGCACCCCACCATCTCCCTTGGTGGCGGGAGACGCGGTTCCACTCTTCGCTAGAGGCGTCATCGGGCACTGCTACTAGCATCGACTTCACTTCGTCATACGCGTGCTCGGCCTGAGCCGCGGTCAGGTGCCGGCAGTTCCACAGCAGCTGCGCCATCTCGGCCGTCAGCGGATCGTCGGGCCACGAAGGCTGGGGGAGTTCGACGCTTGTGATGGCGGCGAGGTCTCCAGGCGAGATGCCGAGGGTGGTGGCGAAGCCCGCAACCCGCTCCGGGGTCAGCGGCACGCGACCTCGGCCGATGCCGTGGATCGTGGAGGCGGCCAGGTACACGCGTCCATCCGTAAGCAGGGCCAGGGCCTTGGCCGCGGCGCTCAGGGAGTACAGGTTCCGGTTGCCGCACAGCAGGTTGACGAGCAACGCGCCAGCGCCCGAATCGTGCTGGCTATCGGTACGCGGCAGGTCCCATGGACGGTCGCGCGGTTCTCGTGGCAGCTGATCGACCAGCCGGTGGACACAAGTTCTCTGGTCCGACGGCAGTGCCATCGTGATCCGGACGAGGCTCGCGATGTCGGACCCGGCTGCCGGATGCCCGTGCGTGAGGGCTGCCGGCACCGGAACATCGGCGATTGCGTAGAGGTCGGCGGCGTGGAAGCCGAGCGCGGGGGCGAGGGCGTCGAGCTGCGAGGCCAGCGGCGGCGCGCCCTCTGACACCGAGCGGAGGTCGGCCTCGGGGATGCCAGACGCCGAGGCCAGCCATGCGACATCCACCCGACGGTGATTCAGAAGTCGAGTCAAGAGCGCCCCAAAGCCAGGATGATTCGCCACAGTGAGCTCTCCAACCTGCTGGGGATGTTGACCAGTTGGGCTGACAGGCAAGCGAAGCCCCTGGTAGATGGGTTTTCGGCCAAAAAGAACCGTCTCCACCAGAGGCTTCGTGTGCTTGTCTACCCGTCCGGGCTGGACGTGTCCAGCTCCGCCCTCCGTCTCCTCGCTGATCGCCTGCGGGAACACCGCCGGTCTTTGGGTACCCGGTGGCGGCGCTTGAGCACCAGCCGGCAAGCCCTGCTCACCCTCGCCCATCTCCGCAACGGGCATCCGTACGCCCAGCTCGCAGCCGGATTCGGCATCGGCACCACCACCGCCTACCGCTACATCACCGAAGCAATCGAGGTCCTGGCTGCCCTCGCCCCCACGCTCGCCGAGGCGGTCAGGACGGCGACGCTCAAGGCGTTCGTCCTGTTGGACGGGACGCTGTTGCCCATCGACCGCGCCGCCGCCGATCGCCCCTTCTACTCGGGCTGTCAAGCACAAGAAACACGGGATGAACGTGCAGATCGTCGCCGATCCGCTCGGCCGCCTGCTGTGGGCCTCGCCGGCTCTGCCCGGTGCCGTCCACGACGTCCGCGCGGCCCGCGAGCACGGCATCGTCGACGCTCTCGCCGAAGCGGACGTCCGCTGCTGGGCCGACAAGGGCTACCAGGGCGCCGGTGGCACGGTCCGTGTTCCTTACCGCGGCCGGTGGGAGACGCTGTCCGCAGGTCAGCAAGGGGCCAACCGATCCCATGCGAAGATCCGTGCCCTGGTGGAGCAAGCCGTCGCCACCCTCAAGTCCTGGCGGCTCCTACGCAAGCTCCGATGCTCGACCACCCGCATCACGAGCCTCGTCCAGGCTGTCCTCACCCTGCATCTGGCCAGCTCAAACTGAGGATGGAAAGAGCTCAAGGACTGGAACGAGAACCCCCAGCCGATCACCCGGACCACAACAACCGAGGAAATCCCCAACTCCCCTGCCCGCTCCTGCCAGCAGACTCCCGCGCAGGACCCCCGACAGAGCCCCCAATCCACCACCTCACAACAGGCCCACAGGCTCTCACCCACATGAACAGCCAACTGGCCACCGCCCGGATCACCGTGCGTGAGTGATCACGCAGCCCGGAGAAGCTGACCCCGGCCGGGCAGCCGCCGCGGTTGGGCGGACAGACTGTTCGGGCGAGCCGACGGGTCATGAGGCTGATGGCCGCGGGGGCGAGCACTGCTTCGAAAGTGCTGCGGGAGAATCTCGCAGTCCCGGACGCATCAGCGGGCGTGCAACAGCCACGCCAGCGACCTCTCGACCACCCACCCGCGCGGCAGGATCACAAACGCCAGGCGGCTCCCAGCTCGCACCGCGTCAGCGAGGGTGGGCGCGGCCGTGGCCAGGACCTCGACGGCCTCTCGGACATAGCGGTGGGCGGTCGCGACTCCGATGCCGAAGCCGGTGGCCAGGCGGGCGTAGGTGTCGCCGCAGCGCAGGTGAGCCAGGACCAGCAGGGCCTGCCGCCCCGGTGTCAGGCGTCGCCAGCGGCAACCGATCTCTCGGCGGCGTACGGTCAGTTGACGGGTGAGGTAGCGCAGATGCGCGGAGGACAGATCGATCGCCGACGGATAGACAAGCACACGAAGCTCCACGTGGCGAGGTTGCTCTTGGTCAGCACTGGCGGCTCGTGCGAGGCGATCGCGTGGAGCCCGGTGATGCAGTGCACCTGCGGCCCCACGGGCCTGGATTCACGCGGCCGCGCCTGGGCGCTTGGCCGGGAAGCCGTGAACGCGGGCGCCCACAACGGTGATGAGGCCGGGTACGAGGAGCAAGAGAACGCTCCAGGGGAAGGACACCGCGCCGAGCGTGTCGAGCAGGATGCCGCCGATGATGCCGCCGGCGGCCATGGCGGCGTTCCACAGGGTGACCAGCATGGCCTGGGCGGCGTCCGCAGCGGCGCCTCCGGCGTCCGCGGCGGCTGTCTGCAGCAGTGTGGGGACGCCTCCCCAACCGAGCCCCCACAGCAGGGCCGCCAGGTAGACAAGAGCGCTGGTGTGGGCCAGCACGCCGAGGATGGCGGCCGCGACGCCGACCAGGAGAACGCTGCTGATGGTGAGGGTGCGCAGTCGCCGGTCGATGTGGACTCCGGTGAACCAGATGCTCGCCAGGGAGGCGATGCCGAAGACCAGGAGGACCAGGTCGGTTGACTTGCCCATGTCGACGTGGGTGAGGAAGGTGGCGATGTAGGCGTAGAGAATGGTGTGGGCCAGGACGAAGACGAGCGTGACGAAGAGGACCGGTGCCACGCCCGGGGTGGCGAGCGCCCGCAGCATCCGGGGCCGCTCCTGCGAGCGCTGCCCGGGGTGGTCCGGCACGATCGCGGTGATCCAGCCGAGCAGGACGAGGGTGAGGCCCGTCATGATCAGGAAGGCCACCCGCCAGCCGAGCGCCTGGCCGACGAAGGTGCCTGCGGGAACCCCTAGGGAGAGGGCGATGGGGATACCGGCCATAGCGATGGCGACCGCTTTGCCCTGGAGTTGGGCTGGTGCCATGCGGCGGGCGTAGCCAGCCAGCAGGGCCCAGGCCAGTCCTGCGGCCACGCCGGCGACGAACCGGGAGATCAGGGTCAGCGGGTAGGTGGACGAGACGGCCGTGACGGTGTTGGCCGCGGCGAATCCGGCCATGGCCGTCAGCAGCAGCCGCTTGCGTCGCCATCCCGCAGTGGCGGCAGTCAGCGGGATGGCCGTGAGGGCGGTGCCGGCGGCGTAGACCGTCACTGCCTGACCCGCTGCGGACTCGCTGACATGGAGGCTGCCGCTCATCGCGGGGAGAACTCCGGCGGGTAGCGTCTCGGTCAGGCTGGTGATGAACACGGCCGTGGCCAGCGCCAGCAGTGCCGCCATCGGCAGCTTCTCGTTGCTGATCGGTGGGTGCGCATCAGCGGATCGATCGGTGCTCTCGATTGGCATGGCAGGTATGCTCAAACCTTCACATCGATGTGAAGGTCAACCTGACACTGCGTGAGGTGGAGCACATGCGCATCGGGGAGCTCTCCGAACGGACCGGCGTCTCCCGCCGACTCCTCCGCTACTACGAGGAGCAGGGCCTCATCGTCTCGGAGCGCTGTGCGAACGGCTATCGCAATTACGACGAACGGTTCGTGGACCGCGTCCTGCAGATCCGCGGACTGCTCGACGCCGGGTTGCCAACCCGCATCATCAAGCAGATCCTGCCCTGCCTCGACAAGCCCCGGCGCATCATCTTCTCCGAGGCCACGCCGGAGATGATCGCGATGCTGGAAGCCGAGCTCGACCGCATGAACCAACGCGTCGAATGCCTCACCCGCAACCGGGACGCCATCGCCGAATACCTCGAAGAAGTCCGGACCCACGCCCGGGCGGACGCCGCCTGAGGCATCACACCTGCAGGTGCGATGCCTCGCCGCGGATGGGGTGAGAGCGTTGCCTCCGGCTTGGCGTTCACATTGATGGCAAGGTTCCATGGGGCACGACCGCGCGCGATTGCTTCATCATGTCGAGTTCGGCGCCGACACACCCGTCGCCAGGGTGCATGGCTACACCATCGACCATCGGCTGCTCCTGCCCTCAAGCCCTCGTTCGCCGAGCGGGACGGCTGGCACCACCTCTACGTCGATCGACAAGCCGTACTCCTCCGGCAAGCAGCACAGCGCGAACATTCAGCGTCTCGCCGACCTGCATGGGCGTCTGCCGTGGACCTCATCCGAACTGCCCGGCTCAGTCCACGAGTTGCTGCCGCCCGCACCACGGCATACTGCTCAGCCAGACGAGGTTGTAGGGTCGGGGGCTGCGCGGTGGCGGAGTGCTTCCGCTCCGTTTCCAGCCCCCGCCGCTTCGAACCGTGCATGCGGTTCTCCCGCACACGGCTCACCGACGCCGTTCACCGACGGCATTCGGCCTTTCCCGCCAGGGCTTTCCGGCCCGGGCGGGACAACGGTTCCGTACGGGCTGATCAGACCGAGTTCGTTCGGGGACGAGACGGTCAGCACCCACCAGCCGAAGGCCCGGCTGCGCCGGTGCTTTCTGCTGATGAAGTGCGCGACGCGTTCCCGCGTGAACCTTCCGATCTTGCTGAAGCGGCGGGCGGAGTGACCGTAACGGAGGTACGCCATCCACCCGCGGAGGAACAGGTTCAAGTCCTCCACGATCGCTTCGGGATGCAGCGGGAGCCGACGCCGGGCGGTGATCTCCCGGATCCGGTCGCGGGCGTGCTGCATCGGCCTGTTCGAGGGCCAGCGGGCCAGGAATTCGAAGCGTCGGCGCCCGTGCAGTCCCCGGGAACGAACCTGACGGTGGTGAAACCCGAAGAAGTCAAAGCCTTCCTGGTCCGTCATCAGGTGCACGATCCTCGTCTTGGACTCCTTCGGCCTCAGCCCCAACTCCCCCAGCAGCTCAACCAGTCGGGCGAGCGCCCGCTCGGCCTGACTGCGGGAGAAGTACATCACGACCACATCGTCGGCGTATCGGACCAGGCCCCCGTCGTGCTCGTCCCATGCCCGGTCCAGCCGGTGCAGATAGACATTGCACATCAACGGTGAGATCACACCGCCCTGCACCCGCTCCCGCTGCCCCTCCGCCGCAGCCGCCCACGGACAGGCCAACTCCTCAACCAAAGACACCAGACGCGCCGTCGAGATGCCCGTGAACAACGGATGCGCCAACACCGCCCGATCGACCATGCCCCTCACCACGAGAGCATGCCCACCCGCTATCACGCACCAACTCGTTAACCGCCCCGGTGCAGCGGTGCGCGCCCAAGTGGCGTGCGCGCCTATGATCTTGCGTCATCGTTGATGTTGAACCCGTGGGGGGCGGAGTCTTGCCGAGGCCTGAAGATCGTCCGATCGTTGATCCAGAAATGCCGGAGGCAGATCGCAAGATTCTTTTGAGTGTCAGCGGTGAGGAACTCCCCTCCCCCGACGGTCGACGGCAAGCGATTCCCAGTGCGCGCGAGAGGAATCGCAAGGCACTGCGGGAGCTGGCTGCCGCGCAGCCGAAGAAGGCGACCGCCCCGCTCGGGCCCACCGGGGCGGCGATCGGCTTCGGCATCGCCACCCTGGTGTGCGGCCAGCTCACCTGGTCCTTCATGAACATGCCCGCCTACGCTCTCAGCGGTTGGGAACCCGCAGCCGGCTGCATCGGCACGCTCATCTGCCTTGCTCTGTGCGCCACCGCCGTCGGCATGCGCCGAAGCGAAACCCGTGCCCGCCGCACAGCGCGCCGCTATCGCGGCCAGGACCGCTACGTGTGCCCTGTCGACCTGGCACCCGAAGAACGTGACCTCGTCGTCCGGGCAGCCAGAGCAGTCGACACAATCACCGGCTCCCAGGCCCACAACGATGGCCTGATCGACAGCCAGCGCAACAACTCCGACCTGCCACACATCCTTTGGAAGATCGCTCTGGACAGCACGCGGATCTACCGTCTCGCTCGCGAGCACAGGCAAGCCGAACGCCACAGCGCAGGCGCCGACGTCGACGCAGCCCTCGCCACACAGGCCACCGCGCTCAACACGAGCCGGGAAGCCGTCGACCTCCGGGTCAAGGCGCTGGAAGCATACGCCGCGAAAGTCCGCACGATCGATAAGCTCATCGACCAGCAACGCCAGCTCCAAGAAGCCGAACGTCGCACGGACGCCTACATCGATCTCGTCGCAGCCACCACGGCCGACACGCTCACCACCGAGCAAGTGCGCACAGCGGAGGCAGAAGCAGCCGCGCTGGCAGGCCCGCTCGCAGACGCCGTGCGCATCGCACGAGACGCCGCCGCACTCGCGCTTCCCACCCCCGACCGGGCGGGCAGCTGACCGCCGATCAAAGGGATCTGTTCGATCTTTCCGCCGGTCGTCCAGTTGTGCCAGGCGCCGGCCGCGAGGCCGAGCAGCCGTGCGAGCTTGGCCTTTGGGCCCGGTCCAGTGGTACCAGTTGCCGGCCGCCAGGGCGAGGAGCCGTTGGCCGGTGCAGGCGAAGACACCCGCGCACAGCTGCTCTTGCTCCCCCTCTTACCCATGGCAGTCAGGCGGGTGGGGAATCCAGAGCGCGGGCGAAGGCATCCAGGGCGGTGAAGTCGCTGTCGCGCAGCCCCAGTCGCGCGTCGACACGATGGAGGAGCGCCTGGCCGTCGTGGTGCGCTGCCGTAAAGGCCCGGTCGGGCTCACCGATGTCGTCATCGACCCAGGCGAACGGCCGGCCGGCAGCGTGCGCGACAAGGTAACCGGTCTTCCAGAACGTACCGTCCGGGCCCTCCTCGTGCATCGTGGGCCAGTCCACGACAGGCAGTTCCGGCAGGCCGAGAACGGGCGCGATGAAGACGTTCGCCTCCGCTCCCCACGTGGTTGCCCACACCAGGTCGTACAGTGCGCTCAGGCCCCGGAGCCGACGGCCATGGCCGGTGCTGAGCCAGACCCGCAGCGGCTTCACATAGGGTCGTGGCGTGCCGGGGTGCTGAGCGATCCATCCCTCGGGCTTCATCCGGTGAGTCGAGTAGCCCGCGGGGCGGCGCTCCGGCTTCGCCGGCATACGGATTCAGCGGCCCGTCGACGTCAAGGTAGAGAAGGGGCCGATTCACGACAGTGCTCCTCCCCTCACCAGCCAGGTCAGGGTTGTGACGAGCGTAGCTTCATCCGTGCCACCGGCCTCTGATTTATTCATCAACAAAGCGACGGGCAAGAGCACACTCACCGAGACGCAAGGCCAGGTCAGCGGCACCCGCCTGTTCCTGACAGATCCACCGACAGGCCGTCCGCAAACACCTCGCCGCCCTTCGCGTGGGCACGGCCGAACCACTCCGGGCCGACATCCCCAGCCCGCGCAAGACCACCTCGTGGATCATGCGGCCGTGCGAGGCCCTCACCGAGAGCCAGGACCAGCGACTGCTTCACCTCCGGCTCGCCTGCCCGAACATCAGCGGGGCCTGCGACCTCGCCCAGGCGTCACCGATCTGGCCAGTCACCGACGCGGATATGTGCTGCTGGAGTGGATCCGCCAGGCCGGGCAGGACGCTCCGACACCGATACAGGGCTTCGCCGGCTTCCTCCGCCACGACCTCGACGCCGTCACCGCCGACCTCCCCTCCCCCTGGAATTTCCAATGCCGTCGAGGAACACGTGAACCGGCAGAAGACATTTCACGCGAGCCAGGTACGGCAGAGCCTGGTTCGAACTCCTCCGGACCCGCATCCTCAGCTGGATCGAGGAAGCCCCACCACACCGATGACTTTCCGCGCCCTCGGCCGTCTACAGGTGCGACAACCCGATCAAGGGCGAGACGAGGAGACGAAAAACATGAGCACCGAGCAGACCAGCGCAGCCAACAGTTTCTCCTACACGCTGACCCGGACGCTGGAAGCCCCCGCGGCGAAGGTATGGCGAGCCTGGACCACCGCCGAGCAGTACGCCCGGTGGGCAGGCGCCGTTGCCGACTCCGTCGAGATGGACGTACGGCCGGGCGGTGCGTGGAAGGCCACGATGGTCACACCCGACGGCGCTCAGTTCCCGCTGACCGGCTCCTATCTCGAGGTCGCCGAGAACAGCCGCCTGGTGATCGGCATGGACGTACCCGGCAAGCCCGCACCCGCGGTCATGACCCTGGAACTCACCGAGCAGGACGGCCAGCGCACACAGATCGTGCTCAGCCAAACCTGCGACACCACCGACGAACGCGACATGGCCGAGCAGGGCAGCACCATGCTCCTCGACAGCCTCAGCGCCTTCCTGGCCGAAAAGGCAGGCGACTGACCCCTGTTCAAGCTCACCAGCGGCCGCGATTCAAGGGCAAGCCCCTCCGGCCCCGGGCCTGCCTTCTCGACCGGCTGTGCCGTTCGACCGCATCCGCCACCGGCGCCGATAGTGCGGCAGTAGGTAGATCCGGCCCGACCGAGCACGGCACCCCACACGTCGCGAAGACTTTGCCGTTCCCGCCTTCACGCGTGCCCCGCCTTGACCTTCGCGAACTGCGGACAGATGCGCTTTCAAGGAGCCTCAATAACGTCCGTCAGTTTCAGACCGGCATGGGACATGGGCGGCGCCGAAACGGGGCCCTGATCAGCTTGCCCAGGACCCCGCACCCGTCTGCTCACGAGTCGGCTCATCAGCCTTCGATTGCGGTCCCACGGCCGGGTGGGCCGAGGGCATCCGGGAGTGCGTGCGGCGCGGCGGTATTCGATCACGGACCGGCGGAGGAGACGATGGGGCGGGAGGTGTATTCCATGGGCGAATACGTCGAAGCCAACGGAACGACGATCTGGACCGAGAGCCGTGGCCAGGGACCCGACGTCCTGCTGATCGCAGGGCTGGGCGACCCCGCCGAGGCGTGGCAGGCGCAGCTCGACGGGTTGTCGGACCGGTACCGGGTCATCGCCTTCGACAACCGAGGGGCGGGGCGGACGCCGTTGCCCGACGGGCCCATGTCCGTGGCCATGCTGGCCGACGACGCCGCGGAACTGCTCCGGGTGC
This sequence comes from Streptomyces sp. NPDC127197, assembly GCF_042672405.1. Taxonomy (NCBI): domain Bacteria; kingdom Bacillati; phylum Actinomycetota; class Actinomycetes; order Kitasatosporales; family Streptomycetaceae; genus Streptomyces; species Streptomyces sp. NPDC127197. Next base: position 997 of record NZ_JBHXVG010000086.1, on the reverse strand, counting down.
TCCGGGTCGACAGGGCGCATGTCGCTGGTTTCTCGGGCGGCAGCGCGATCGCGCAGGAGCTGGCGCTCCGCCACCCGGAGGCCGTCCGCAGCCTCGTCCTCATGAGTACCTGGGCGCGGGCGGACGCCTACTTCACCACCATGACCCGCTTCTGGCATTGGCTGGTGACGGGGGCGCCCGACGAGCGCGCCATGCTGGAGGCGTTCTTCCTGTGGATGTACACGCCGCGCGCCCACGCCGACGGCACGGTGCAGCGGATCATCGACGAAACGCTCGCCTTCCCGTACCCGCAGTCCGCCGAGGCCTTCCAGCGTCAACTGGAGCCGTTCATGCAGCACGACACGCTCGACCGGCTGCCCGGCATCACCGCACCGACCCTCGTCCTGGCCGGCGAACGGGACATCACCACGCCACCGCGGCTTGGGCGGGTCGTGGCCGACGCCATCCCGGGCGCCCGCTTCGAGGTCATGGCGGGAGAGGCCCACCAGCCGTTCCAGGAGTCCCCGGACGTGTTCAACGCACGGGTCGACGCCTTCTGGGGCGAGATCGACGGCGGGACCCCGCCGTCCTGATCCTCAAGCGGCTTCCAACGGCGGCCGCTGCCGCCATCCCACTCCGAGCGGCGATGGCCGGCACCGGCGGCCATCGCCGCGGCCCAGTCGGCCGCCGCCAGCGTCTACACCATGAGCGCCGGGCGACTCGGGGCCATGTGGCCGCCCTGCTGGCGCTGACTGGCGCGTGCACCGGTGGGCTGGCTCATCTGCTGATGCGGTGCCATCCCGCTGCCAGCGGAGCCTTAGGAAGACATCGCAGCGCGATCGGACTCGCTACGGAGGACACAGAATTCATTGCCTTCAGGATCGGCGAGGACGGCCCAGCCCGCGCCGTCGGGCTTCCGGCGATCAGTGAGGTCTTTCAGCGTTGCCGCTCCAGGGTGAGGACCGCTGCGGCGATTGACGTCATTCGATTTGGGCTGCACCGCGCTCTGCGGAAGATC
>NZ_JBHXVG010000085.1:0-10957 GCF_042672405.1 Streptomyces sp. NPDC127197 | reverse complement strand
TGGTCAGCCGAAGGCCGCCTGCACGTACGGCAGTTACCAACCCGAGTGATCAAGTACGAGACGCCGTTCGAGACCCCAGGTTAAAGATCAAGCTAAGGGCTTGTTGTGAACGTGCATTGGGCGGCTGAATCCTGCGGGCCGGTACAGTCGCGTGCATGGTGAAGCCATTGCTACGTGCAATTGAAGCGGATGGTCGCGCTGTGGATGATCCGAGCGAGGACGCAAGCTGCGTCACGATCCGGGCCCAGGTCCCGTCGCGTTGCCAACGCCGGTCGTAGGCCCGGTCCCACGGCCCGTACCGTCCGGCACATCACGCCACGGAGCACCAGTCCAGGTCCGCCACCGTATGCCGTCTATCAGCTGTCGTCAGGTCCACACCTGTGGACGGCCCGGCTTGATGCCCCGGGGCAGCAACGGCTCCAGCCGGGCCCACTGGCCATTCGTCAGATCACCACGTCCCACGACCGTGATCATCCACGACCAAGATCCACTTTCACAACAGGCCCTAGGCTTGTTCTTTAACCCTTCAACCGCTGTAGGGCGATAAGCGTCTTCTCGCGGCGGACGGTTTTGCCCACGTCATAGCGGGGTGCCCGGCGCCTGTTCCTGGTGCCGGGTGGTCGTCCAGGTCCCGGCCGGTGGGGTTTCGGTGCCCTGGCGGGACAGGGCATGTGCTGGCGGAGGTTCCGAAACGTCCGGCGGACCCGGGCAGGCGTGAGTCGGCTCGGTGCGGCCGGCTTCTCCCACGGGTGCCGCAGGTCCCGGGCCAGCGGGCGGGCGAGCCGGAGCTGGGTGTATGCGGAGATGATCAGCCAGGTCCATCGGTCGGCCGCCTCCGGCTCCCGCAGCCGATGCTTCGTCCAGCCCAGGGGCTGCTTGAACAGCCGGAATGTGTGCTCAAGTAGCAAGCCATACTGCTGACATAGACGAGCTTGGCTCTGGGAATGCCCTGGTCATAGGGGTTGATGGCCTGCTTGCGGCTGCGGCTGTTGTTCAGCGGTTGCGTGGGCGGCAGGCCGATGAGGTTGAGGACGGTGAGCTGGGGTGGACGAACGTGTCGTCGCTGAGCTCCCCAGATGCCGCAGTGGGGAACGGTTCCGGAGCTGAACCGTCGGCTGGTGGTGACGTTGCTGGCGGAGTTAGCGATGCGGATGGTGGCGTCTGTGGATCCGCTGGGCGGGGGTGATCCCGGTGAGAGTGACAACAGCCGCGCCGTGGGACCGGGTTGAAGGCAAGATCCAGCCCTGGCATCGCGACCGTCTCGCGGTGGTCTATGTCCGCCAGTCGACACCTCAGCAGGTCCTCGGCCACGCCGAATCCACCCGGCTGCAGTACGGGCTCCGGCAACGGGCCGTCGATTTGGGCTGGTCTCCGTCCCGCATCCTGGTGATCGACGAGGACCTGGGCCACTCTGCCTCGGGTGTCGTGGACCGGGTCGGTTTTAAGCGCCTGGTCTCCGAGGTCGGCCTGGACCATGTGGGCCTGGTGCTGGGCCTGGAGATGTCCCGGCTGGCCCGCTGCGGGCGCGAATGGCATCAGTTTCTCGAGTTGTGCGCACTGTCGGGCGCCCTGTTGGCGGACCCGGACGGAATCTATGACCCGGCCGAGCACAACGACCGCATGCTGCTGGGGCTGAAGGGCACGATCAGTGAGGCGGAACTGCATCTGATCAAGCAGCGGCTGTGGAACGGCCGTATCAGCAAGGCCCGCCGCGGTGAGCTGGTCGTGCCCTTGCCCGTGGGCTATCTGCGCGGTCCGAGTGGCGAGGTCGTCCTCGACCCGGACGAGCAGGTGCAGTCCGTGGTCCGCCTGGTCTTCGACCTGTTCGACGAACTCGCCACCGTCAACGCGGTATTGCGCTTCCTGGTCGATCACGGCATCCAGATGGGAATCAGGGTCCGGGAAGGCCCCGAGCGGGGCGAGTTGGTCTGGCGCCGCCCCAGCAGGATCGTGGTGCAGAACATGCTCCGTCACCCCGCCTATGCCGGGGTCTATGTCTATGGCCGCAGCCGGACCGACCCGCGCCGGCGCCGGGCGGGGCGTCCCTTCACCGGCCGGGTGAGGCGGCCGCGGGAGGACTGGCTGGTCTACCTGCCCGGTATCTGGCCGGCCTATATCAGCCTGGAACGGCACGAACGCAACCTCGAGCGCATCGAGGCGAACCGGGCCCATGCTCAGAGTATGGGCGCAGTGCGAGGCGGGTCGGCCCTGCTGCCGGGGCTGATCTTCTGTGGTCGGTGCGGCAAACGCATGGTCGTGCGCTATCAGCGCTGTCAATCCCCTCCGACAGGGTGTGGAGAGCGTAGCTACATCTCGTTTATAGGGCAAGAAGAACCGATAATCGGAATGAGTGCTGCCTGCCCGGTCGCTGTGGGCAAGGCCTGCACTGGAGGCATCGTTGCCAGGTCGGGAGGGTCGCGCGGCCGGCAGCGCCGGTGACGGGCGGGCGTCGATCCGCGGCGTCACCCGGCGCTGCCGGGAGCGGCTGGCTCAGAGGTCGCGGACGAGCCGGAATCCGAACATGTTGGTCCGGGTCTCGGAGGACAGGTAGCCGTTGCGATAGGCGACGCGCAGGTTCTGCGGCTGGTAGGCCCAGGCGCCGCCGCGCAGTACGACGAACGGTGCCTCGCCATGTCGTACGGATGCGTCGGGTGTGGCTCCGGCCTGGCTGTCGACCCAGGTGTCGGCCACGAACTCGCGGGCGTTGCCAGTCATGTCGTACAGGCCGAAGGCGTTGGGCTTGAAAGAGCCGACCGGGGCGGTGTGCTTGAAGCCGTCGTGGACGTTCTCCACGTGGGCCCATTCGCCGCTGCCGATGATGGAGAAGCGGTTCGCCGCGTACGCGTCCTCGTCGTAGGTGTTGGCGTACTGACCCGCGTCTTCGACGTCTTCTCCCCAGAAGAACGGCGTCTGGGCGCCGCCACGTGCGACGTACTCCCACTCGCCCTCAGTGGGCAGCCGGTACTTCTCACCGGTGCGCTCGGACATCCAGGCGGCGAAGGCCTCGGCGTCGTTCTTCGTGATGCCGACCACTGGGTCGTCGTCGGTCTGCGGGAACCCCGGGTTCAGGTAGTTCAGGTCCGGCCGGAACTGCAGCAGCGAGTCCTCATTGGCCAGCCAGGTGCGCATTCCCTGGGCGGGCTGGTAACCGGTCTCCTTGACGAACTGCTTGAACTGGCCGACGGTGACCTCGGTGCGCCCGACGGCGATCGGCTTGCCGACGGTCACCTCCTTCTGGGGACGTTCGAAGTGGCGGCGCACTGCCGGCACACCGAAGGTCTCCTGCTCCTCCTCGGTGGCGCCCGCGGTGTAGCTGCCTGGCGGCACGACGACCATCTGCAGGGCGTTCTTCTCCTGGGCATCGCTGAAGACGGTGCCCGGTCGGGTGGTTGCGTCGACGGTGGCAAGGCTGGGAACGACCGGGCGAGCGGGCCGGAGGGTGGCGGGCTTGCGCAGGTTCTTGCGGATCTCTCCTGTCTCGGTCCACCACTCCTTCAGCCCCGCCTGCACATTGGACACGGTGTCGAGGACACCAGGTGCGTAGCCGCTCTCCGCGGTCACCCGCACCCAGTAGTCGGCCTCAGAGGCGAGTCGAGCCAACTGGCTCTCGAAGATGGCGGCCTGGGGCACGGCGGCGGGATGCTTGCGCTGGACGCGGTCAAGGTTTTCCAGGGTCTGGTCGACGGCGGTGTCGACGGCCGGGTAGGTGGCGCCCGCCGACCTCTGCCAGGTCAGGGAGTCCTGCAACTCGGCCAGCGACGTTTCGAGCGCCTTCACCTGCTTGTTGGCCGTCGCGGCGGAGGCGTTGACGGTGGTGGCCAGGGTGCCAAGGCTGAGCGAGACGGCGATTGCGGCGACGACTCGTATGGCTTTCATGGTTGTTCCTTGCTCTAGTGCGCTGTCCCCCGGCTTGTAAGAACCGGTCGGGGGTGGGGGAGGCCGCGGGCGGGTTCCGCGTCATGGAGAAGGCCGTGGACGACTGAGCGTGCGGCCGAGTGGAGGTTGATCGGTGGATGCACGCCGAAGGGCGTCGGCGGCATGTACAGCAGGTCGGTCGGTGGGCAGGCGGATGTTTCGGCGAACCAGTGCCGGGGAGGCCATGCGGCCTGACCTGCCGAGATATTAAGCGAATCCCGTTTATAGGACAACTCATACCGATAATCGGAGTCTATGTATCGCGGGGTCTGCCGACGGGTGTGTCCCAGCCCGATTGGCTCGGAGGGCCGCGACGCCGGTTTGGCTCTGTCGCCGCCGGGTGGTGCACATGCACGGCCGCGGCAGTCCCGAGCTGGTCCCTGTTCACCCACTCACCGGATCGCACAGGTGCAGGGTCTTGTCTCCGTGAACAGCCAGAAGTGCCTGCCACCCACTGCGGCATAGGGTGCAGGGAGCGATGTGGAGCTCATCTCGAGAGCACGCCGGTCGACGGCTATGAGGGTGTGGGGTCTGCGCATCCCGCGCTTGGGCTCACCGGTCGTCTACGGCGTCCTGGCCGCGATGACCCTTGCGGCATGGTCCTGACAAGCCTGCCTCTCGCTGTCCCGGAAGGCATCGGATTCCGGTCGGCGGAAACACGGGTGCTTCGCGGCAACGTCCCGCCGCCCTCGAGGTGGCGGGGTACGACAGTCGGCCACTCGATTGTCAGAGTGTCCGGACCATGCCGGTCCGGCCGGTGTCGTGCAGGGGGAGCGGGGCGGCCGCCGACCACCCCGGATGTCGACCGGCTGGTGGGGCCCGATCGCAGAGGACGTGGTCAGCAGTCTTTATTCGGCCTGCTTGCTCGCCGCGTCCAGCTCGCGGCTCATCCGCGCGGCGGCCGCCAGCGTGTCGGCGAGCCAGTCCTGCAGAACGGTGTTTCGAGTGACAGGGACGACCACGCTCAGGCTTGCGGTGACGGCGCCTGCGGAGAAGACCGGGACAGCGATGCCACTGACGCCCTGCTGCAACTCATCCTGCGAGTGCGCATATCCGGCCTTGCGGATCTCGTCCAACTGCGCTTCCAGTGCGTCCGGTCTGTGGCTGGAGGCGACGACCGACCGCCGGGCGCGGGCCGGGAGGAAGGCGAGAATCGCACGGCCGGCCGCACCCACGGGCAGTGGATGCCTGAAGCGAGGGTCCAGTGCCACGCGGACCAAGTGGCGGGGGCCAGGCACGATGTCGGCCGTGACGAGGTCATCGCCCTCGCGCATGCTGAGCACGGTGGCCTCCCCGGTGGCCGCGCTCAGCTCTTCCATGATGGGTCGCGAGATGTGCAGCAGTTGCGGTTCCACCCGTGCTGCAAGGTGCCGAAGAACCATGCCCAACTCGTATCCGCCGGGCTGGCGCCGTACGAAGCCGCGCTGTTCCAGCGTGGCCAGGAGCCGGTGGGCGACGGTGCGGTGCATGCCCAGCCGGTCAGCGAGGGCCGCAGCAGTGCTGGGCCCCTCCTCGCCGATGTTCAGCAGCAGCATGAGTGCTTGATCAGCAGTCTTGGAGATCTCAGGCAATGCGACTCCTCGGTTCGCCGTGCCACGATACGGCGGTGGCGGTCAAAGGCCGCGACTGCGACCTCCTTGTTGCTGTGTCGATGAGGAATGGCTCGAAGCTGTTGACGCGCTCGGCTCACCACTCCACACCTGTCACCACCGATAAACGTTACAGCAATACCGATAATCGGGACAACGGTGCTGGGGTTCGTTCACCGCCACCCCTTGACGAGACCTCAGCATCGCCCAGGCGCCGTCGGCACCGGTCACCCTGCGCATCACCACGGCAGCCCTGACGCCCTCGCCCCTCGGTCTTCCCTGCGAAGAGCAAGGGACTCCCCTCAACGGATCGGCACTTCAATGTCGCAGAGCCGCACACCTGTCAATCCCCTGATTCAGAGCTTGGTCATAGTCCGTGATCAGCTGTGCTGATGAGGCTTGGACGGTGGCAGGCAGGGCAGCAGTGCAGGCTGCCGATCAAGGCGGCCTGCAGGAGCGCCAGGATGCGGTAGATGCTGAGGCTGTGGCCTCGCCTTTTGGGTTGCGTCGGTGCTCCAGACAGAACAGGTGGGCGGCGCTGACGAGGGTGACGTGGTGGTGAAAGCCGCGATAGGTGCGGCCCTCGTAGCCGCCGAGGCCGAGTGCCTGTTCCATCTCCCGGTAGTCCGTCTCGATGCTCCAGCGGCTCGTGGCGTGTCGGACCAGCACGTTCAACGGGGTGTCGGCGGGCAGGTCGGTGATCCAGGAGCGGAAGACGTCGCCGCCGCGCTTGCGCTTCCACTGGACGAGCAGGGTGCGCTGGGGCAGCAGCCGGTCGTCGGTGTTGCTGGCGATGTGGCCGCGCTCGATGATCCCGGCGATGTGGACCGGGATCGCGACGAACCAGCCGGACCGGGCGGGGTGGTGCCGGGTCTTGGGGCGGTAGACGAAGCGGCGCGCGCGGTAGCGGTGTTCCGCGGCCACGTCGTCGACGTGGATGCTGGGGCGCCGGCGGGCCCACGCGGTGACGGGCCTTCCGGTGGCGGGCAGCACGATGGTGTCCCCGGTGACGGCCAGCAGCCAGGGGATGCCGCGATCGCTCAGTCCGGTGCGGAAGGCGACGTTGTTGCCGTAGTCGCTGTCGGCCATCACCAGCGGCGGGGCGAGCCCCCAGTCGGCAAGCTCGTCGAGCAGGTCCAGGGCGAGCCGCTGCTTGGTGCGGTGTCCTACCTCATCGGGAACCCCGGCCGCGGCGCAGCGCGGCCGGTCATCGGCCCAGTTTCTGGGCAGGAACAGCCGCCAGTGCAGTGGTGACGATCCGCGCGGGGAGGTCGCGTGCACGGAGACGGCCACCTGGCACAGGTGCTGGCCGCGTTCGCCGCAGTGCTGCACGATCGCCCCTGCGGTGTGATGTCCGTAGCGGACGAAGGGGTGGTCGTCGATCACCCATGCCGTGGGACGGACGACGCGGACCGCGCGGTCCGCGATCCGGCGCATGACCTCGCGGTAGTCCCACGGCGACTGGGCCACGAAGTGCCCCAGGTTCTGCCGGGGAACCCCTAACCGCTCGGCCATCGGCTCCACCGACTTGCGCTTGCCGTCCAGCATGAGCCCGCGCAGGTACTGCGCCCCGTGCGCCCGCTGCCCCGGTAGGGCAGGCAGGCGAAGACATCGGAGGTGAACTCCGCCAAGTCGGCGTTGAGTTCCTCGACTTCATCTCGGTCCATGCTCCAGCGTTCCGCCGGGCGGCAAGATCCTTCAGGCACTCTGCCGAACGATCACGGACCATGACCAAGCTCTGTCCGAACGTGGAGACCTTCCTATGCAGCCAGCTCCTCGATGAGGCTGGCTCGGTGGTCGTGTTCGTAGTCGATCGGGCTCTTGAAGCCGCAGACGCTGTGCAGCCGCCGCGTGTTGTAGGAGTCGGTGATCCAGGTGGCGATCCGGATCCGGGCTTCGGCGCGGGTGGCGAAGGTGTGCCGGTGGACGTACTCGACCTTGAGGACGCTGTTGAACGCCTCGCTGACGGCGTTGTCGAAGCACGATCCGACGCGGCCCATGGACGGGAAGACACCCAGCTTGCGGCAGGCCCGCCGGAACCCACGGGAGCCGTACTCGCTCCCGCGATCACTATGAAAGATGACGCCGCGCACGTCGCCGCCACGGGTGGCCACGGCCATGTTGAGGGCGGCCACGACCAGGCCGGCGTCGTGCCGGGCGCCCATCGCACAGCCGAGCAGGCGGCGGGAGAAGAGGTCGATGACCGTGGCCGGATACAGCTTGCCCTCCCCGGTCTCGATCTCCGTCATGTCCCCGCACCAGACGAGATCGGGCCGTTCGGCAGTGAAGTCCCGCTTCACGAAGTCCGGTGCTGCGGGCCGTTTGCCCGGCTGGGTCAGCCCCCTGCGTCTGCGGACCTTCCGTGCGACCAGGCCGAGTTCGGCCATCAGCTTGGCGATGGTGTTCACCGACACCTGCCAGCCCTGCCGCACCAGCGTGATCCAGATTTTCGGGGAACCATACGTGCCACCGGACTTGGTGAAGGTCTCCTGCACCGCCTCGGCCAGCTGCTGCCGGCGCACCTCACGGCCGGTGGGCCGGCGGTTGCGATGCTTGTAGGACCACGACTCGCTCACGCCCAGAGCGCGGCAGGAGACGCGGTGCGGGATGCCGTGCATGGTCCTCTGGTCGCCGATCGCCCCGACGACGGACGCCGGGTCCGCCACGGCTACTTCACCCACAGGACCATGCAGCGTTTGAGGACATCACGCTCCATCGTGAGTTCCTTGTTGTCCCGTTTGAGCTGGGCGTTCTCCCGTCGCAGCCGCTCCAGCTCGTCATCCCCGCCCCCGGGCGCGGTGCCCGCGCGGCGGGCCCGCGACACCCGGCTGGCCAGCGTGGTCTCATTGATCCCCAGATCCTTCGCGACCTCGGCGATGGTCTTGCCGGTCTCGGTGACGATCCGTACGGCCCCCTCACGGAACTCCGTATCGAACTTCCGTCGCTTCTCTGCCATGACTCCCAACTTCCCCTGCAGTCACGGTCTCCACGCTACGAGGGGAGGGACAGCGCGGCTCGGGTGGAGGGCTGCGCGGGGTCTATGAGTGCAGCCGGGCCAAGACCGACTACGGGGGCGAGCTGTGCCAGCAGCTGTCCGGGGCCTGCGTCGACCGGTATGTGACCGCCCTGCTGATGGCGGCGGTGGCCCCAGCCGCGCTGGACGTCTCGCTTCAAGCCGCCGAGCAGGCTCAGCGGCACCGGGCCCAGGTAGACCGGATCTGGCGTCAGCGCCTGGAACGCGCCGACTACGCAGCCGAACGGGCCCGTCGGCAGTACCAGCTGGCCGAGCCCGAAAACCGTCTGGTGGTACGGGAACTGGAGAAGAACTGAGAGCACGCGCTGGCTGAACGGCAGCAGCTCGGCGAGCACGAGTGGTGGCTGACCGACCTCGCCCGCGCCATCGGCATGCCCCGCGTCACCCTCTTCGGCTGGATCACACGCGGCTGGGTCACCGCCCGCCAGCTCAGTGACCCGCGCCGCTCCTGGGTGATCCACGCCGATGCCGAAGAAATCGAACGACTCCGCCGACTCCACCAGCGCTCCCGCGGCCACCAGTCACGACAAGCCTGGCTCGACCACCAACAGGCGGCGATAATCCCGAACAAGGAAGGAACCACGGACGATGACGTCGAACCGCGACTATGACAGCACTGCGGCTTGCTCATCTCCAGATCGAAGCGTCGCAGGAACGCCTGCCAGGCCCGGTCGACGTCCGCGTCGCTTGAGCCCGTCCTTGAGGACCACAGCCACACCGCCGGCGCCTTACGGTCCTTCGACAGGTGCTCGACCTCCAGCCGGATCAACATCCCCTCGATCAGGGGCAGTTCGCCTTCGTGGTCCAGCCAGGCGGCCCGGTGGGTCAGCCGCGGGTGGACCCGGTCCCACGCCTGTGTGACGGCCTTGCCGTAGTTCGTGGTGGCCGTGTGGGTGGTGACCGCCGGGTCGGGCCAGGTCTCCGGTTTGGCGAAGCGGAACTCCGGACCGTGCTTGGGCGGTCGGCCGCCCTTGGGGTCGTAGACCCGCGGCGGCTTCGGTAACCGCATCACGCGGTCGCCGCGGATCCGCCCGATCAGCTCGACGGGCAGATCACGCAGGACCCAGGCCAGGCGGGTCACGTCGTATCCGGCGTCCGTGACGATGACGATGTCCGGCTCGCCAGGCTGCCACTGCCCCGCGGCGATGAGCCGTTCGACGACGTCGCGGAGCTGAGCGGCAGTGCCTGCCGTGGCGTCGTCGGCCGGGCCGAGCCGGACCGTGTCCAGGATCTGCGTCCAGGACGTGGCGCCCATCTCCAGCACCGCGACGAACGAGTACGGCCAGCCCGGGATGAACTGCGAGGCCGTCTTCGCCCGGCCACAGACGTGGCAGAACAGCCGGTCCGGTGAACACGGCGCGTCCGACCGAAGCCACGGCGAGACGTCCACCGCCAGTACCAGACGGCCGTCCGGGAACCGGGGCAGCGGCAGGCCGGCCAGCAGCGACCGCAGCCGCCCGGTGTCGATCCGGCCGCGGTTCAGGGCGTCGTACATCGCGCCGTGCCCGCGCCGGTGCTCGGGCAGCAGCGTCAGCTCCACCGCCGAGTGCACCGCACCCGGCGCACACAACACCGCATCCGACAGCTCGAACAGCTCGTCGCCCCGCACGGTCAGACACGCGTACAACTCGTCCCGAAAGCGTGACGCTTCCGCGAACGCCTCCCCCACAGCGGCTTCAGGCAGCAGACTCACCCTCACGGCCTTCGTCGTGGTCACGTGCACCTTGGTCGGAGCACATGATCAGACGGAGGCCGCCTCGGCGTCCGGCACATGACCATGTGGGCTAAGCAGTTCGAGACGCTGTTCGAGGCGTGAGGGCCGCTCAGTCGGGCAGCGCGACGGTGAGATCCACCTCGACCAGCTGCCCTGCGAAGCCCAGCTGCGCAACCCCCAAGAGCGTGCTGGCCGACGTGAAGGCCGGCCCGAGGGCGGAAGCGGTAAGCCGGTGCCAGGCGAGGCCAAGGTCCTCCCTGGCATCGCTCCGCACGTAGATCACCGAACGCACCACGTGCTGCGGCTGAGCATTCACCGCCGCAAGGGCAGCGAGTGCGTTCACGACGACCTGATCGACTTGCACGTCGAGGGAGCCCACGCCGACGAGAGAGCCGCCCTGGTCGAGGGGACACTGCCCCGCCAGATAAGCCGTTCGGCCGGTCTCCACCACGGTGATGTGGTGGTAGCCCGGCGTCTCATGCAACTGATCGGGGTTGATGCGGCTGATCTTCGCTGTCATGCCGCGAGTCTGACCAGTCTGCCCCCGACACGCACCGAAATTTCGCCCCATCGCGCGACCGTCCGACGCGGCGCGAGGTTAAAGAACAAGCTGAGAGGTCGTTTTCACCTGATTTACGCCACTTAACGCACCTCAGTACTGCACTCTCGCCTCTCATGCGACAAGCCCGTCCGCGACGAGGCGAG
>NZ_JBHXVG010000084.1:0-11287 GCF_042672405.1 Streptomyces sp. NPDC127197 | reverse complement strand
TCCACGTACAGGATCGCGTTCATGATCTCGCGCAGATCGTGCTCGGGCGGGCGCCCGATGTCCAGGGCATGTCGGCGCCGCTCGGCCCGCCAGGCCGAAAGGATCGGCTCGATCAACTCCCAGCGGGCATCGGACAGATCACTCGGATACGCACGACGTTCGGCCATGACACGGATGTACCGCCAGCAGACATGTGCGCCCAGGCGTGCAGTGCGACCAGCAGGAGCACGCTCTACCAGCGTCTTGGGATGAGACAGGCACAAGCCGTATCTCACCCCAGCTGTCACCCCACCGGGCCCTCATGGCCCAAGCACACCAGGGACCTCACCAACTCAGGAGCTCTGCACCGAGAATCCCAGGAAATAGAGGGTGTTACGGAGAAAAACAACCTCTGAGAGGTCGTTTTCATCGGTGAAGTCTGTTTCATCCCAGATGGCTTCGCCGTCGCGGTGTGACTTCCGAGGCGTCACTGCACCCATGCGGCTGGTGAGATCCCGCGGCAGCCCGAATTGCCAGTCTCACTCCCTGAAGTCCGTCTCGCTCCAAGACATGCCGTATGGGCGATTGCTCTCGCCTCGTCGCGGACGGGCTTGTCGCATGAGAGGCGAGAGTGCAGTACTGAGGTGCGTTAAGTGGCGTAAATCAGGTGAAAACGACCTCTCAGGGGCAGCGACGACGAGTGCTGCGGCGCCGTGGCGGGAATGCCGGTGCAGTTCGGTGGCCTGCAGCAGCAGATCCCGCCGGGTCAGCTCGCCCTGCAGCGGCCCGAGCGCGCCGATCTGGATCAGCCGCTGGGCGGTCGGCAGCGACGGCGGCGCCCGCTGGTCAGCACGAGCTCCGTCATGCCGAGCTCTGCCGCCCTGCGGACGAGGTCCTCGGGATTCGCGGCCCCGTAGCGGGCGGAGACCCCGGAGGCGACGTGGAGATGCGTGAACACGCCCACCGCGCACCTCCAACCCGTTCCGACACCCCCTGCTTGCCTGTCGTCCTGCGGCCAGAACGCCACACCCGCTCTATTCACACAATCGTTCGGCCTGCTGGATTCGGCCAACCGGTCTTGATGTGGCTCGTAGCGAAAGCGTCCCTGCGTGGCTGGAGAACGAGCAGTCGTGCCGGAGCGGCGGCTTTCCGCACGCCGCTGCCGTACGGCCAGCGGCGCGGTCTGAACGGTTTGGGCTCTAGCGGCTGCTCGGCACCGGCAAGTGCTGGACGACGCTGGGCATAGTCACCAGGATGTGGTTTTCCGGATCATCGGGGAGGGATCGTGGCAGGCCGCGTCCGCTGGTGGATCGCCTACTTCGCGCTTGCCGGGATCGCCGGGCTGGCCGGAGTCATCGCGGCAATCTGGATGCCGCCTGAGCGAGCTGCTGCTGTCGCGGCAGCGGCAGCAGCAGCAGCAGCAGCAGCGATCACAGCGTTGCCCGTCACCCGAGTGCCGGCCCGCACAGACACGGCTGTCCGACAGCGCGAACTCATGTCAGCCAGCCTCTACGCAGTTGGTCCCAGCGGCCGTCTGCCCTGTGTGCGTGATCTGAACGACCCGATCACTCTGGGCGTGCACGCTGCCGAACTCGTCGTCCGCGATGGTGCCGAAGACCGCCTGCCCCGTTCATTCGGCGCGACCGGGAAACCGAGGTGCACGACGCCATCACACGTGGCAGCTTCCTTCTGATCGTCGGCGAATCCACAGCCGGTAAGACACGCCTCGCCTACGAGGCCGTGCGAGCGTTGCATCCGAACCACGCGTTCGCCTGTCCGACCCCGACGGGACTCTCCGTCCTACTGCCAGGGTCTTTGCGTGATCGCGTTCTGTCCGGGTTCGTCAGGCGTGTCCGGTCGGTCGCGAGCAGGGCCGGGGCACGCCCGATGAGTTCTGTCTTCGGTGCCAGTCTGTCTGATGCAGTGATGACTGGAAGGAGACGAGATGAGCGGCGGCTCGGCGCCTCACGGCCGACAGCGGCAGGTGTTCGCGTTCCTGTTCTGTTCCCTCGACGGCTATCACGAGGGACCCGGTGGGGAACTGGGGTGGGGCCTGTACGACGAGGAGTTCTTCGACTGGAACCTGCGGCAGACCCGCGAAGTGGGTGCCCTGCTGCTGGGCCGGCGCACCTACGAGCACTTCGCCGAGATCTGGACCTCGGTCGATGCGGCGGAGCGGATGCCCGAGGTTGCAGCCTTCATGAACACCGTGCCCAAGACGGTGGTGGCGGGCGGCGGCCCGGTCACCCCCTGGGAGAACACCCGCGTCACCGACGGCAGTGACCTGGCCGCCGAGGTTGCGCGGCTGCGGGCCGAGTCCGCCGGTGACGTCGCGGTCTTCGGGAGTTCGCAACTGACCGTGACCCTGCTGGAGCAGGGCTTGGTGGATGAGCTGCGGATCTTGCTGCACCCGGTGCTGCTGGGCCGCGGTCGGAGCCTGTACGCCGGTCTGAAGGACCGCATCGACCTGACGGCCGGGGCGGTGACCGTGTTCCGTTCGGGCAACGTCCTGCTGCGGTATCGGCCACCCGGCCACGCCGGGAACCTCCAGCTAGATGAGGCCGAGGGCTGACGGGGGCCGGTGGTAGTCGCGGGCGGCGTGGCGGAGGACGGCGGCGATGTTGGTGCGGCCGTCCTGGCGGTGGACGCCGATGGCGAGGTTGCGCAGGCTGGCCATCACGCGGGGCAGGTGGGCGGTGCGGATCTTGGAGTCGTCCTCGCGGAAGGTCCGGTCGCGCACGTGGTGCAGCAGGTTTTCGATGTGCCAGTGACCCTGATCCAGGCGGCGAGTTGCTCGCCGGTTGCCTCGCCCGGCGGCAGGCTGGTGATCAGGCAGACACGCTCGATGGTGAGCTTGCCGGTGTCCATCTCGCGTCGCCAGCGCACGACTTGGAGGGCCTGGCGGGCGCCGGGGTAGTCAAGGCGGGCGAACGCGGCGGTCTTCAGCCGGCGGATCTCCATCCGGTGGTGGGCGCGGGTGCGGTCGTAGTGGTCCCGCGCGATGTCCCGCCAGGGCAGCGTGCGGACGGTCTCGAACAGGCCGGGGTGGTTCTTCTTCCCGATCGCCAGGTGGTGGGCGCCGCGGGAGCGCAGGTAGGCGCCGTGTTCGTGCCGGGGGTGCAGGGCGTCTGCGGTGACCACGGTGCCGGTCAGCTCGAGGGGGTTAAGCAGCGGCGCGAAGGCAGGGATCTCGTTGCTCTTGTCGGCGACCTGGCGCGGGGCGAGCACACTGCCGGAGTGCTCCATCGCGGCCAGCAGGGCGACAGCGGGCCGGTCGCCGTGGCGCGAGCCGCGCAGCGTCCTGCCGTCCACCGCGATCGCCCGCAGCGCCGGGCGCTGTGCCGGACCGGGGTGGGGCGCGTCCGTGCGGGAGTGCAGGAACGCGCCGACCGCATGGTCCACGGCGTCGCCGTCGAGGCGGGCGAGGAACCGGCGCACAGTGGCCGGGTGCGGTGTCGGCACACTGCCGGTCAGCGGGTCGGGCGGGAAGCCCAGAGCGTGCAGCGCCCACCGGGGCGCGTCTGCGATCCACTCGCCGATCGCGACCAGTGAACGGGCGCCGGCCAGGACGCCCGCGGCTGCCGCGGGCAGCAGCGCGACCAACGGATAGCGGCGGCCCCGGCGGTCGCGGGGGTCGGGCACACAACAGAGGAAGACGCGCAGGCGGACGGCGTCGGCGACCGGGACCGGAGCATGGGTGCGGATCAGTTGCTCCAGCGCGGCGGGCATGGGGGATGGTGCAGGGGCAGGCATGGGCTCGCTCGGTGCTCATGGGACTTCAGACACCCACATGATCACCGGCACCGTGCCTGCACTGCTGACCGGACCAGCCCGTAGCCAACCGGGACATGACACCACGTCACACGCCAGTGCGACGTACCGGGCAGACCGCGTTCATGCAAAGACCCTGGCTGCAGTTCGCGGAGAACCTCTCCGACCGGGCGGCGGCCGATGCGGTCCGCACTCGGATCGACTGGAAGTACGCCCTCGGCCTGGAGCTGGACGATCCGGGGTTCGACCACTCGGTGCTGTGCGAGTTTCGGGCCCGGCTGGCCAAGAACGGCGCCGTTGACCGGCGGCTGGAGGCGATGCTGGATCGCCTGAGGGGGCCGGCCTGCTCAAGGCCGGTGGGCGGCAGCGCACCGACGCCACCCACGTCCTGGCCGCGGTCCGCTTCCTGAGCCGACTGGAGCTGGTCGGGGAGAGCCTGCGAGCCGCACTGGAGGAGCTGGCCGAGGCCGCACCGGACTGGCTCGCGCCGCTGATCGAGCCGGAGTGGAGCAAACGCTACGGACGCCGGATCGAGATCGGCAAGCTGCCGGGCGGGAAGGCGGCCGTGACCGAGCGGGCCGAGCAGTTCGGCCGGGACGGTCAGAAGGTGCTGACCGCCGCCTGGGCCGCCTCCGCCCCGCCCCACCTGCGCCTGTTGCCGCAGGTGGAGATCCTGCGGCAGGTGTGGGTGCACCACTACTACTGGGACGCGCGCGGACGCCTACGCTGGCGGGCGGCGCCCGCCGACGCTGAGGCATCCGGGGGCACGGCCCTCGGGGAGTCACCCGAAGCCCCCGGGGGTCACCCTCGGGCCGCCTCCTTCTCGTGGCTGAGCTTCATCCACACCTTGTTGACCGCCCACAGCACGATCCCGATCCCGATCAGCACCCCCGCCCGGATGTACACATCCGCCGCCCGCTCCGACAACGGACTCGCCAGGATGATCGCCGTGATCGCCCCGAGCACCGGCAGGATCGTCGGCGTACGGAAGTGCTCGTGCGCGACGCTGTCCTTGCGCAGCACCAGCACGGCCACGTTGACCACCGCGAAGACGCACAGCAGCAGGAACGCCGTGGTGTCGCCGAGCCCCTCGATCTCGCCCGTCGACACCAGGCCGATCGCCAGCAGCGTGACGAAGATGATCCCGGTGATGGGCGTGCGCCGGTGGCGCAGCACGCGGCCCATGCCCTTCGGCAGGACCTTCTCGTTCGCCAGCCCGTAGCAGAGCCGCGACGCCATCATGATGTTGATCAGCGCCGAGTTGGTGACCGCGAAGAGCGCGATGGCCGCGAAGAGCTTCGGCGGGAAGGAGACCCCGCCGGCCTTGACGACCTCAAGCAGCGGCCCGCTGGACTGCTCCAGCGTCTGGTACGGGACGAGCAGCGACGAGACGAGCGCTACCAGTACATAGATCGTGCCGGTGACGGCGACGCCGGTGAAGATCGCGCGGGGGAAGGTGCGGACCGGGTCCTTCGTCTCCTCCGCCATGTTGACGGAGTCCTCGAAGCCGACGAAGGCGAAGAAGCCCAGGGCGGTGGCGCCCAGCACGCTCGTCAACAGCGCGTACCCCGTGCCCTCCGCCTGGAATTCGCCCAGCCGGGACGGCTCTCCGCCGCCCGTCAGCACCGCCCACGTGCCGATCACGAGGATGATCAGCAGGCCGGTCAGCTCGACGAGGGTGAGCACCACATTGGTCTTCACCGACTCCGACACACCGCGCAGCGCCAGCGAGGCGAGGGCGAGGATGAAGACGATCGCGATCAGGGTCGGCGGGATCGCGGTGGTGAACTCCTGGAAGTAGTCCCCGCTGAACGCGCGGGCGGCCGCGCTTGCGGACGACAAGCCCGAGCACATCACCATGAAGGCGATGATGAAGGTCAGGAAGGGGACCTTGAACGCCCTCTGCGTGTAGAGCGCGGCGCCAGCCGCCTTCGGGTACTTGCCGACGAGTTCGACGTACGACGCCGCCGTCAGCAGCGCGACGACGAAGCCGATCACGAACGGCAGCCACAGTGCGCCGCCGACCTTTCCCGCGACCTTGCCGGTCGTGGCGTAGATGCCGGTGCCCAGGATGTCGCCGACCACGAAGAGGATCAGCAGCTTCGGGCCGATGGCCCGTTTGAGCGACGGCTGGTGGTCCGGTGCGCCCCCGGACGCCGATGTGGGTGGCGTGGATGTGGCCATGTGACACCTCTGCCCGGTCGGCCCGACAGGATGCGTACGCTCGTACGGTTCAGCCGTACGGCCGGACAGGATCTAGTGCCGCATCAGGCAACGTTCGCCCTGTTCACGACCTCGCGAAGGCGTTCGTCGACGGCGTGCTTGTTCCGCCAGATGATGTAGCGGCGGATCATGTTTGCCTGCTGCTTGTGGCTGGTGTGGTCGGTGCCGTCGAGAGCAAAATAGCGCAGGGCGGTGAACTGGGCCTCGATCCGGTTGAGCCAGGAGCTGTTGGTCGGGGCGTAGGCGATCTCCACGTTGTTCGCCGCCGCCCACGTCCCGACCCGCTGGCAGCGCCTCGTGGTCAGGTGCGGAGAGTAGATGTCACAGACGAACGGCTGCGTGAGCAGATCACCCAGCTCAGCGAGCAACTCGCCGCCGCCGAACAGACATCGGAGCGGCTCGAGATCACACACGAGACCATCCTGGAACTGGACGCCGAGGACGGTCTCCCGCCACCCGAACCGCTTCCGCCCGGCTACCACGAGATCCTGGCCGCCATCGAGCAGGCCGCGGACGCGCTCCGCGCCAAGGACGTGTGCAAGGCGCTGGGCACCGGCACCGAACCGCGGCACACCGAGGGCATGCGCGCCAAGCTGAAACACTTGGTCAACAGAGGCATCCTCACCGAGCCCGAGCCAGGTCTGTTCACCCTGCCCCGGCCGCCGACTCTATGAAACTCGGGGCAGCTCAGGTGCTCGTGCTGGTCGTGGCTGGTTGTCCGGGCTGTAGATCATCTGCCAGCGGGCGACCTCAAGGTTCGTGAGGACGAGGAGGCCCGCAGGAAGGTGGTGGCGTGCCGGGCATCCAGGCGGAGCTCGGTCAGGATGCGCCAGTTCTTCAGATGGACGAACGCGTGCTCACAGGCAGTGCGTTCGGCGGCGATCAACTTGTTGACCTGCTTCTTCGCCGTGGTGAGGGGATTGGCGGGCGGCCTTGAAGCCGGTGATGATCACTGGGTTGTCGAGGTCGTCGTCCAGGCCGGTGAAGCCGAGGTCGGCGATGGCGCCGAGTCCGACCTCGTGGAGGTGGCCGAAGACGAGCATCATCACAGCGACCACCACTCCCCACGCGGCCACTCAACGCACGGCCACATGGCGGAAGATCAGCGAAGCGGAGTTCCGGGAGATCCGGCAGAAGCACGAGGCAGGCCGTACACAGCTGTAGCGCGCCGCCGCCTCAGCCGGCCTCGTCGGGAACGACTGACCTCGCCTCGATGAGTCGCATGCAAGGATGTCGCCCGTGACCGGATCGCCTTCCTCGCCTGTCGCCGAGGGCACGCCTGGCAACTACGGCCTGGGTCCCCGTTCCGCTGTTGTGCTGGTGTTCGGCTCCTCGGCCGCAGTCCTGGTGGTCGAGATCGTCGCTTTGCGGCTGCTGGCTCCCTACCTCGGCCTCACCCTCGAGACCAGCACCATGGTGATCGGCATCGCCCTCACCGCGATCGCCCTCGGCTCCTGGCTGGGTGGGCGCATCGCCGACCAGGTCAATCCACGCCGGCTCCTGGGCCCCTCGCTCGGGGTATCGGGAGCGGTCGTGGCGCTCACCCCTGCCGTGCTGCGCAGCACTGCGGAGTGGGCACCGGCGATGCTCTTGTTGATCGCGTCGCTGACCATCCTCGTGCCGGGCGCGTTGCTCTCCGCGGTGACGCCGATCGTGACCAAGTTGCGTCTCACCAGCCTCGCCGAGACCGGAACGGTTGTCGGCCGACTGTCCGGCGTCGGCACCGTCGGCGCCATCGTCGGCACCGTCCTCACCGGCTTCGTCCTCGTATCGCGGTTGCCGGTCAGCGGCATACTGATCGGCCTCGGAACACTGCTGGTGGTCGGTTCGGCGCTGGTCGAGTGGCGAACGCGCGGGTGGAACGGCACCCCTGCCCTCGCACTCGTGGTCGTTGCCGGCGGCCTCGCCACCACGGTCGCGCCCGGTGGCTGCGACACGGAGACCAAGTACCACTGCGCACGGGTCGTCGCAGACCCCGACCGGGGCAGCGGCCGCACACTCGTTCTGGACGGCTTGCGGCACTCCTACGTCGACATCGACGACCCGACCTTCCTGGAGTTCACGTATGTGCGCGCCATCGCGTCGGTGGTCGATGCCGCCTTTCCCGAAGGTGAGCCACTTGCTGCCCACCACCTGGGCGGCGGCGGGCTCACCTTTCCGCGTTACCTCGCGGCCACGCGACCCGGGACGCGCAGCCTCGTGTCCGAGATCGACAGCGGGGTCGTGGGCATCAACCGCGACCAACTCGGTCTGAGATCACAAGCCGGTATCGACGTACGCGCCGAGGACGGCAGGCTCGGCCTGCGGCAACTGGACGCCGGCAGTCGTGACCTCGTCGTCGGCGACGCCTTCGGGGGCGTCAGCGTGCCGTGGCACCTCACTACGGTGGAAGCGATGACTGACGTACGGCGGGTGCTCAACGAGGACGGCCTGTACGTTGCCAACCTCATCGACCACGGTGATATGGCCTTCGCACGCGCCGAAGTAGCCACTCTCAGCGAGACCTTCGAGCACGTCGCCCTCATCGGCGAACCCACCGATATCGGCCTCGACCCGACCGCCACCCCCGAAGGCGGCAATCTGGTGGTGCTCGCCTCCGACCGGCCAGTCGACCTACGCGCGACCCAGGAAGCGCTGGACGCCCGGCAAACCGGCTGGAAGATCGTCACCGGTGACGACCTCACCTCCTGGACCGACGATGCCCAACTGCTCACCGACGACTACGCACCCGTCGACCAGCTCCTCCAGCCCTACAGCCCACGGAGCAGCCAGTGACACGGCACACGTCCAGGCCCTGCCGACGCACCTGAACAAGCTCCCCGGCCTACGCCCCTACGAGCGTGTTTCACCCTGAGTTGCTGGTCGCATGGCTGGTGTGAGTGAAGTGATCGGTGCTCACGCACGTCGTGGGCGGCTGCCGAGCATGATGATCGTCTGGAGGCCCGGCAGGGAGATTCCGTGGTTCCGCTGCCAGAGTGTGCGGAAGATTCATACGCTCTGTCCGGATCTTCCGGGAGGGGCAGCCATGGATGACATGCTGGAGCAGATCGCCGCACAGCGGGAGGAACTCGCCTGCGCGGAGCGGGTGCTCATCCGGCTGAACGCGCAGGCCGAAGCGGAGGCGGACGAGACGTCCGGGCCGACTGCCGGACAGGTCGCGGGCCGGGCGGTGCTGCTGGTGCCGCATCGGGAGAAAGGCACGGACTAGAAGGCTCTGCCCGAGGAGTACCAGAAGGTCTTCAACGTGGTCCGCGTGGCCGACGAGCCGGTCATGGCTCAGGATGTGTGCCGGCTGCCCTCGATGGGTGCCGAGCCACGGTTACGTGAAACGAGGTGCCGTCCGGCCGTGTCACGCGGGCGCCCGGCTCCGCACGTGCCCGGCCGTTCCCGCCCCCCGCCCGATGTCGGAAAGTTCACTTTTTGTCCGACCTAGATGGCAACGGACCGAAACGTGCGGCTGCCCGCCGGCGTATACGGGGGGATCCAGGTGACGTGACCGGGCCCGCGTGGACGCGTTCGGCCCGCGGGTCGTTCGCCGGGCGTGGTCACCCCCACCGTCACTGTTGCGGCTTTCACTGGCGCCGCGCTGGGTGCTGCCCTCGTCGCGGCCGCCCTCGCATCGCCGCGCCCTTGCGCGCCCCCGTCTCGACGTGTGCCTACGCCGCGTCCTCGGGGAAGCCCTCCTCGCCGAAGTCCTCCTCTTCCATCATCACGGCGCCGAACCCGCCCAGGATCTCGTCGATGTTCAGCTCGGTGGCGCCGGCCGGGGCCGTGGGCGTCTGGCCCTCGCTCATCCGCACCACCAGGCCCAGCTTCTTCACCTTCGCGTTCTCGGCCAGCTTGGCGAGGTCGACGTACACCTCGGTCAGCTCGCCGTTCTTGAGTGTGAAGTCGGCCGTGACCTTGGTGTTCGGGGTGTCCTTGAGGTCCTTGTCCGTGGGCAGTTCCATGCCCGGCGGCAAGTTCTTCGCGAGCGGGCGGATCTCGCCGAAAAACTCCGTGATCAGCGTACGGAATGGAGCGGTGGCGGTGATGTGCTCGGAGCCGTCCTTGTCACCGGCGGTCTTGAAGTCGACCTCGCGGGCGATGGTCTCGCGGAGCGCCTCCAGCAGCTGCTTCTGCGTCTTGGCGTCGAGGGTGGGTTCCGGCGCGGGCTTCGCGCCGGGCTCCGCCCCCATCTCGGCGGTGGTCTTCTCCATCTCCTTGGTGTTGAACTTCACCCACTCGCCCTCAAGCACCTTCTTGAGTCCGCTCGCCTCCGGGGGCAGGTCCTTCGCGGACGGCACGGGGGCACCCATCGCCTTGCCGAGGGAGTCCGTGTCGGAGCGGATGTAGGTGTAGTCGCCGACGACCCGGTACTCGACGAGGTCGCCGTCCTTGGTGCTGACCTTCATGGCCATGCCGACGTAGTCCTTCTCGCCGGACTCGTCGATCGGCTTCTTCGACTGCACGGTGACACTGATCTTCGCGCCACTGAGCAGGTCGGCGGCCTCGTCGGGCATCTCCTCGCCGGGCTCCGGGTCCGACGAGGCGTCCAGCGCCTTCAGGCTCTGGGCGTCGGTGTCGAGGCCGAGCTCGAAGGAGATCGTCTTCTCCTTGCCGAGCTTCCCGAAGGCCTGGTCGAGCTTCTTCCCGGCGGAGAGCTGCTCCACGGTGCCGCAGGCGGCCGAACCCGCCAGAACGGCGCCGACGACTGCGGTGGCGATCAGGGTCTTACGTATGGCGGTGATGATGGTCTCCTCGTCAGTGCGATCACGAACGTGACCGGTGGCAAGACCCATGACGCCGCCAAATGGTTGCCCCGCCGCCTCACTCCGCGTCGGACCACGGCTTGCCGACGGCCCGGTGCGCCACCCGCCGGATCACGCGCCCCGCTCGGTCAGCTCCACCCGGACGCGGCTGAGGCGACCGCCCGGCCGCCGAACAGGACCGGGATGACCGCGGCCGTATTGTGGCCGACCGCGTCCATGACGGGCCGGTCGGTCACGCACAGCGTGGCGGGGTCGATGTCGACGAACTGCGCGGTGGCGCCGACGGCCACGATCGCCTGGACGGTCGCGCAGAACGTCACGGCGCCCGCCGAATAGTGCAGTGGCCTGCAACGAGGTTGCAGTACCGCGCTGTTCGGCGGGTCATGGCGCAGGCCGTGTCGAATTGAAGCAGCGGCTCCGGGCGGAAGCTCTGAGGCGTCACGAGGCTCTGCGGGGCAAAGGAGGGGATTGACGTGCTCCCTGGCCTAAGGTCCAGGGATTCCGGCCTGGGTCGTCTGACCCTTCCGGGGGCTTCCTGCTTCACCGCGCTGTGCCGGGACTTT
>NZ_JBHXVG010000083.1:0-11544 GCF_042672405.1 Streptomyces sp. NPDC127197 | reverse complement strand
GCGTCAACGTTCTGTGGGCCCTGATCCGTGACCGACGGTGCTATCAAGTCGCACCTCCAGCGACTGCAGCTGCTTGACAACGGCATTAGGAAGCGGGGACGGCTTCCTTGGCGGTGGCGGGGTCGGAGGTGGCGGTGGGCTCGCCGGTCTTCTGTGCCGACTTGAGGAAGAGGGCGAGGAGAACACCGACGGCGAGGGTGGGCGCGATCCAGAGGTAGCCGGTGGCCGTGGCGTGGGCGAAGGCGTCCAGTGCGGTGTCGCGCAGGGCGGCGGGCAGCCGGCCGATGGTGTCGGGGCGGGCGACGTCGAAGCCGCCGGCCGTCGGCAGGCCGTGGGTGCGGTCGGCGAAGCCGGTGTTGAGGAGGGTGCCGAAGACGGCGACTCCGAAGGCCGCGCCGATGGAGCGGGCGAAGGTGACCACGGCGCTGGCAGCGCCGAGATCGGTGGCGGGCACGCTGTTCTGGACGGTGGTCAGCACGACCATGGGCACCATGCCGATGCCGACACCGGTGATCAGGAAGTAGACGCTCAGCACCAGGGTGTCGGTGGCCGCCCCGATGGTGCCCAGCAGGAGCAGCCCGGCGAGGTTGGCGAGCAGACCCGCCAGGAGGATCGCGCGCAGCCGGTCGACGTGTGCGGCCCAGCGTCCGGCCAGGGACTGGCTGACGACCAGACCGGCGACCAGCGGCAGCATGTGGACGCCGGAGAGGGTGGCCGAGACTCCGTGGACGATCTGGAGGTAGGTCGGCAGGTAGACCAGTACGGCGAACATCGCGGCGTTGGCGAAGAACCCGATCAGCGAGGAGAAGACCACGGTCCGGGAGGCGAGCATGGCCGGCGGCAGGACCGGGGCGGCGGCGCGGCGCTCGACCGGCACCAGGAGCACGGCCAGCACGACGGTGGCGACGATCAGGCCGACGATGGAGGGCGAGCCCCAGCCCCAGCGCTCGCCGAAGGACGTGATCAGGACCAGGCCGGTGGCGATGGTGGCCAGGATGGTGGCACCGAGGTAGTCGATGCGGGCCCTGGCGCCCCGGGTGGCCGCGGGCAGCGCCCGTGCCGCGATGGTCAGGGCGACGATGCCGACGGGCAGGTTGACCAGGAAGGCCCACCGCCAGGACAGCTGGTCGGTGAAGACGCCGCCCAGCAGGGGGCCGACGATGCTGGCGACGCCGTAGACCGAACCGAACAGGCCCTGGTAGCGACCGCGTTCGCTCGGGGAGACGATGTCGCCGACGAGGGCGAAGGTCAGCACGATCATGCCGCCGCCGCCCACGCCCTGCAGCACGCGGGCGCCGATCAGCTCGGGCAGGTTCTGTGCCAGGCCGCAGGCCACCGAGGCGATCAGGAAGATCGAGGTCGAGGCGAGGTACAGCCGCTTGCGGCCGAACATGTCGCCGAGCTTGCCCCACAGTGGTGTCACCGCCGTCGACGCGAGCAGATACGCGGCGCTGACCCACGCGATGTCGTCGAACCCGTTCAGATCCTGCGCCATCCGCGGCAACGCGGTCGAGACGATCGTCTGGTCCAGGGCCGCGAGGAGGACCGCCAGGATCAGCGCGCTCATCGCGGCGGCGACCCCACCCTCCCTGGGTGATGAGGACTTGTCTATCTTCGACATCGGAAGGTGCCTTTCTAGAAGACTCGCCAATCTGGCATTACTAGGTATATCTGTCACATCACTGTAGCACTTAGAGGGAAGGGTTCTACTCCTGAGAGGCGCTAGATGTCTCAGGCTTCACATTCCGCCACTAGACTCGGGGCGGTGAGAGCCGACGCAGCGCGCAACCTGGAAGCCGTCCTGACCACCGGAGCACGTATGCTCGCCGCCGACCCCGCCGCGAGCATCGCGAGCATCGCCACCGAGGCGGGTGTGGACCGGCGCACGGTCTACCGACGCTTCGCCTCGCGCGAGGACCTCCTGGCGGCCATCTACGAATCTCGCCTTACGGCCATCGAGCACGCCATCGAGGACGCGCGGCTCCGGGAGGCACCCGTCGCCGTCGCCCTGCACCGCTACGTCGAGAACATCATCGCCGTCAACCGCACCTGGCCCGTCGACCTCGCCCGCATGCTCGCCGACGACGCGATCCGCCAGCGGCGGGACGCGTCCGTCCGCGAGGTCGACGCCTTCCTCCGGCGCGCCACCGACGAAGGCCTCCTGCGCCCCGGCCTCCCGGAGGGATGGGCGAGCGCGCTGCTGCCCCAGCTCATGCACCTGGTGTCCCGGCAGCTGCCCGAACTGAGCCCCGGACAGGCGGCGGACGTCGTCGTCGACACCCTGCTGAACGGCCTCGGAACGTCCTGACACGCCAATTCATTCATCGGTGACTGCTCCGAGAAACCGACGGCGACGTCGGCACACTCCGGTACGAACCGATTCAGCCCTGGCGGACTCCGTCGAGGAAGCGGCCGGCCAGGTCGACGCGTTCGGCCAGGCCGGCGGGTGTCTGCCCGAAGTCCACGAACAGCTCGTGCACACCTGCCTCGGCGGCGGCCCGCGCGTAGTCGATGTACTGGGCCAGGGTGCCCGCCCGGGGCATCTGGGCCGGGTCCGTCTTCGTGTCGGTGAGCCGGGGGTTGACGCGCAGCGCCATGCGCAGGGTGGCGGGGTCGCGATCCGCCTCCACCGCCTCCTTCTGGATGACGTCCCACATGTCCCTCAGGTGCGGGAGCGGCATCGCCACGGGCAGCCGGCCGCCGAACCGCCGGCCGATGCGGCGCAGTCCGCCGGGTGTGAACGCCGCGAGCAGCCCGGGGGGTCCGGGCCGCCGGCGCGGTTTGAGGCCCACCACGGTCTCCGGGATGGTGAACAGCGGTCCCTCGTGCGAGAAGACGTCGCTGGCCCAGTACTCCTCCAGGACGTCCAGGGTCTCGTCGAGCCGTGCGCCGCGGCCCTTCCAGGGCACGGAGACCGCGGTGTACTCGTCGGGCATCCAGCCCAGGCCGAGGCCCACGATCAGACGTCCCTGACTGAGGAGGTCGAGGGTGGTCAGCGCCCGGGCCAGCATGATCGGCGGCAGCCACAGGCCGTTCAGGGTGCTCGTGCCCAGCTGGACCCGTGTGGTGTGGGACGCGGCGAACGTCAGGGCGACCAGGGGGTCCATGTGGTTCTCGTAGGCGCGCGGCATCTCGCCGTCGCCGCTCGGGTAGGGGGCGCCCGGCACAGGCGGGGCGAGGACGCGGTCGCCGGTCCACAGGGAGTCGTATCCCATGTCCTCCGCGGTACGGCAGACGCGCAGGATGCCTTCCGGCCGGGCGGCGGAACCGAAGGTGGGCAGGGCCAGGCCCAGTCGCACAGGTGGTGTCTCCTCAGGGGATGACCCGGTCCGGGTCGTCGTCCGTCAGCGGGATGCCGAGCAGGGTTTCCAGCGCGGTGACCGTCCGGGCGGGCTCCACGGCGTGGACGGTGGCGAATCCCAGCTCCGCCGCGGGCGGCAGGTACTGCTCGGTGTCGTCCACGAACACGCACTCCTCGGCGGTCAGGCCGAGTTCGTCCAACACGAGCCGGAAGATCTCCGGTTCGGGCTTGCGCGTCCCGTGGACCTCCGACAGCACCAGGGCGTCGTAGCGCTGCTCCACCTCGTAGCCGTCGTACAGGTTCCAGGGGGTCGGGCCGACGGAGTTCGAGAGGATGCCGACCTTGATGCCCGCCCGGCGGGCGGTGGCGGCCGCGGCGATCACCGAGGGCTCGGGGCGCAGGTCGGCGAAGATGCGGCCCATCAGGTTGTCCGGCGGGAGGCCGAGAAGCCGGGCGGCCGCTTCGTTCCACTGGGTCTGGGTGAGCGCGCCGCGCTCCAGTTCCTCGGTGAGCCGGATGCCCTCGGGGTCGAGGTAGAGGCCGGTGAGCAGGGTTCCCTCGGGCAGTCCCTCGAGGCGTTCGAAGGCGAGCGCGGCGGGCAGCAGAGGGGTTGTCAGCACACCACCGAAGTCGAGGACGAGGCCCTTGCGTTGCTGGGTCATACCCACACTTTAGACATGTTTCTCGCTGGCCAGGCACATGTGCCGATGGTCACCCACGGCGGTGGTCGATGCGGACGGCTCTCGCGTGTGAACCCCCGGGGTGGGTGCCTACGTTGTCCCAGTGACGGGTTCTCCGCCGCCCCGGCGACGGCGGCGGGGAACTTTCCGGACCGCTCCGGACGCCTTCCTTGTCTCAGGAGCCGGAGCGAAAGCGGCCCCGCACGACGGGTCGGACGTGACACGTCGGCGCGGGGCCGCACACCGTCTGCCGTACGGGTGTGCGCTCAGTTCTTCAGCCGGTGCGGATGCGCGGGGTACACCCCGAGGATGCGCACCTCGGTGGAGAAGAAGCGCAGCTCGTGCAGGGCGAGGGCGACGCGCTCGTCGTCGGGGTGTCCCTCGATCTCCACGTAGAAGCGGCTGGCGTTGAGCCCGGCGCCCATCTGGTAGCTCTCGATCTTGGTGAGGTTCACGCCGCTGCTGGCGAACCCGCCGAGCGCCTTGTACAGCGCGCTGGGGATGTTGCGGACGCTGAAGAACAGGCTCGTCATCGTCGGCTCCCCGGTGTGCGGGGCCAGGGTGGCGTCCCGGGAGAGAACGACGAACCGTGTGGTGTTGTCCGGGTCGTCCTCGACCTCGGCACGCAGCACCTCGAGGCCGTACAGCTCGGCCGCGGCGGGCGGGGCGAGCGCCGCGTGCCGCGGGTCGCCCAGTTCGGCCACCTCGCGCGCCGCTCCGGCCGTGTCGTCGCTGACGAGGATGCGCCAGCCGCCCTCCCGCAGCACCTTGCGGCACTGTCCCAGTGCGTGCACGTGACTGCGTACGCACTCCACCTGGTCCAGCGTCGCGCCGGGCACCCCCATCAGGTCGAAGCGGATGGCGAGGAAGTACTCGGAGACGATGAACAGGCCCGACTCCGGCAGCAGGTGGTGCACGTCGGCGACGCGTCCGGCCGCGGAGTTGTCGACCGGGATCACGGCGACGTCGGCGGCGCCGAGCGTCACGGCGTCCAGGGCCTGCTCGAAGCTCGTGCAGGCCAGCTCGCCGCCCTCGGGGTAGAGGGCACGCGCGGCGGTCGCCGAGTTGGATCCGGGTTCACCCTGATATGCGGCGGTCGTCACCGTGTTCAGCCTTCCTGGGGGAGGTCTTGTCGTGGGGCAGCAGAAGCTCCGTCGCATACCGCACCTGCTGAAGTATCGGTGAACAGGCCTCGATCAGGTTCACCAGGGGGTGCCGGTCGGCGCTCCCGCCCGACACGAGCGCGTGTTCGTACGCCGCGCCGACCACATGGTGGACAGCGATCCCGGCCTGTCCGACGTGCGCGGCGAGCCGTTCTTCGACGGACGGGGGCAGGCCCTGCCGGGCGGAGGGGGCGGCGTGCACGGTGGCGGCCAGGCTCAGCCGTTCGTCGTGCAGTACGGCGGCCAGTTCGGCTGCCGCGGCGGCGGTGGACGGGGCAGCCAGTGCGTCGGTCATGCGGCGGGCCGCGCCCAGTGCCAGGGCGGTGACCGCCGTCCAGAAGAAGGGCGCGTCGCCGGGGCGCAGCGGCTCGCCCGCCGAGTGCGTGACGAATCCGGCCGGCACGTACATGTCTTCCAGGCGGAACACGGAGCCGGCGCCGACATCGCCCGGGAGCACCTTGGAGGCCACCACGAAGAGGTCGGGACCGCCGTCCCTCACGGGGGCGAGCGGCAGGGCCAGCCACGGTCCGGTGCCGTCGTACGACTCGTACGATGGAAGGCGCCACTGTCCGGACAGCGCGCAGCCGCCGGGGACCGGCCGTGCCACCGGCCCCGGAACGTCCGTGCGGGGAACGGCAGTCGGGAGCGGCGCGGCCCAGTTCCAGGTGCCGGTCAGGGCCTGCCAGGCCCCGGCCGGGTCGGAGTGCCCCTCCGCCTCGAAGAACGCGAACACCCGCGCGAGACCGGTGTCGGGTCCGAGCAGCTTCGGGCGGTCGCCGTACGTGGATGTCCGCATGGGCCTAGGCAGCCTGCTCACCTGCTTCGGTGCCGGTCGTCGTGAGAACGACGTTGTGCAGTTCCTCGCCCCGCTGGTAGCGGTCCAGCTGCCGCCGCAGGAAGTCCGCGGTCATCGGGGCGAACGCGTCGGTGAACGCCGCCACGTGAGGGGTGATCAGAGCGCCGGGCAGGTTCCACAGCGGGTGCCCGGACGGCAGCGGTTCCGGATCGGTGACGTCGAGCGCGACCCGGAGCCGTCCCGCCCGCACCTCGCGGACCACCGCGCGGGTGTCCACGAGCTCGCCGCGGGCGACGTTCACCAGCAGGGCCCCGTCCTTCAGCAGCGCCAGCGCGTCCGCGTCGAACATGCCACGTGTCCGGTCGGTCAGCGGCGCGCACAGCACCACCGCGTCCACCGTGGGCAGCAGCGCGGGCAGCTCCGCCGCCCCGTGCACCCGCCCGGCCGGTGTGGTGCGCGCCGTCCCGGCCACGAGGACCGCCTCGCACCAGAAGGCACCGAGCCGGGCGGCGACGGCGGCACCGACCGCGCCGTACCCGATGACCAGGACACGTTTGCCGGCCAGCGTGGGCCGGAACTCGGCCTTCCACTTTCCCCGGGCCTGGTGGGCCGCGAACTGGTCGAGCCCCCGGCACAGGGCCAGCAGCAGCGTGACCGCCAGCTCGGCGGTGGCCTCGCGGTGCACTCCGCGCCCGGTGGTCAGCCGAGTGCCGGGGGGCATGGTGCCCAGCAGCGGCAGCATGTGGTCGTAACCGGAGCTGAGCAGCTGGAGCACCTCGAGGTTGTGCATCCGCGGCAGTACGGGGCCCAGGACGCGTTCGGCGCCGGGCGCCGGTATGCCGACGAGGAAACGGACGTCGGCGGGGTCGCCGGGCAGTGGGCCCGTTCCGTCCCAGTAGGAGTAGGAGAACCCGTCAGGCAGGCCGGGGATCTGGTGTCGGTGACAGGGGAGCCAGACGGACGCGCCGTCCTTCATCGTGCATCAGCTTCTTCCCGGTGGTCGTTCACTCGCTCTGTGTCCGTCCTCAACGCTTGATGTCGTAGATGCGGTTGGTGAGGGTCTCGACGGCGAGCCTCCAGCTGTGCAGACCCGCCTCGGCGGCAATCGCTCGGAGAGCGTCCGGGCCCGGATGGTTGCCGAGCGCGTGCGGGCCGTTCTGGGCCATGGCCGCCGGCAGACAGAGGACAGCGGAGGTGGAGGCGAAGGACCGGCCGATCGGGTGGATGTTCTCCCCGGGCTCGGCCGACACGTTCGGCTCGACGACGAGACAGCTTCCGTCGGCTGCGAGGGCCTCTTCGGCGCGCCGGAGTGCCGCACCGGGGTCACCGAGGTCATGGAGGCAGTCGAAGAAGGTGACGAGGTCGTAGTCGCCACCGGGGAAGTCGTGCGCGGCGGCGACCTCGAACGTCAAGCGATCACCGACGCCCGCCTCCTCGGCCAGCTTTCGGGCCGCTTCGACGGAGGAGTCGTGGAAGTCGAAGCCGTGAAAGCGGGACTGCGGAAACGCCTTGGCCATGAGCACGGTCGAGTGGCCGAAGCCGCATCCCACATCGGCGACCGAGGCGCCTCGCCGGAGCTTGTCCTCGACGCCCTCCATGGCGGGCAGCCACTCCTGAACGAGGACCGCCTCGTATCCGGGCTTGAAGAAGGCGGCAACACCTTCCGCCAGTTCCGGCCCGTAGTCCTGCCAGCTCACGCCGCCGCCGCTCCGGTAGGCGCTCGCCAGCGCCTCTTCGGCACCGTAGAGGGCCTTCAGCATGGTGAAGCCGCCGCCGATGTACGTCGGCAGAGAGGAATCGGCCAGTACGGCCGCATGCTCGTCCGGCAGGACGTACGTGTTCGTTTCAAGGTCGTGCAGTACGTAGGCACTGGCGACCTGCGCCGCCAGCCACTCCCGGACGTACCGCTCGACGAGTCCGGTCTTCTGGGCCAGTTCGTCCGAGGTGAGCGGCCCTGCCCCCGCCATCGCCTCGTACAGTCCGAGGCGGATGCCCAGAGATGTCGACACCCCCGCGAAGGCGGCCGCATTGTCAGCGACCACCCGCTCGAGGAATTCCATCACGCGATTCTCGTCCGACATGTAATTAAACTTTCAAGTATGAGTTCTCCGGCCAAGATGTGCCAGGAGACAAAAGAAGACAACCTCTCATCTTCGCAACGAGTGCGGGTCCCCTCCTGGTTCACAGGGCCCGCCCGCCGTGTCGGCGGCAGGCAGAATGGGCGGGTGAATCCGGCACAGACGACTCCGCAGCAGACCCGACAGGAGTCCCCCCGCAAGCGGGCCGACGCCCGGCGCAACCATGAGCGGGTCTTCGCGGCGGCGCTGGAGGTCTTCGAGGAGTTCGGGCTCCAGGGCACCGTCCCTCAGGTCGCCGAGCGGGCCGATGTCGGGAAGGCCACGGTGTACCGCAGCTACCCGACCAAGGAGGACCTGGTGGCGGCGGTGGTGCGGCACCGGCTGGCGGAGTTGGACCGCGTCACCGCGCCCGCCCTGGCGGAGGCCGAGCCCGCGCGGGCCTTCGACACGTACGTGATCCTGCTCTTCGAGAACCTCGCCCGGGACCGTCTGCTGTCGGAGGCGCTCGCTGAGGGAAGGTCGACGACGTACACCGGTCCCCTGCTGGACCGCCTGGCCGCTCTGATGGACGAGGCCAGGTCCGCCGGCCGGATCCGCTCGGACGCGAACCCGCTCGATCTGCGCGTGGTGCTGTGCGGCATGTGTCTGCAACTGATCAACCTCGCGGAGCGCGATCCGGCACGGTGGCGCCGGTACGGCGAACTGACCCTCCAGGCGCTGCGGCCCTGAACCGACCACGGCCTCAGCGGTCGAGCCACACGGCCGAGAACCGCTGTGCGGCGTCCTCGCACGTCCGGGCCGCACGGAAGACCTCCGACCAGGACCTCACCGTCGGACGGCGGCGCAGCAGCGCACGGCGCTCCCGCTCGGTCATCGCGCCCCACACGCCGTACTCCTCGCGGTGGTCCAGCGCGTAGGCGAGGCATTCGAACCGCACCGGGCAGTCGAGACACACGGCCTTGGCCTCGTTCTGGGCGGTGCCCTCGACGAACATCCGGTCCGGCTGCGTCCGGCACAGCCCTCGGTCGGCCCAGTCCATGCCCGCCTCGCTTCCCAGCGGTGCGCCCACCGGCCCCCGCCGTTACGTCCGTACACATACTCAAGTAGATACGTATGAGGCTAACTCACATGTGTCGGAACCGCCGGGTTGAGGTCACAGAGTACGCACCCTTCGTACGACAAGAACTTTTCAGGCCATACCCGGGTGACGAAATCCCATGGAGGCATCTAGTCTTCTGCGTCAGATGTGAGTGACCGGCCGGCCACCAGCCGTGCTGTCACTCGCGCAGCCGCCCGACATGTGGCCGCCGGGACGACGTACCCTCGCCAGAGAGCGTTCGGGCCGAGCCGGTCCAGCGGTGAAGGGAGTGGGGCGGTGGAGTCGATCGTCGGGACCATGGTCGGTCGCGGAAGCGAGCAGGAGGTGCTGTCGGCGTTCGTGGCGGCACCCGGGGGCGCGGCTCTCGTCCTGCGTGGCGACGCTGGTGTGGGCAAGAGTGCCCTGCTGGACCACCTCGTCGAACTCGCGACGGCCGAGAATCACCGGGTGATCAGGGCGGCCGGCGTCGAGGCCGAGTCGGAACTGCCGTTCGCCGGTCTGCATCAGTTCCTGTATCCGCTGCTCACCCACATGGATCGGCTGGACGACGCGCACCGGCGGGTCTTCGACGTCGTCTTCGGCCGGGGCGAGGGCACACCCCCCTCGGTCATGACGCTCGGGATCGCCGTCCTCGACCTGCTCTCCCTCGCGGCGTCGCAGCAGCCCCTCCTGCTGGTGCTCGACGACGGCCAGTGGCTCGACACCTCCAGCACCGAGGTGTGCGGTTTCGTGGGCCGCCGGCTCACCGGCAGCTCGGTGAAGTTCGTCGTCGGCCTGCGCTCCGAGGTTCCCTCGGGCTTCGACACGGCCGCGCTGCCCGAACTGGCGGTGACCACGCTGTCCGAGAAGGTCTCCGAACAACTCCTGGACAGGCACCACCCCAGGCTCGATCCTCAGATCCGCCGTCTGGTGCTGGACGAGGCCCAGGGCAATCCGTTGGCGCTGCTGGAACTGCCGCCCTATGTGCGCGGCGGCCAGGCGGGACGCAGTCCCCAGGAACTGTTCGGGTACACCGGCATCCCGCTGCCCCTGCGCCTGCAGCAGGTGTACGGCGCGCGCATCAAGTCCCTCGGCGAGCCGGTGCGCGCTGAGCTGCTGCGCGGTGCCCTGGACGGCGTCGGATCGGGCACAGCCGCCGACCGCACCCGCAGCACCCGCTACCGCATGCGCGACGCCGACCAGGCAGCCACCTGCGGCCTGCTCGACATCGACCCCCTCACCGGCGACTTCGTCTTCCGCCACCCCCTGGTGCGCTCCACCGTCGTCCAGCTCGCCACCCCCAACGAACGACGCACAGCACACACTGCCCTGGCCCAAGTCCACCGCGACGACATCGAACGACACGCCACCCACCTGGCCGCCGCAACCGTCGATCCCGACGAAGAAGTCGCCGCCGCACTCGAAGCAGCAGCCGAATCCGCCACCCGCCGCGGCGGCGCGGTGGCCGCCGTCACCTGGCTGACCCGCGCCGCAGAACTCAGCGAAAACCGCGAAGACCGAACCAGACGACTGAACAGCGCAGCCTTCGCCGCCGGAGATGCCGGTCAGCTGGACCAGGCCCGGCTGTTGGTCCGCTCGGACACCGGGTCCGGCAACAGCGATTCCCCGGCCTCGGCGGTCGTGTCGGACTATCTCACCTCCCTCGCCGCCGCGCGGGAGGACGGGGACGTGCGGTCCGCGCAACGCCAGGTCTTCGCGACGATCGAGAGCATGCGCGCCGACGGGGTACGGGAGCCGAACGAGACGCTCACCCGCTTGGTCGACCTGCTGCTGGCCGTCAACATGTACGCGGGCAACGAGGACGCGTGGGAGCGCACTCATGAGCTCCTGGACTCGCTGGGCGACCTGGTGCCCTCACATTCGCGCATCTATCAGGACGCCTGGAGCGACGTGGTGCGTCGCGGCACCGGTGTGCGGGAGCGGGTGGAGCGCGCCTTCTTCGGTCTCCGCGACCTGGAGCCGACGGATGTCTCCAAGTTGTCCGTCGCCGCCTACCACGTGGACACGCTCAGCCAGTTCCGGCCGCTTCTGCAGCGCACCGTGGACCGCGAGGTGGAGACGGGGGCCCTGACCAACATCATGTCCATCCTGCAAATGATCATGATGGACCAGATCGCGGTCGGTGAGTGGGACGAGGCCGAGCGGACCGGACAGCGCTGCCTGGAGCTGGCGAAAACACACCGGCACACACTTTACGTCTTTCACACGCAGGCACAGCTGGGTTTGTTGGCTGCGCTGCGGGGCCAGGTGGGCCGCGCCCGGGAACTGCAGGCCACCGTCGACGCCTGGGCCCGCCCCCGCGGCATCGGCCTCCTCACCCAGATCACCGACGCCATCGGCACCACCGCCGCCCTCGCCGAAGCCGACTACGAAGCCGCCTACCTCCACGCCATCGGCATCACACCCCCCGGCACCTTCACCCCCTAC
>NZ_JBHXVG010000082.1:0-11971 GCF_042672405.1 Streptomyces sp. NPDC127197 | reverse complement strand
GACTGGGCGGAGCGGATGAGGCCCCAGAGGGCGGCGTGTTCCAGGTCGGGGGTGTCCTGGGGTGAGGTGACGACCGCGTTGCGGGTGAGCAGGACCAGCCGGGAGCCGGCGAGACGCTCGTCCGCCAGCCACCCCTGAACCAGGTCCAGCACCCCGTGCAGCACCTCATGGACCCGTGCGGCGAGCTTGTCGGTGCCGTCCTGCTGAGGCGCGTACGGCACGACCACCACGTCCGGAACGGCGTCCAGCATGGCCACGGAGTCCAGGTCGTCGGCCGCGAACACCGTCGCACCGGTCTCCTCCAGCGTCCGCCCCACCTTCAGCGGGTCCGGCCCGACGACCGCCCAGCGCCGCGCCTCGATGGGAGAGGCCCCCGCGGACCCCGCGGAGGGCGTCACCCAGTCCATACGGAACAGGCTGTCGTTCACGGATGAACCGGCCGCCCCCAGCTGCGCGGTGACCACCGGCCGTACGACCAGCGACTCGGCCGTGGCGACCGGCGCGCCGGTCGGGTCGGCCACGGTGACCGACACCGCGTCCTCGGCGTCCCCCAGCGGCGCCACACGCACCCGCAGCGCGGCGGCGCCTGCCGCGTGCAGGGTCACACCGCTCCACGAGAACGGCAGCCGCGCCTGGCCCTCGCCCGCTGCAGGCAGCACGCCAAGGCCCAGCGCGTGCAGCGCCGCGTCCATCAGCGCCGGGTGGATTCCGTACTCCGCGGCATCGGCGAACTCCTCCTCCGGCAGCGCGACCTCGGCGAACACCTCGTCACCGCGCCGCCACGCCGCCCGCAGGCCGTGGAAGGCAGGACCGTACCCGTAGCCCTGCTCGGCCAGCCGGTCGTAGTAGCCCTCGGTCTCCACCGGCTCGGCCCCGGCCGGCGGCCACGTGGTCAGGCCGGCGTCCGGCCGCGGGGACTGCTGTGTGGGGGCCAGGGTGCCGGTGGCGTGCCGGGTCCACGGCTCGTCGCTGTCGGCGTCCTGCGCACGCGAGTGGAGGCTCAGCTCACGCCGCCCCGAGTCGTCGTCGGCGCTCACGTTCACCTGCACGTCCACTCCGCCCCGTTCAGGAAGGATCAGGGGTGCTTCGAGGGTGAGCTCCTCGACGGTGCCGCAGTCGACGTGGTGGCCGGCCTGGAGGGCGAGTTCGAGGAACCCGGTGCCGGGGAGCAGGACGGTTCCGGCCACGGCGTGGTCCGCCAGCCAGGGGTGGCTCTGCAGAGACAGCCGACCGGTGAACAGGTAGGAGTCCGTGCCCGCCAGCTCCACGGCCGCCCCCAGCAGCGGGTGCCCGGCGGCCGCCAGACCCACCCCGGAGAGGTTCGTACGGCTGTCGCTGGTGGGGTTGATCCAGTAGCGCTGGTGTTGGAAGGGGTAGGTGGGGAGATCGGTCACCCGATCGCGGCTGTGGAGGGGCCAGTTGATGGGGTGGCCGTGGGTGTGGAGGTGGGCGGCGGAGGTGAGGAGGCGGGTGAGGGTGCCTTCGTTGCGGCGGAGGGTGCCGGTGGTGGTGAGGGTGTCGGGTCCGGTTTCTTCGATGCTGTAGGTGAGGACGGGGTGGGCGCTGGTTTCGATGTAGGTGGTGTGGCCGGCCTCGGTGAGCTGCTGGATGGCGGTGTGGAAGTGGACGGTCTGGCGGAGGTTCCGGTACCAGTAACCGGCGTCCAGTTCCTCGGTGTTGAGGAAGCCGGGTTCGACGGTGGAGAAGAACGGGACCTCAGAGGGCTGGGGTGTGATCCCGGCGAGTGCGGTGGTGATGTCGTCCTGGATGGTTTCGACGTGTGCGGAGTGTGAGGCGTAGTCGACGGGGATCAGCCGGGCCCGTATGTCCCGTTCCTGGAGCTGGGCCACCAGGGCCTCGACGGCGTTTTTGTCCCCGGATACGACGGTGCTGTTGGGCCCGTTGACGGCGGCGATGCCGACGCCGCTGATGCCGGCCAGGTGTTCCGCGACCGTGTCGGCGGATAGCGGGATGGAGGCCATGGTGCCCAGCCCGGCGAGGTGCCGGCCGATGATCTGCGCGCGGACGGCGACGACCTTGGCCGCGTCCTCCAGCGACAGTGCACCCGCTACCGCCGCGGCGGCGATCTCGCCCTGGGAGTGGCCGACCACCGCGTCGGGCCGGATGCCCAGGTGCTGCCAGGTGGCGGCCAGGGAGACCATCACGGCCCAGGTGACGGGCTGGATGACGTCCACGCGGTCCAGCTCCGCGCGGGAACGCAGAACCTCGGTCAACGACCAGTCGACGTAGGGCGCCAGCGCCTCCTCACAGCGGGCGATGGACTCCGTGAACACCGGGACGCTGTCGAGGAGGTCGGTGCCCATGCCGGCCCACTGCGTCCCCTGCCCGGGAAAGACGAAGACCGTCTTGCCGGTGGTCTTGGCCTGCCCCTGGACGAGATGGGTGTGGGGCTGCCCGGTGGCGAGGGCATCGAGCGCCGCAGTGAGGACGTCGGAGGTCTCGGCAAGGACGACGGCACGGTGTTCGAACAGGGCGCGTCCGTTGACGAGCGTGTCGGCGACGGCCGCCGTGTCCAGGGCCAGGTGTCCCTCCACGTACTCGCGGAGCTGTCGGGCATGGGCCCGCAGTGCGTCCGTGGCCCGGGCGGAGATCACCCACGGCACCACCTCGTCCGTCGACCCCGCGGCCGGGGCCGGCTCCTCGTCCGGTGCCTGCTCCAGCACGGCGTGCGTGTTGGTGCCGCTGATGCCGAACGACGAGACGCCCGCGCGGCGCGGCTGACCCGTGCTGGGCCAGGCGGTCTCCTCGGTCAGCAGGGCGACGGCTCCGGCCGACCAGTCCACCTTCGGCGTCGGCTCACCGACGTGCAGCGTCCTCGGCAGGACGCCGTGCTGAAGAGCCATGACCATCTTGATGAGACCCGCGACACCCGAAGCGGCCTGGGTGTGGCCGATGTTGGACTTCACCGAGCCGAGCCACAGGGGGCGGTCGGCGGGGCGGTCCTGGCCGTACGTGGCGATCAGTGCCTGGGCTTCGATCGGGTCGCCCAGCTTGGTGCCGGTGCCGTGTGCTTCGACGGCGTCGACCTGGTCGGGGGTGAGGCGGGCGTTGGCGAGGGCCTGCCGGATCACCCGCTGCTGGGAAGGGCCGTTCGGCGCAGTTAGACCGTTGCTCGCGCCGTCCTGGTTCATCGCCGTACCCCGGACCACGGCCAGGACCCGGTGTCCGTTGCGCCGCGCGTCCGACAGCCGCTCCAGCAGCAGCATGCCCACGCCTTCGGACATGCCCATGCCGTCAGCGTCCGCGGAGAACGCCCGGCACCGGCCGTCCACGGACAGGCCACGCTGGCGGCTGAACTCGGTGAAGGAGGTGGGCACCGCCATCACGGACACACCGCCGGCCAGCGCCAGCGTGGACTCGCCCTGGCGCAGCGACTGCGCCGCGAGATGGAGTGCGACCAGCGACGACGAGCAGCCCGTGTCCAGCGTGACCGCGGCACCCTCCAGGCCGAGGACGTACGAGACACGGCCCGAGGCGATGCTCGCGGTGTTGCCCGTACCGAGGTAGCCCTCGACCTCTTCCGGAGTCTCACCGAGGCGCGAGCCGTAGTCGTGATAGCTGACGCCCGCGAAGACGGACGTACGGCTGCCCCGCAGGGTCTGGGGGTTGATGCCGGCCCGCTCGAAGGCCTCCCAGGACGTCTCCAGCAGCAGCCGCTGCTGCGGGTCCATGGCCAGGGCCTCGCGCGGCGAGATGCCGAAGAACGCGGGGTCGAAGTCGGCGGCGTCGTAAAGGAATCCGCCGTGGCGGGTGTACGACTTGCCGCGCTGCTCCGGGTCAGGGTCGTACAGCGCGTCGAGGTCCCAGCCGCGGTCGGTCGGCAGCCCGGAAATCACATCGCCGCCGCACAGCAGCAGCTCCCACAGCTCCTCGGGCGAGCGCACGCCTCCGGGGAAGCGGCACCCCATGCCGATGATGACGATCGGGTCGTCGTCGGCGGACGGCAGGGCCGGCGGCGCCGCGGCGGACCCGGCCGGCGCGGTGTCCGGCAGCGCGCCGAAGAACTCGTCCCGCAGGTGACCGGCGAGCACGCCGGGGGAGGGGTAGTCGAAGACCAGGGTCGCTGGCAGCCGCAGACCAGTGGCCGTATTGAGCCGGTTGCGCAGCTCGACCGCGGTCAGCGAGTCGAAGCCCAGATCACGGAACGCCCGCCCCGGCTCGACCGCCTCCCCGGAGGCATGGCCGAGGACCGAAGCCGCCTGGTCGCGGACCAGGTCGAGCAGCACCCGGTCCCGCTCCTCGGCGCCGAGGCCCTCCAGCCGATCGCGCAGCGGCGACGACGGAGCGCTCGGTGCGCGCCCCGGCCCCGACGAGATGCCGGTGGCCGGGGACGTGGCCGCCTCGATCTCCCGCCGCGCCTCCAGCACACCGGCGAGCAGCGGGCGGGGCCCCGCCGAGGTGAAGACCGGCACGAAGCGCTCCCAGTCCACCTCGGCCACGGCCACGAAGGTCTCGTCGTGCGCGAGGATCTGGCGCATGGCGGCGAAGGCCGTGTCCGGGTCGAGGAACGGCAGGCCCCGCGCCTGCAGCTGCTCGGGCTTGACGCCCTCCGGAAGCCGCTCCGGGTCCCACACGTTCCACACGCCCCAGGCGATCGAACTGGCTTTCAGGCCCTGGGCCCGGCGCTGTTCCGCGAGCGCGTCCAGATAGGCGTTGGCGGCGGCGTAGGCGCCATGGTCGCCGCTGCCCCAGACACCGGCGATGGAGGAGAACAGCACGAACGCGTCGAGGTCGTCGCTGCCCAGCAGCTCGTCCAGATGGGCGGCGCCCGCCACCTTCGCGGCCAGTACGTCCGCGAACTCGTCGAGCCCCGACTCGGCCAGCGACGCCAGCTCGATGAACGCGGCGGCGTGCACGACCGTGCGCAGCCGCTCGCCGTCCGCCTTCAACTGCTCCAGCACACCGGCGAGCGCCTCCCGGTCGGCGGCGTCGCACGCGGCCACCGTGAGACGGACCCCCTCGGCGGCGAGTTCCGTCGCCAGCTCGGACATGCCCGGAGCGG
Source organism: Streptomyces sp. NPDC127197 (assembly GCF_042672405.1). NCBI lineage: Bacteria > Bacillati > Actinomycetota > Actinomycetes > Kitasatosporales > Streptomycetaceae > Streptomyces > Streptomyces sp. NPDC127197. The sequence goes on along the minus strand of NZ_JBHXVG010000082.1, from coordinate 6,948 downwards.
ACGGACCGCGCCTGCTGGTCAGCACTACATGCTCGGCTCCGTTCGAGGCGAGCCACCGCGCGATGTGCGGACCGAGGGCTCCCGTCCCGCCGGTCACCAGCGCCGTGTCGCTGGTCCGCCAGCCGGGTGCCGCCGACTCGGGCGTCTGCACGTCCAGCGGGGAGCGCACCAGGCGCCGGGCGAAGACGCCCGAGGGGCGGATCGCCACCTGGTCCTCGCCCGCCAGCCCGGCCAGCACCGCGCACAGGCGCGCCCGGGCCCGGTCGTCCAGCTGCCGCGGCAGATCGACGAGACCGCCCCAGCGCTCGGGCTGCTCCAGCGCGGCGACCCGGCCCAGACCCCAGACCTGCGCCTGCGCCGGGCTGGTCAGGGTGTCGGAGGCCCCGACCGCCACCGCGCCGCACGTGCCGAACCACACCGGGACCTCAAGGCGTGCGTCACCGAGGGCCTGGACGAGAGCGAGCGTCCCGGCGACGCCCGCGGTCATCGCGGGATGGGCGGGGCAGGGCTGCTCGTCGAGCGCGAGGAAGGAGAGCACGCCGGCCGGCGGAGAGTCCTGGGCGGACAGCGTCTCGCCGATGAGGTCGAGGTACGTCCCACGGGCAGCCTCGGAGGTGTTCAGCTCCAGCGGTACGACCTGCGCGCCGTGCCTCGCCAGTCCCTCGGCGGCCGTACGGACGACGTCGTCGGTGGCCCGCCCTTCCGGGAAGACCGCGAGCCAGGTCCCCCCGAGTCCGGTCGCGGCACCCCCGTCGGCCACCGGCTTCCAGCTGATCCCGTAGCGCCAGTTGTTCACCGCGGCTTCGCGCCTGCGCTCCTGCCGCCAGGACGCGAGCGCCGGAAGCACCGTGCTGAGCGAGGCGTCGTCGGGCACGGCGAGCGTGTCTGCGAGCGACTCCCAGTCCTCGTTCTCCACGGCCTCCCAGAAACGCGTGTCGACGATGTCCGTCGCCGGGACGGGGGCGTGTGCCGCCGTGGTTTCCGGTGCGTCGATCCAGTAGCGCTGGTGTTGGAAGGGGTAGGTGGGCAGGTCGGTCACCCGATCGCGGCTGTTGAGGGGCCAGTTGATGGGGTGGCCGTGGGTGTGGAGGTGGGCGGCGGAGGTGAGGAGGCGGGTGAGGGTGCCTTCGTTGCGGCGGAGGGTGCCGGTGGTGATGAGGGTGTCGGGTCCGGTTTCTTCGATGCTGTAGGTGAGGACGGGGTGGGCGCTGGTTTCGATGTAGGTGGTGTGGCCGGCCTCGGTGAGCTGCTGGATGGCGGTGTGGAAGTGGACGGTCTGGCGGAGGTTCCGGTACCAGTAACCGGCGTCCAGTTCCTCGGTGTTGAGGAAGCCGGGTTCGACGGTGGAGAAGAACGGGACCTCAGAGGGCTGGGGTGTGATCCCGGCGAGTGCGGTGGTGATGTCGTCCTGGATGGTTTCGACGTGTGCGGAGTGTGAGGCGTAGTCGACGGGGATGAGCCGGGCCCGTATGTCCCGTTCCTGGAGCTGGGCGACCAGGGCCTCGACGGCGTTTTTGTCCCCGGATACGACGGTGCTGTTGGGGCCGTTGACGGCGGCGATGCCGACGCCGCTGATGCCGGCCAGGTGTTCCGCGACCGTGTCGGCGGATAGCGGGATGGAGGCCATGGTGCCCAGCCCGGCGAGGTGCCGGCCGATGATCTGTGCGCGTCGGGCGACGACCTTGGCGGCGTCCTCCAGCGACAGCGCGCCGGCGACGGCCGCGGCGGCGATCTCTCCCTGGGAGTGGCCGACCACCGCGTCGGGCCGGATGCCCAGGTGCTGCCAGGTGGCGGCGAGGGAGACCATCACGGCCCAGGTGACGGGCTGGATGACGTCCACGCGGTCCAGGTCGGCGCGGGAACGCAGAACCTCGGTCAACGACCAGTCGACGTAGGGCGCCAGCGCCTCCTCACAGCGGGCGATGGACTCCGTGAACACCGGGACGCTGTCGAGGAGGTCGGTGCCCATGCCGGCCCACTGCGTCCCCTGCCCGGGAAAGACGAAGACCGTCTTGCCGGTCTCGTCGGGCGCGATGCCCTGCACGACGTGGGGTGAGGGCTCGCCGTGGGTGAGGGCGTCGAGGGACTTGAGGAGTTCGCCGGGGCTGCTGCCCAGCGCGACCGCCCGGTGCTCGAACGCGGACCGGGTCGTGGCCAGCGCGTGGGCGACGGCGGCGGTGTCCAGGTCCGGGTGTCCCTCCACGTACGCGCGGAGCTGTCGTGCCTGGGCGCGCAGGGCGTCCGCGGTCCGGGCGGAGATCACCCACGGCATCACCACGTCCGTGGTCGCGCGCGGCTCGGCCGGCGTGGCGCCCTGTTCGTCGTCCGCCTCGACGGGCGGAGCCTCCTCCAGCACGGCATGCGCGTTGGTGCCGCTGATCCCGAAGGAGGAGACACCGGCCCGTCGCGGCCGGTCGCCCACCGGCCAGTGCACCTCGTCCGTGAGCAGCGAGACCGCGCCGGCCTCCCAGTCGATACGGGAGGACGGCTCGTCCACGTGCAGGGTGCGGGGCAGCAGGCTCTGGTTCAGGGCCATGACCATCTTGATGATCGAGGCGGCACCGGCCGCGGCCTGGGTGTGGCCGATGTTGGACTTCACCGAGCCGAGCCACAGGGGGCGGTCGGCGGGGCGGTCCTGGCCGTACGTGGCGATCAGTGCCTGCGCCTCGATCGGGTCGCCCAGCTTGGTGCCGGTGCCGTGCGCCTCGACCACGTCGACCTGGTCGGGCGTCAGGCGAGCGGCGGCCAGCGCCTGGCGGATGACCCGTTCCTGCGACGGGCCGTTGGGCGCCGTCAGGCCGTTGCTCGCCCCGTCCTGGTTGATCGCGCTGCCGCGGATCACGGCGAGTACACGGTGCCCGTTGCGGCGCGCGTCCGACAGCCGCTCCACCAGCAGCATGCCGATGCCCTCGGACAGCGCCGTCCCGTCCGCACCCGACGCGAAGGCCTTGACCCGGGCGTCCGGGGCTAGTCCCCGCTGCCGGCTGAACTCGATGAACGAGGCCGGCGAGGACATGACGGAGATGCCCCCGGCCAGCGCCATCGAGCAGTCGCCCTGCCGCAGCGCGTGGCACGCCAGATGCAGCGCGACCAGCGAGGACGAGCAGGCTGTGTCGACGGTGACGGCCGGGCCCTCCAGGCCGAGGGTGTACGCCACCCTGCCGGACACCACGCTCGGCGTGTTGCCGATCCCGAGATGCCCCTCCAGTTCCGCGGGCACCTCGGGCAGCCGGGTGGCGTAGTCCTGGTAGTTGCTGCCGACGAACACCCCGGCCTTGCTGCCGCGCAGCGACTGAGGGTCGATGCCGGCCCGCTCGAACGCCTCCCAGGACGTCTCAAGCAGCAGCCGCTGCTGCGGGTCCATCGCCAGGGCCTCGCGCGGCGAGATGCCGAAGAACGCCGGGTCGAAGTCGGCCGCGTCGTACAGGAAGCCGCCCTCCCGCACGTACGACGTGCCGGAGCGGTCCGGGTCGGCGTCGTACAGCGCCTCCAGGTCCCAGCCACGGTTGTCGGGGAACGCGGAGATCGCGTCGCGGCCCTCGGTGACGACCCGCCAGAGATCCTCCGGGGAACGGACGTCACCCGGGAATCGGCAGCTCATGCCGATGATGGCGATCGGCTCATGATCCTTGGCCTCCGCCTCGCTGAGCCGGCGGCGGGTCTGGCGCAGGTCGTTGACGACGCGCTTGAGGTAGTCGCGGAGCTTGTCCTCGGTCATGTTCTGGGCGGCGTCGGAGGAACGGGCGGGCTTTGACATCAGGTCACGTCCTAGAAAGGCCAATGGTCAGAGGGCCGGTGGTCAGAAGGCCAGGGGCTGGAAGGCCAGTGGTCAGGTGGCACGGTGGGGAAGAGAGGCGGCAGCGCTCGGCTCGGGGCTCGGTCCGTGCCGCCCGCGCGGGGCGGCACGGACCCGGGATCAGAGCTGGCCCAGCTCCTTGTCGATGAGGTCGAACATCTCGTCGTCGCTGACGGGGTCGAACTCCCCGTCCTCCGCGAGCCCGTCGGCGTCGTCGTGCGCGGCGCCGCGGGTGTCGTCCCACTTCCAGAGCAGGGCCTGCAAGCGGGCCGCGATCTTGCCCCGTGCGTCGTCGTCGAGGGCGGACTCCTGGAACGCGGCCTCCAGCCGCTCCAGCTCCGCCGACAGCGGCAGCCCGCCGTCCTGCGCCTGCGGTACGAGTTCGTCCAGCAGCCGCTGCGCGAGGGCGGCCGGGTTGGGGTGGTCGAACACCAGGGTCGGGGTCAGCCGCAGCCCGGTCGCCGACCGGAGCCGGTTGCGCAGCTCGACGGAGGTCAGCGAGTCGAACCCGAGATCCTTGAAGGCCCGGTTCGCCCGCACCTCCTCGGGCGAGGCATGCCCGAGCACGGCCGTGACCTGCTCCCGTACGAGATCCAGCACCATCCGCTCCTGATCGGCCCGGGCCAGCCCGGCCAGCCGGCCGGCGATCCCGGACGCGCCTTCCTCGGTACGGCCCCCGGACCCGGCCGCCGTACGCCGGACGGCCGACGTACGGACGACTCCGCGGAACAGGGGCGCCATGACACCGGCCGCCGCCTGCGTGCGCAGCTCCGCCAGATCCAGACGGGCCGGCACGACCACGGCTTCACCCAGCGAGGTGGCGGCGTCGAACAGGGCGAGGCCCTCCTCCGCCGACATCGGCGCCGCACCCACGCGGGACATCCGCGCCAGGTCCACCTCGCTCAGCCGCCCGGCCATACCGCTGCGCTGCTCCCACAGCCCCCAGGCCAGCGACACCGCGGGCAGCCCACGGTCGTGCCGGTGGCGGGCGAGGGCGTCGAGGAAGGCATTGGCCGCCGAGTAGTTGGCCAGCCCCGCGCCGCCGAGCGTGCCCGAGAGCGAGGAGAACAGCACGAACGCGGACAGGTCCAGATGCTCGGTCAGCGCATGCAGATTCAGCGCGCCGTCGACCTTCGGCCGCAGCACCCGGTCGACCCGCTCCGGAGTCAGCGCCTCGACCACCCCGTCGTCCAGGACGGCCGCGGTGTGCACCACGGCGGTGAGCGGGCGCTCCGCCGGTACGGCGGCCAGCAGCCCGGCCAGCGCGTCCCGGTCGGCGACGTCACAGGCGGCCACCTCGACCGTGGCGCCCAGCCCGGTCAGCTCGGCCACCAGCTCCGGCATGCCGTCGGCGGCGGTACCGCGACGACTGGTGAGCAGCAGATTCCGCACCCCGCGCTCGGCCACCAGATGGCGGGCCAGCAGACGGGCGAGCCCACCCGAGGCACCGGTCAGCAGGACCGTGCCCCCGGCCGCGAAGCCGGCGTCCGCCTCGACGGGGCGGGCGGCACGGGCCAGACGCGGTGCGCTGACCTCGGTGCCGCGCAGCCGCAACTGGGTCTCGTCACCGGCCGCCGCGGCCGCCAGCGTCTCCCAGTCGGGCTCGCCGCCGTCCTGGCCGGACGGCCCTTCCGTCTCCACAAGGACGAAGCGGCCGGGATGCTCGACCTGCGCCGACCTGACCAGACCCCAGACCGGTGCACCGGTCAGGCCCTGCCCGGCCAGGATCACCAGCCGCGACGCGGCGAACCGCTCATCGGCCAGCCAGGTCCGGACGAGATCCAGGGCGCGGTGCGTGACCTGGCGTACGGCGTCCGCGGTGCCGGCGGCCGGCGTGGTGCCGGAATCCGCTGTGGTGCCGTTATCCGGCGCGGTGCCGGCGCCGGTGTCCGGGAAGCGCGTGAAGACCAGCTCCGGGACGGGCGCGGCCGAGACGGCCAGGCTGCCGAGATCCTCGTACACGTCGACGTTGCGGTGACCGCTGCTGCCGCCGCCGACGAGCGCCCACCGTCCGGCGGGCGTACCGGGTCCCGACACCGCGACCGGCACCCATTCCACCCGGAACAGCGACTCGCCGCGCGCCTCCCGCGCCCCCGCGAGCTGCTCCGCGCCGACCTGCCGCAGCGTCAGTACGTCGACGGAGGCGACCGGCCGGCCCGCAGGGTCGGCCACCGTGACGGACACGGCGTCCTCACCGGCCAGGGCGATCCGTACCCGGACCGCGTCCGCGCCCTGCGCGTGGAGGGTCACCCCGCTCCACGCGAACGGACGCCGCGTAAGTCCCGCACCGGGGTCCGGCAGCAGTACGCCCAGCCCCAGCGGCTGGAGCGCCGCGTCGAGCAGCGCCGGGTGGATGCCGTACTCCGCGGCTGCGGCGGACTCCTCCTCCGCCAGGGCGACCTCGGCGAACACCTCGTCACCGCGCCGCCACGCCGCCCGCAGCCCCTGGAAGGCAGGGCCGTACTCGACGCCCTGCTCGGCCAGCCGGTCGTACGCGTCCGCCACGGTGACCGCCTCCGCACCGGCGGGCGGCCAGACGGCCAGGCCGTCGTCCGGCTCCGGAGCCCGCTGGGCGGGGGCCAGCGTGCCGGTGGCATGCAGGGTCCACGGTTCGTCGTCCCCGGCGTCCTGCGCCCGCGAGTGCAGGTTCAGCTCACGCCGGCCGGCCTCATCGGCCTCCCCGAGCCGGACCTGGACACGGACCCCGCCCTTCTCGGGCAGGATCAGGGGTGCTTCGAGGGTGAGTTCCTCGATGGTGCCGCAGTCGACGTGGTGGCCGGCCTGGAGGGCGAGTTCGAGGAAACCGGTGCCGGGGAGCAGGACGGTTCCGGCGACGGCGTGGTCTGCCAGCCAGGGGTGGCTCTGGAGAGACAGCCGACCGGCGAGGAGGTACGAGTCCGTGCCCGCCACTTCCACGGCCGCCCCCAGCAGCGGATGACCGGCGACGCCCAGCCCGATGGACACGGCGTCCACGGGCCGTACGGTGGCCGTCGCGGGCCAGTAGCGCTGGTGCTGGAAGGGGTAGGTGGGGAGGTCCGCTACTGGAGTACCGCTGTGGAGGGGCCAGTTGATGGGGTGGCCGTGGGTGTGGAGGTGGGCGGCGGAGGTGAGGAGGCGGGTGAGGGTGCCTTCGTTGCGGCGGAGGGTGCCGG